>CAZYLP010000001.1:0-54841 GCA_964648345.1 uncultured Planctomycetota bacterium
CGCAGCCGCTCTCGAACGAGGACGGCACGGTCTGGATCGTCTTCAACGGCGAGATCTACAACTTCCAGTCGCTCAAAGAGGAGCTCGAGAAGAAAGGCCACCGCTTCCACTCGCGGTCGGACACCGAGACGATCGTCCACCTCTACGAGGAGATGGGCGAGCGCGTCGTCGAGCGCCTCCGCGGCATGTTCGCCTTCGCGATCTGGGACAAGAAGAAGCAGCAGCTCTTCTTGGCCCGCGACCGGATCGGGAAGAAGCCCCTCCACTACTGGACCGACGGCCAGACCCTGCGTTTCGGCAGTGAGATCAAGGCGATCCTCGAAGACCCGAGCGTCCCCCGCGAGCCAGACCTCCAGGCGCTCTCTCACTATTTGACGCTCGGCTATGTCCCCTCGCCCGAGACAGCCTTCAAGAACATACGGAAGCTCCCGCCCGCGCACACGCTCACCGTCTCGCGCGACGGGCAGCTCAGGATCAAGCGCTACTGGGAGCTCTCCATGGGCCCCAAGCGCACGGACAGGCTCGAGCGGATCCAGGAGGAGATCCTCGAGACGCTCGACGAAGCGACGAAGCTCCGCATGATCTCGGACGTGCCGCTCGGCGCGTTCCTCTCGGGCGGGATCGACTCCTCGGCCGTCGTCGCCTCCATGCAGCGCGCGTCGAGCACGCCCGTCCGCACCTTCGCGATCGGCTTCGAGGAGAAGGCGTGGGACGAGTCCGAGTACGCGCGACTCGTCGCCGAGCACGTGAAGACGAACCACACCGAGCTCGTCCTGAAGCCGGAGTCGCTCGAGGGGATCGAGAAGCTCTCCTGGCACTACAACGAGCCCTTCGCCGACAGCTCGCTCCTCCCGACGAGCGCGGTCTCGAAGCTCGCGCGCTCACAGGTGACCGTCGCGCTCTCGGGGGACGGGGGCGACGAGGTCTTCTGCGGCTACGGCCGCTACACGGGGATTCGCGTCGAGGAACGGCTCGACGGGATGTCCGCCCCCCTCCGCGCTCTCGCGAAGAACCGCTCGGTGGTCGGCCTCCTCTATGGTCTCGGCGTGGGGGCGAGGAGCGGCCTCACCGACCACCTCCTCGCGGCGCGCTGGCGCAGCCGGCTCCCGATGATCGAGCGCTACTTCTGCCAGGTCGAGCCGACCTCGCCCGACACGCGCCGGCGCGTCATGGCCCAGGACTACGTGCGTTCTCTCGCCGGCTTCGACTCGCAGGCGCTCCTCCGCGAGCGGATCGAGAAGTCGGACGGCGAGAACTGGACCGAGAAGTGCGCGCACGCGGACTTCACGACCTACCTCCCCGACGACATCTGCGTGAAGGTGGACGTGGCGAGCATGGCCTACGGCCTCGAGACGCGCGCGCCGCTCCTCGATCACATCCTCGTCGAGAAGGTCGCGCGCCTCCCCTTCGCGCTCAAGATGCGCGGGCTCACGGGGAAGTGGGTCCTCCGCGAGGCCCTCCGGCAGCGGCTCCCCGAGACGACGCTCACCCGCAAGAAGATGGGCTTCGGCGTCCCGATCGAGGTCTGGTTCAAGGGCGGGTTCTCGAAGTTATTGGAAGACGTGCTGCTCGATAAGCGAGCCCGCGAGCGCGGCGTCCTCGACCCTCAAGGCGTGCGCGGGCTGATCGACGAGCACAAGGCGCGCGGCGGGCAGCAGTACGCTCTCTTCACGCTCCTCATGCTCGAGGTGTGGTTCCGGCAGTGGATCGATGTGGCGAAGCCGGTGCCGCAGCGGGTGAGCGTCTGAGCGCGAAGAAGACGGAGATCGCCTCGAGGTCGTCGGTCGACCGATCCCTGTAGCGCGCGTCGAAGCTCGCACGGAGCACGGCGTCGACGCTCGTCCGCGCGTTCACCTCGATCGGCGAGACGACGAAGCCCGCCGCGGCGAAGGCGCGCTCGAAGTCACTCTTCCGCCAGCGGTTCGTGAAGGAGGGCTTCCCGGCGGCGAGGCGCTGCCACTCCTCCTCGCTCGCCTTCAAGAACTCGAGCGGCTTCGCGAAGTCGCGGTGGTCGCGGAGGTCGATCTGGTGGAGGTTCACGCCGTCCGACGCCGTGACGCGCGCACACTCTCGGATCGCGGCCTCCGGATCGGAGAAGTGCTCGAAAGCGGCGAGCGAGAGGACGACGTCGAAGCTCGCGTCGGGGGAGGGCAGGGCGCCGGCGTCGACGGGGTGCCGGTAGCGGATCTTCTCCGGGTCGATGCGGACGCTCGGGCCCTCGAAGCGGACGACCTCGTCGAAGCGGACGAGGAGCTCGGGCCGCGAGGAGAGGTGAGCCCGGAGGCGAGCGTAGATCGCCGGGTCCTGCTCGGGGACGGGCCAGAGGTCGACCGCCTCGTAGCTCCTGGCGCCGTGGACGTAGAGGAGGACGCCCGTCACGAGCGTCTGCCCCGGGCCGAGCTCGAGGACCCGCGCGCCCTCGAGCGCCCCCCGAGCGCGGAGGATCGCGGCCTTGTGGCCCTCGAAGGTGCGCTCCGCGTAGGCGAGGCCGGCCGGGTCCTGCGAGGAGCGCTCCTCGGCCCAGAGGAAGAAGCGCCGGCGCGCGGCGGGCGTCGCCTTCGAGAGGGCGTGCTCGACGACCGAGAGGAGCATCTCCTCCGAGCGCGCGTCGACGAGGCGCGCGAAGCGGCGGTCGGTCTCGCCGTGGAGCTCCTCGTCGAGGACGACCTTCTTGGCGCCATAGAAGTGACTGATCGCGCGCTCGACGAGCGGGGCCACGAAGAGAAACAGCGCGCGGATGGCCTGGAGGCGCAGGAGGCCGAGGATCAGGCGCGTGAGGACGCTCACCGACCGTTCCTCGCGACGAAGAACGCCGAGAGCGCTTCGAGGTCCTCGTCCGGGCGGTCGCGGAAGCGCGGGTGGAGCTGCGAGCGGAGCGCCGGGTCGATCGTCGCCTTCATGTTCACGGCGACCGAGGAGACGGCGAGGCCGGACTCGGCGAAGGCGCGCTCGAAGTCGCTCTTCCGGAAGCGGTTCGTGAAGCAGAAGAGGTCCGTGTGGAGCTTCTTCCACTCCTCGTCGTCGTAGCGGAGGAAGTCGAGCGGCTTCAAGAAGTCGCGGTGGTCGCGGAGGTCGATCTGGTGGAGCGCGAGGCCGCCCGGCGCCATGACGCGCGTGCACTCGCGGATGGCGGCCACGGGGTCGGAGAAGTGCTCGAAGGAGGCGATCGAGAAGACGACGTCGAAGCTCGCGTCGGGGAAGGGGAGCCTGGCGGCGTCCACGGGGTAGCGGCACGTGACCTTGGTCTCGTCGAGGACGGCCTCGGGCCCGTCGAGCTTTACGACCTCGTCGAAGCGGCGGAGCGCCTCGGCCCGCGCGTCGGCGAGGCCGCCCATGGGGATGAGTGGCGGCCACTCGGCGAGGTGGTGGCGGAGGCGCGCGTAGAGCTCGCTCGAGCGCCCGGCGATCGGGAAGAGGTCGACGCCCGTGTAACTCCGGGCGCCGTGGACGTAGAAGAGGACCCCGGGAACGAGCATGTGCCCGGGGCCGAGCTCGAGGATTCGGAGCCCGCGGATGGGGCCCCGGTGGGCCTCGATCTCCCGGCGCATCCACTCGAAGGCCCGCTCGGCGTAGTGGACGGTGTGCTGGTCGAGGGCGGAGCGGTCCTCGACCCAGCCGTAGAGGCGCTGCTTCCGCGCCGGCGCGGACTTCTCGAGCGCCTGCTCGAGGACGCGCTCGAGGGCCGCGGGGTCGGCGTCCTCCGCGAGGCGGCGGCCGGCCCAGCGGGCGAGGCGGTCCTTCTCGGCGCGGTCGGCGAGCCGCATGACCTCGTCGAGCATGGCCTCGCGCTCGGCGGGCGTCGCCCTCTGGAGCCCGTCCTCGATCACGGCCTGGTAGACGCCGCGGCCGCCGACCCCCGCGCCCGGCGGCAGCAGCTCCTGGCGGACGAAGAAGTACGACCGGATCGCGGACTCGAACCTGACCCCGAGCCACAGGAACACGGCGCGAAAGGGTGCGAAGCCGAGGACGCGGAGGAGGAGGGAGGAGAGCCGCGAAGCCATGGACGGGTAGCCTACCCGGTCCTCGGGGCCGCGGGGATGCGGCGCCCGGCGAGCTTGACGCCCTCCGGTGCTCCGGTACAGTTGCGCGCATGACGGTTGCCGTCGAGTCCGGGGTCGCCCGAGTCGACTTCGCGCGGATCGGTGCGTGCCCCGCCTGCCGCGGCGACCTCGACGCGGAGCGAGCCGGGTTCGCGTGCCGCGGGTGCGGGCGCGTCTGGCCGATCGTGGACGGCATCCCGCGCTTCGTCGACTCCGAGCACTACGTCCAGAACTTCGGGTACGAGTGGCGCCGCCACCGGAAGACGCAGTTCGACTCGGCCCGCAGCCGGATCTCGGAGCGCGAGTTCCGTGAGAAGACCGGCCTCGGGCCCGAGGACGTCCGCGGGAAGCTCGTCCTCGACGTGGGCGTCGGGACCGGGCGCTACGCCGACGTCGTGGCGCGCTGGGGCGGCTCCGTGGTCGGCGTCGACCTCTCGCAGGCCGTGCTCACGGCGCGCGAGAACCTGGCACGCCAGGGCGAGCGCGCGTTCATCGCCCAGGCCGATCTCTTCAAGCTCCCCTTCAAGGAGAAGACGTTCGACATCGTCTACTCGATCGGCGTCCTCCACCACACGCCGTCCACGCGCGACGCCTTCCGGACGATCGCCCGCTACCTGAAGCCGGGCGGCGTCGCGGCGATCGCGGTCTATCGGTACTCGGACTTCCTCGACTACGCGTCGCGATACCGGCGGTACACGACGGCCATGTCGCACGGCTGGCTCCACTTCCTCTCGCACGGCGGGATCCCGCTCTACCAGTGCCTCCAGGCCTCGCGGGCCCTCGTCAGCCCGCCCACGCAGGTCCAGCTCGAGAAGCTCTGCTTCGTCGCCATGCACGAGGATCCCGCCTGGCGCGTGCTCAACACGTTCGACTGGTACTCGCCGCACTACCAGTGGCTCCACACGGAGCCCGAGGTCGTGCACTGGTTCGAGGAGCTCGGCTTCGAGGACGCGCGCGCCCTGCCGGAGCCCTCCATGCACAGCGTGCGCGGCGTCCTGCCGGAGGGCTCCGGGCTGCGGACGCCGCCCGAGAGCCGGGAGGAGCGCCGGAACGAGCTCGTCCCGCCGCCCTCGTGGGTGCCCGAGGGGCCGGTCTGGCTCCGCGACGCGGTCCTCACGGTCCTTCTCGCGGGGGCCGTGCTCCGCGCCGCGAACGAGGTGAGGCGGTGGCGGCTCGCGGTCTTCGCCGCGACGCTCCGCGCGATCGTCACGGCGGTCGTCGTCGCCGGGAAGCGGCTCCTCGGTGTCGAGGGCGACATCCTCGGCCGGCCCCGCGGCGGGAGCGCGGGCCCCGACGGGCGCGCCGCTTGACCAGGCGCCGGGGGCTCCGCGGCGTCGCGATCGTCGTGCACAACATAGACGCGGTCGGGGGCATGGAGCGGCAGGCCCTGCGGCTCGCCGAGCGGCTCGCGGCGCGGGAGATCCCCGTCACGATCGTGACGACGTGGCGCGAACCCAGGTTCCGGCTGCCGCCCCGGACGACGAAGCCCTGGTACGAGAAGCGGGGCACGATCGAGATCGTCCGCGTCCCGTCGTTCCCGAACTGGACGCTCTACGCGGTCCGCGACCTGATCGACGTCGTCGGGACCTACGCCCTCATGCGGCGCCGTCGGAAGGTCGGCGTGATCTACGGCGTCCAGTACACGGGCGCCTTCCACGCCGCGCGCATGGCCAAGGCGACGGGGAAGCCGACCGTCGTCAAGTTCGCCTGCGGGGGCGAGTTCGGGGACTTCCGCACCCTCGAGCGCCTCGAGGACGCCGGCGCGGTCCTCGACGCGCTCCGCCGCATGGACCGCTGCGTGTTGATCTCCGAGGAGATCCGCGCGGAGGCCGAGGAGGCGGGCCTGGACCCGAGGCGGTTCGTGAGGATCCGCAACGGCGTCGATACCGAGCGCTTCTCGCGCGCGGGGTCGGCGGCGGCGCTCCCCGAGCTCGGCGACGCGAAGGACCGCCAGGTGATCCTCTTCGTCGGACGTCACGACTCGCAGAAGAAGGTCGACGTCCTCCTCCGCGCCTTCAAGCAGGTCCTCGAGAAGGTTCCCGGGGCGCGCCTCGCCTCGGCGGGGCAGGGCGCGCGCTTCGACGAATACCGGCGGCTCGCGGTCGAGCTCGGGGTCGCGGACAAGGTCGCCTTCCTCGGCGCGCGGGCGGACGTCCCGGCCCTCCACCGCGCCGCGAGCGTCTTCGTGCTCCCCTCGGGCGCGGAGGGCTTGCCGAACGCCCTCCTCGAGGCGCTCGCGTGCGAGACGCCGTCGGTCGCGACCGCGATCCCGGGCACGACGGAGGTCGCCACCCACGAGAAGGAGGCGCTCCTCGTCCCGGTGGACGACCCGGGCGCGCTCGCCGCCGCGATCGTCCGCCTGCTCCAGGACCGCGAGCTCGCGGCGCGCCTCGCGCGCGCGGGCCGCGAGCGGATCATGGCGGAGTTCGACATGGGCGCGGTCACCGACCGCTACGTCGACCTCTTCCTCGAGCTCGCGCAGGCCTCGCCCGCTGGCGGCGACGGCGGCGGCTACGTGGTCCAGCTCGGGTTCGCCGGGACCATGGCGATCCTCGCGTGGCGGATCTGTCGGATCTTCGCCGCGATCGCGCACATGCACGGGCGCGACGCGATCACGGCCGCGGTTGTCCGCACGAAGGGCCTGCTCGGGATCGAGGGCGACATCCTCCCGAAGCGACGCACGTCTCCGGGCTGAGGCGGCGGCCCCTCAGGGTTTGTGCACGTAGTCCGCGGGCTCGCGGAGGATCGCGTCGAGCGAGCCGTGCATCCAGCGGATCGTCTCGGCGACGCCCTCCTCGAAGGTCCGCCGCGGCCGCCAGCCCAGCGCGCGCGCCTTCGCGCTGTCGAGGAGGTACGCCTGGTCCTTCCCCGGACGGTCGTCCACGACCTCGACGATCTCGTCGAACGAGGCGCCGGTCTGGCGGCACACCTCTTCGACGACCTGGCGGATCGTGTGGTGGCGGTCGGTCGAGAGGTGGTACGCCTCGCCCGGGACGCCCCCGAGGGCGAGCTGGAGCGTGGCCTCGGCCACGTCGCGGACGTGGATGAAGGAGCGGACCGAGCGCCCCCCTCCGTCGAGCTTGAGCTTCTTCTTCGCGAGCGCGCAGAGGATCGCGCGCGGGACGATCCGGTAGAGCTGCTGGCCCGGCCCGAAGACGTTCGCGGCGCGCGTCGTTACGACGGGGAAGCCCCAGCGCGCGTGGAAGGTCCTCAAGCTCATGTCCGCCGCGGCGCGGGAGACGGCGTAGGGCGTGCTCGGGTTGAGCGGCGCGTCCTCGCGGACGAGGCCCTGGCAGCTCCCGTAGACCTCGGGCGTCGAGACGTGGACGTAACGGCGGAGGAACGAGCAGCGCCGGAGCCCTTCGTGGAGCGCGACCGTCGCGAGGGTGTTCGTGCGGAACCAGTCCTCGGGGCTGTCCCAGCTCTGGGCGACCATGCTCTGGGCGGCGAAGTTGACGACGTACTCGGGGCGCCTCTCCTGGACGAGGGAGAGGATCGCGGCGCGGTCCTCGTTCAGGTCGAGGCGGCGGACCTCGAGCCGGCCTTTCCGGGTCTCCGCGCCTTCGGGCCAGCGGTAGGGGAGGAAGACCGCGCCCGGCTCGGCGGAGCGGCTCGTCGCGAGGACGTCATGGCCCGCCTCGAGGAGGACCTCGACGAAGTGGGACCCGGTGAACGAGTTGCTGCCGAGGACGAGGAACGTGTGCGTCGCCGCGGGGCTCATGGGCCACGAGTATAGGCGGGCGACCTGATAGCATGCCGATCGCGAGGTTTCGTATCCCGACTCTGCGTCACGCCGTCACGCGTGCGGTCGTCCGCGCGAAGGCGATCTTCGGGATCGAGCGTCCGATCTTCGCGCGGCCGAGCGTCGCGCCACCGGACGGCGGACCCGGGGCCCAGGAGCCGCCGAAGAAGACGCTCGCGAGCGTTCCCGAGCTCTCGGGGCGCATCTCGCCCGCCGCTGAGAGCCTCTACGGGCCCGAGGCGCTCTCGAACCAGGCGGTCGCGGACGCGCTCTTCTTCGCCGTCCAGTACGTCGCGGGCGCCGCCGTCCAGGGCGACGTCGTCGAGTTCGGCTCGATGACGGGCCGGACGGCGCGCGTCCTCGCCGCGGCCATGGCGGCGTTCGCGCACTACGCGCCCGACAAGACCCTTCATCTCTTCGACAGCTTCGAGGGCCTCCCCAGGTCGACGAGCGAGGTCGACCAGCGCTCGGCGCACGTCGCGGCGGGCGTCTGGGGTCCCGGCACTTGCCGGGGGATCACGCCCGAGGAGCTCCGCGCGCGCTGCGCCGAGTACCTGAGCGCCTCGCGGTTCAAGATCTACGAGGGCTGGTTCGCGAAGACCGTGTCCGAGATCGCGCCCGGGACGCGGTTCGCCCTCCTCCACGTCGACTGCGACCTCTACCAGTCGACGCTCGACTGCCTCGACCCGCTCTTCGCGGGGGCGAGGATCGCGCCCGGCGCCGCGGTCCTCTTCGACGACTGGAACTGCAACCGCGCCGCGAACGACTTCGGCGAGCGGCGCGCGTGGGCCGAGCTCACCCGAAAGTACGCGATCGCGCAGAGCGACTGGGGCTCCTACGGCTGGTCCGGGCACAAGTTCATCGTCCACGGCTACGTGGGCGCGCCGGGCCTTGAATCGCGTGGCTCCGCCGCCATCAAGATCTTATGATCCGCCGAGAATGCACGAGAAGATCCTCCCGTTCACGACCTGCGGCGAGACCCTCGAGGAGGCCCGACGCGCCGGTCGGAAGATCGTCCACTGCCACGGGACCTTCGATCTCCTGCACCCGGGGCACCTGAAGCACCTCGAGGCGGCCAAGAAGCACGGCGACGTCCTCGTCGTCTCCGTCACCTCGGCGCCCTTCGTGAACAAGGGGCCCGGGAGGCCCGTCTTCGGCGACGAGCAGCGCGCCTATCAGCTCGCTCACCTCTCGATCGTCGACTACGTCGTCGTCGTCCCCCACCCGCATGCGATCGAGGTGATCGAGAAGGTCCGCCCGCACGTCTACTGCAAGGGAACCGAGTACGCGTCGCCCCAGAACGAGACCGACCGTCGGATCGACGAGGACGCCGCTACGGTCGAGCGCGTGGGCGGCCGGGTCGTTTTCGTGGGCGAGCCCCTCCACAGCTCGACCCAGCTCATAGCGAGCCATCTCGATGCGCTCGACCCCGAGGTCCGCGAGTACCTCGAATCGATCGAGCCCAAGGATGCGACGGACCAGCTCGACCCGGTGCTCGCGCGGATCGCGAGCCTGCGTGTGCTCGTCCTGGGCGACCTCATCATCGACCGCTACACCTACGGCCACGTCCAGGGTCTCACGGCCAAGGCGCGCGTCCTCTCCATGCGGCGTGAGCACGAGGAGGACTACCTGGGCGGCGCGCTCGCGATCGCGCGGCACATAGCCTCCTTCCACTGCAAGCGGGTGAAGTACCTCGCGCTCGCCGGGACCGAGCCCTGGCTCGACACGGCCCTCCAGCAGATGAAAGGCGAGGGCGTGGACCTCGAGCTCCTGAGGAGCCCCGACTACCAGACGATCCTGAAGCAGCGCTACGTCGAGCGCCCCGGCAAGAGGAAGGATCTCGTCAAGCTCTTCGCCGTGAACCAGATCACGGACGACCCGCCGCGCGTCCTCCGCGAGCAGCTCCTCGCGCGGATCGCCGCCGAGGTGGAGCAGAGCGACCTCGTCGTCCTCTGCGACTACGGTCACGGCTACGTGGACCCAGCCGTCCAGAAGCTCGTCGAGGACCGCGCGAGCTGGCTCGCGCTCAACGTCCAGTCGAACAGCTACAACTACGGCTTCAACCTGATCACCCGCTACCGCCGCTGCAACCTCTTCACCATGGACGAGACCGAGCTCCGCCTCGCGGCGGGGAAGCGCCACGTGAGCGAGTTCGAGCTCATGACCGACCTCACGCGCCGCCTCGGGGCGCGTCACGGCTGGTTGACCCTCGGTTCCTCGGGGTCGCTCGTCTGCACGGCGACGGGCACGACTCACAGCTGTCCCGCCATGATCAAGAGCACGGTCGATACGGTCGGCGCCGGCGACGCGTTCTTCTCGACGGCGGCGCTCTGCGGCCGCGTCGAGGCCCCCGTCGAGTTGACGGCGATCCTTTCGAACCTCTCTGGGGCCGTGGCCGCCAACATCGTCGGCAACAAGGAGCCGATCCGCAGTGACGCGATCGTCAAGAACGCGCGCTACCTGCTCAAATCGGCCCGCTCGGCGAAGACTTCCGGATAGAGTGGCGGGGCGGAGAAGATCATGAGCTGGAGCGACAAGGTCGGAGCGCTCGCCGGGATCCTGGCCCGGGTCCAGGTCACGGATCGGACGGGGCAGTCGCTCGAGCCCGATCGTGGATTTCAGGTCTGGTACGACGAGGCCCTCCGCGTCCGCAAGGAGCGCCGTTACTGCTACATGGTCGGCAACGGCGCGAGCGCCTCCATGGCGAGCCACTTCGCCGCCGACGTGGCGAAGAACGGCCGGATCTTCACGCAGGTCTTCACCGACCCCGCGCTCGTGACCGCGCTCGGGAACGACCTGGGCTACGAGCACGTCTTCGCGGAGCCGATCCGGCACCGCGGACAGCCGGGCGACATGCTCGTCGCGATCTCGAGCTCGGGGAAGTCGCCCAATATCCTCGCCGGGGTCGCCGCCGCGCGAGAGAAGGGCGTCTTCATCGTCTCGCTCTCCGCCATGGGCGCCGAGAACCCACTCCGCCGCGCGGGCGACCTCAACTTCTGGGTCGAGGCCAAGACCTACGGCAACGCCGAGACGAGCCACGCGACGATCCTGCACCACTGGATGGACGCCCTCATCGGTGAGTAGCGCGGCGCGGCCCCTCTCGATCGGGCTCGACTTCGACAACACGGTCGTGATCTACGACCGGCTCCTCCACACCTGCGCGGTCGAACTCTACGGTATGCCGCGCGAGGTCCCCGCGGGCAAGAAGGCGATCCGCGGCTGGTTCTGGAGCCAGCCCGACGGCAACACGCCGTGGACCGAGCTCCAGGGGATCATGTACGGGACGCGGATCAGCGAGGCCGAGGTCGCGCCGGGCCTCGAGGACCTCCTCCTCGAGTGCGCGCGGCGCGGGGTCCGCGTCGGGATCGTGAGCCACAAGACGGAGTTCCCGGCGCTCGGACCGCGCGTGAGCCTCCGCGACGCGGCGCGCGGCTTCCTCGAGGCGCGAGGCTTCTTCACGCGACTCGGAGTCAAGCCGAAGGACGTCTTCTTCGAGGGCACGCTCCAGGCGAAGGTCGAGCGAGTCCAGACCGAGGGGCACGGAGCCTTCGTGGACGACCTCCCCGACGTCTTCCAGCACGCGAGCTTCCCCGCGGGCGTGACGAGGATCCTCTACGACCCCGCGGGCGCGCACGAGGCGCTCCCCGGGGTTCAGGCGGGCCGGAGTTTCCGCGCGATCCAGGACCTCCTCCTCGGCCCCGCTCCGTGATCGAGAAGGGCGCCGTCGAGGAGCTCCTCCACACGCGCCTCGACGCGCTCGAGCGCGTCGCGGGCGGCGGGAACAACCTCGCGCTCCGCGCGCGGGCGGGGGAGCGCTCCTGGCTCGTGAAGGGCTACGCGCACCACCCGGGCCGCGACGGCCGCGACCGCCTCGAGCGCGAATTCGGGCTCCTCTCGTTCCTCTGGCGCGAGGGCGTGCGCTGCGTGCCCGAGCCCGTCGCCGCATCCCTCGAGCGCTCGCTCGCCGTCTACTCCTGGATCGAGGGCGCGCGCCCCGCGCCGGGCGAGATCGGCGCCGCGGACGTGAGCGCGCTCGCACGCTTCCTGGGTTCGCTCTGGTCGCTCCGCGAGCGGACGGGCACGGCCGCGCTCCCCCTCGCCGCCGAGGCGACCTTCTCGCCGCGCGAGCTCGTGCAGGTCCTCGAGCGCCGCTTCGAGCGTCTCCGCGCCGACACCGAGAAGGACGAGCTCGGCCGCGAAGCGCTCTCCTTCGTGGAGGGCGACCTTTCTCGCGCCTTCGGCGAGGTGCGCGACCGCGTGCTCGGAGCAGCCGACGCCGACCTCCTCCTCCCGGTCACGGAGCGCACCCTGAGCCCGTCCGATCACGGCTTCCACAACGCGCTGAGGACGCCCTCGGGCTGGGTCTTCATCGACTTCGAGTACGGTGGCTGGGACGACCCCGCGAAGATGCTCGCGGACGCCCTCCTCCAGCCCGCCGTGCCGATCCCGGCCGCGCTCGCGCGCGGCTTCCTCGACGAGACGATCGGTCTCATCGGGCGCGAGAGCGCGCTTTACGCGCGCTTGCGGCGTCTTTATCCTCTCTGGTCCATCAAATGGTGCCTCATCCTGCTGAACGAATTCTTGCCTCAAGGCCGCGAACGGCGGCGCCTCGCGGGCGGCGACCCGGCGCTCGACGCGCGGCCGGCCCAGCTCCGCAAGGCCCGTGTCGCGCTCGAACGGCGGCACGATGAGCTCTAGCCGGACCGCCTTCGACGAGCGCTCGCTCGCGCTCCGCCGGCGCCTCATCGACATGCTCTCCCGCTCGCGGCGCGGTCACCTCGGCTCAGCGTTCTCGGTGACGGAGATCCTCCGCGTCCTCTACGACCACGTGCTCCGTTACGACGCGAAGAAGCCGCGCTGGGACGGACGGGACCGCTTCATCCTGAGCAAGGGGCACGGCTGCATGGCGCAGTACGTCCTCCTCGCGGAGAAGGGGTTCTTCCCCGAGGCGGAGCTCGACCGCTTCTGCGAGTTCGGGGCGCTCCTCGGGGGACACGTCGAGTTCGGGATCCCGGGCGTCGAGGTCTCGACCGGCTCCCTCGGCCACGGCCTCTCGGTCGCGGTCGGCATGGCTCTCGCCGCGCGTATCGACAAGAAGTCGCACCGCGTGATCGCGGTCCTCGGCGACGGCGAGTGCGAGGAGGGCTCCGTCTGGGAGGCCGCCCTCGGCGGCGCGAAGCACAAGCTCACGAACCTGACGGCGATCGTCGATCGCAACGTCTTCCAGTGCTACGGGTCCACGGAAGAAGTGAGCGGCCTCGAGCCCTTCGCCGAGAAGTGGCGGAGCTTCGGCTGGGCCGTGAAGGAGTGCGACGGTCACGACCCGGCCGCCCTCCGCGCGGCTCTCGAGCGTCTCCCGTTCGACGAAGGCAAGCCCGGGGTCCTCATCGCACGCACCGTGAAGGGGAAGGGCGTCTCCTTCATGGAGTGCAACCCCGACTGGCACCACACGAACAAGATCGCGGACGAAGAGCTCGCGCGCCTGCGCCGCGCGCTCGAGGAGGGGCGCGCGTGAGACGCACGATCCTCCGCGGCGTCCACGAGCTCGCGAAGCGCGACCCGCGGGTCGTCTTCCTCGGCTCCGACATCTCGAAGCGCGACCTCGAGGGCATGGCCTCCGAGTTCCCCGACCGCTTCATCATGGAGGGCGTCTCCGAGGGCCACCTCGTCGGCTTCGCGGCCGGCCTCGCCTTCGAGGGGAAGGTCGTCTACTTCAACACGATCGCGACCTTCCTCACGCGGCGCTGCTTCGACCAGATCGTGATCGACCTCTGCCTCCACAAGCTCCCGGTCCGCCTCATCGCGAGCGGCGGCGGCACGGTCTACGCGCCGCTCGGCCCGACGCACCTCGCCGTCGAGGACATGGCGATCCTCCGCGCGCTCCCGAACATGACGATCGTCGTCCCCTCGGACGCCGAGGAGATGAAGCGCTTCATCCCGGAGAGCCTCGACTGGCCCGGGCCGATCTACATCCGCCTCGCCAAGGGCGGCGACAAGGTGATCCCGCACGACGGGAAGCCCTTCAAGATCGGCCAGGCGGTCGCACTCCGCGAAGGCAAGGACGCGCTCCTCGTCTCGACGGGGGCGGCGACGGCGATCACGCTCGACGCCGCCCAGCGCCTCGAGGCGCGCGGCGTGCGCACGGCCGTCCTCCACGCGCACACGATCAAGCCGCTCGACAGGAAGGCGATCGTCGAGCGCGCGGCCGAGGCGCGCGCTGTCGTCGTCGTCGAGGAGGGCACCATGCTCGGCGGCCTCGGCGGCGCCGTCGCCGAGGTCCTCGCCGAAGCCCGGCTCGCGCGGCCGCTCCGCTTCGCGCGCGTGGGCCTCCCCGACCACTTCCTCGAGCACTACGGCTCGCAGGCCCAGATCATGGGCCACTACGGGATCACGCCCGAGGGCATCGAGGGCAAGGTCCTCGAGCTGCTCGAGCCCGCATGAAGACCCTCGCCGCGATCCTCGTCGCGCAGCGCTCGCCGCTCGTCGTGGAAGAGGTCGAGGTCCCCGAGCCCACCTTCGGGCAGACGCTCGTCCGGATCGAGCGGAGCGGGATCTGCGGCTCGCAGCTCGGCGAGATCGACGGCGTGAAGGGCGAGGACAAGTACCTCCCGCACCTCCTGGGCCACGAAGGAGTCGGCGTCGTCGAGGCGGTCGGCCCGTGCGTCACGACCGTCAAGCCGGGCGACCGCGTCGTCCTCCACTGGCGTCCCGGCCTGGGCGCGGAGAGTCCGACGCCCTCCTACCTCTGGAAGGGCAAGAAGCTGAACGCGGGGCGCGTCACGACTTTCCAGGGGCACGCGGTCGTCTCGGAGAACCGCCTCACCAAGGTCCCCCACGACCTCGACGCGGGGTCGGCCGTCCTCTACGGCTGCGCGCTCCTCACCGCCTACGGCGTCCTCGCGAACGACGCGCGCCTCAAGCTCGGAGAGTCGCTCGTGATCCTCGGCGCGGGCGGTGTGGGGCAGAGTCTCGTCCTCCTCGCGAAGCTCGCGGGGGCGCACCCGATCGTCGCGGTGGACCTCTATCCCTCGAAGCTCGAGCTCGCGCGCAAGCTCGGCGCCACGCACACCGTCTGCAACAAGGACGGCGACCCGCGCTCCGGGATCCTCTCCGTGGTGGGGCAGGGGGGCGCCGACGTCGTCGTCGAGAACACGGGCGTCCTCCCCGTCATGCAGCTCGCGTGCGACGTGACTACCGCGAAGGGCCGTACGATCCTCGTCGGCGTCCCGCGCCACGACGTGCGCCTGCCGATCGACACCATGCCACTCCACTTCGGGAAGGTGCTCACCGGCTCGCACGGCGGCGACGCGTCCCCCGAGGTCGACATCCCGCGTCTCGCGCGGCTCCAGGGGACGGGGCGGCTCGACCCGCGCCCGCTCCTCACGCACGAGGTCGACCTCGCGCGGATCAACGAGGGGATCGCCCTCGTCCGCTCGGGCGAGGCCGCGCGCTGCTCCGTGCGGACGGGTAACGTCGCTGGGAGATGACGATGGGCAGACTCCTGAATCTCGTGACTCCGCTGCACCGCAGGGCCAAACGGAACTACGTCGAGCGCATGGTCGACGACAAGGTCCGTTGCATGCTCAAGGCGAAGGAGTACGAGCTCGACTACTGGGACGGTGATCGGCGCTACGGCTACGGCGGCTACAAGTACGACGGAAGGTGGAAGCCCGTCGCGGAGAAGCTGATCGAGACCTACGGCCTCGGGCCCGACGCGAAGATCCTGGACGTGGGGTGCGGCAAGGCACACCTCCTCCACGAGCTGCACCAGCTCCTGCCGAGAGCCGAGGTCTCGGGGTTCGATGTCTCGCGGCACGGCCTCGCCGACGCCCCCGAGGGCATCCGCGGCAGCCTCTTCCGGCACCGAGCTCAGGACCCTTATCCCTGGGGGGACCATCACTTCGACCTGGTCCTGTCGCTCGCCTGCCTCCACAACCTGCGCATCTTCGAGCTCAAGAGCGCCCTCGAGGAGATCGAGCGTGTCGGCAAGCAGAAGTACGTCATGGTCGAGAGCTACCGGAACGAGCAAGAGCTCTTCAACCTCGAGTGCTGGGCGCTCACCGCCGAGGCCTTCTTCGACACCACGGCGTGGATCTGGCTCTTCAACCACTTCGGCTACACCGGCGACTACGAGTTCATCTACTTCGAGTGAGGTCCTCGCGCTCCGCGACGAGCCTCCGGTACTCCCCCCTCGCCTGCTCGAGCTCGACCCTGCCGCGTAGATAGATCGGAAGACCCAGGAGACCGGCCGCGATCAAGAACAAGCGGAAGAGGACGAACGCCTCGGCTCCGCCCGTGACCGGGTCGCCCGCCGAGGTGCGACAGAGGCGGAGGGTCGTCTCGAAGGCGACCTCGCCCACGCCGAGCCCTCCGCCTGGGACGGGTAGCTGGTTCGCCAGGAGCGCGGCGGGAGCGGCGAAGAGGACGTCGACGAGGGTCGCCGGGGAGACGGTCCGGGTGAGGAAGTACAGCGTCGAGAGCGTGCCGGCCTGGACGACGAGCGAGAGCGCGAGCGCGAGGGCCAAGGTCCCGAGCGCTCCCTGGTAGGCGAGCACGGCCTGGACGAGGCCCATGATCTGGCCACCGAGGGGAACCTGGCGACGCACGAAGCCCTCGAGCGTTCTGCCCGGCTGGCAGCTGGGAACGACCGCGACGGACCCGAGCGAGACCAGGGCGGCGACCCCGAGCGCGAGGGCATCCGGTCTCGAGAAGACGCCCCCCTGGGCGACGATGCAGACGCTGGCCGAGAGAGAGACGAGCCAGGCGAGGACGCCCGCGGCGCGGCCCCGGGCGAGGGCGATCCCGCTCGCGAGCACCGAGAGGCTGATCGTGCCGAGCACGCCGAAGGTGACGAGCCTGAGCTCTCTGACCCCGTCCGCGGACCCCGCACCACTCCGGTCGAGGAGGAACGCGCCACAGCCCAGCAAGAACAGCGCGAGGAGACTCAGGGCACGGTCCATCATGACGCTGGCGGCCGGCCTCGAGAGTTCGTGGGTGCCATGAGCGAGGTACGCCACCTTGACGACATCTCCCCCCACGCCACCCAGGAGGAACGTGTTGAAGAAGGCCCCGATCAGGCCGAGCTTCAGGACCTCCCGGAGCCTGAGCGAGAGCCCGAGGGCGCGCAGGAGCAGCCAGTGCCGGATCGACACGAGGCCGATCACAGCGAGGATGCACAGGAAGGCCAGGCCGTAAGAAGGCAGCATCTCCCAGGTCGGCCTCAGACGGCGCGCGTCGAGTCTCCCCGAGGATACGAGGTGAGTGAGGATGCCGATCACCACCGCCCATTTGACGATCGAAAACAGCGTGGTTCGACGCGAGGCGCTCGGCAGACGTGACGCTCCACTTTCATGAGAACATCGGGGATCGCGGATTGGAACGCGCGGATCCGAGCGCTAAGATCTCCCCTCCCCGGAGAGACGCATTTGGTCGAGAAGCCTGAGGAGCACTGGGAGCGGGCGGGTCAGGTTGGTTACGCCGCGGCGATGTACGCCTCCGAGAGCGTCGCCGATCACGTGATCCGCCGCGTCGCCGACGAGGCCATGGCCACGTCGACCCGGATCGGCCTCGCCTCGACGCACCGGGTGCTCGAGCTGGGCTGCGGAGACGGCTCCTTCGCGATCGAGCGGCTCGCCCCCGCCTTCGCCGAGGTCCGAGCGTTCGACCTGTCGCGCGCCGCCATCGAGCGGGCGTCCGCGGCCGCCGCGCACTTGCCCCACGTCCGCTTCGAGGCGAACGACATAAGCAACATGGACCTCGACGCGCTCGGCTCGTTCGACGGCGCCTTCCTCATGGGCATCCTCCACCACGTGAAACCTCACGTGGAGAAGCTCCTCCGCGGTCTCGCGCGTATCGCGCCCCGCGTCGTTGTGCTCGAGCCGAACGGAGACCACCTTCTGAGGAAGCTCCTCGAGCTAACGCCGAGCTACCGGCGCGCGGGCGAGGACAGCTTCACCGAGCGCGAGCTGAACGCGCTGTTCGTTCGGACGGGCTACGAGGTGCGCACCCGGCGCCGCATGAACCTCTTCCCGAACTTCACGCCGCGTTTCGCCTTCAGGCTGCTCCGGGGGGTCGAGTCGCGCATCGAGAAGAGCCGCGTGCTGAACGCCCTGTGCACGGCGAACGTCGTGGGCCTCGTGCGATCCGATGCACACCGCTGAGCTCACGTCCGACGCCTTCGTCTCCCAGATCGAGCAGTGCACATCCCCCGAGTCGATCGAGCACGAGATCCTCCGCCTGACCGACGGGATGGCCGTCACGCGCGGTCACCACGAGAGCGTCGTGCCCGGCCAGGTGAACGACATCGAGTGGAACGCGTTCGACCTCTGGCACCGGGTGTTCGTGCACAACACCTACCTCGAGAGCATGAACGTCATGCGCGGCAAGCATTTCGCCGTGCAGCTCACCCGGCTCGGCCGCCTGCCGATCTACACGATGGTCGCGAACGCGAAGATCGCGCCGGGGCTCATCTACCAGTGCATGGAAGTCCTCGGGGTCCTCTACGTCCACCAGATCGTGCGCCTCGAACAGGAGGAAGCCCGGGTACGGATCGTGATCGACTGGTTCACGGCCTCGCACGGGTTCTTCCGGTTCGCCCACGGCTTCTTCAACAGACGCCTCCTCAAGCTCCAGCGGCAGCAGGACGCCGAGGACCTCCAGATCCGCGCGCGACGCTGGGAGCTGAGGCGCCGGGGATACCGATTCACGACCGACGACCCGGACTTCATCAATTCGAACACCCTGACCGACAACGTCGTGCTTCCCTCTCTCGCGGATCCGGTGCGCAAGCGCCTCTCGGAGATCCCCGCGGGACGCGTCGAGCGCATCGCCGCCGGTCCCGTCGAGCTCCTCGTCGAGAAGGCCCCTGGCGGTGTCAAGGTCTGGCCGGGGGTCTGCCCGCACGAGGGTGCGACGCTTGAGGGCTGCCACCGTCGCGACAACGTGCTCCACTGCCCCTGGCACGGTCGGCGTTTCAAGGCCGCGACGTTGGCGGCCGATGGTCAGGGCGAATCGACGTGGACCTTCCTCGGTCTGTCGGTCCGCCTCGAAGGAGAGGACCTCGTCATCTCGGACGCGCGCGAGCCGTCGAACGGAAACGGCGGTCGGGGCGCGACGTCGCCGGCGCTCCGAGGGACGCGCCCTCCGACGCGCGAGCCGCGTCGCGTCTGGAGTTCGAGACGAGCCGCGGTCGCCCCGAGCGTCGCGCCCACTCCGAGCGCCCCTCCGCCGGTCGCGACCGGCGCGGTCGACGTGACCCTCTTCGTCGCCTGCTACAACGAGGAAGAGAACATCGTCCGCACTCTCGACACCGTGTTCGCCGCGCTCGCCGAGGTGACTTGCCGGGCCGAGGTCCTCGTCATCGACGACGCCTCTCAGGACGACTCGGTCGCCCGGGTGCGCGAGTACCAGGCGCGACACCCGGACCGCCCCGTCAGGCTGATCGTGAACGAGGTCAACCTCGGCCTCGCCCAGAACTACATCGAGGGAGCCTTCCTCGGCCGCGGCGAGTACTACCGCCTGATCTGCGGCGACGATGTCGAGCCCAAGGAGACCTTCGTCGCCGTCCTCGAGAACCTGGGCCGGGCGGACATGGTGATCCCGTATCAGGTCGCGTGCCCGGGCCGGACGCGGTTCCGCCGGCTCCTCTCGAAGACGTTCACCTTCCTCGTGAACACGCTCACCGGAAACAAGATCCGCTACTACAACGGCCTCGCGCTCCACAAGCGGTACAACGTCATGCGGTGGCACACCGACTACAGGGGGTTCGGCTTCCAGGCCGACCTCGTGACGCGCCTCCTCGAGCGGGGAGCGAGCTACGTCGAGATCCCCGTCACGGCGCGCGAGCGGCTGACGGGGCAGTCCAAGGCGCTGACCCTCCACAACGTCTTCTCCGTCGCTCACATGCTCCTCGACCTCTTCATCCGCCGGGTCGGGAGGCTCGTCTACCGCCGCCGGTTGTCGAAGCCGGGCAAGGCCCTCGGGGACCGTCCGAGCGCGTGAGCGCCCCGCCGCTCGGAAGGGTGCTCTGGATCTTCCTCTCCGTCCTCCTCTGGGCGGTCGTCGGCTTCACCCGGTCGCGATTCGCCCCGCGGGGCTATTTCTTCTTCGTCACGCCCGATCTCCTGGCGCACGCCATCTTCTTCCAGGCCGTCCTGTGCGTCGCCGCCTGGACGGCGCTCCCGCGAAGCAAGTGGCGGCTCCTGGTCGCGCTCCTCTTCCTCCCCGGAGCCTTCATCTGGTCGCGCTCCCCGCCGGAGACGCAGGGTCTCGTCATCCGGAACGTCGCGCTCTACCTCGCCCTCTTCTCGCCCGGCCTCTTCCTCCTCGCCCTCTCCGCTCCCTGCCGGGCCTTCCTCGCCCGGAAGAGAGCGTCGGACGTGTCCGTCCGCCTCTGCCTGGTCGGAGGGTTCCTGCTCGTTTGCGGCTGGTTCCGGTGGGCGGAGGCGTGGCGAGAGCACTACTTCGATCCGGGTGGGGGCTGGCTCTATCTCGCGAACAACGCCTTCCGGCTCGCGGCCTCCGCTTACTTCTTCTGGCTGCACTGCGCCCTCGGCTTCCTCGTCCTCTCCGTCCTCGGGGCCGGCATGCGCCCCCGTTCGCCGGAGCGCTTCATCGTCGCGTTCTTCGCCGGAGCCGCCGTGGTCCAGGCGGCGATGCTGACGCTCGGGCTCTCCGGCCTCTTCCATCGCGGGCTCGTCTGGGGCGGAGGCGCCCTCGCGCTCGCGCTCGCACCCACCGAGCCGCTCGGGGCCGTTCGAGTCCTCCTCGCGACAATGGTCCCGCGCCGTCGGGATTGGGCGCGATCCGCCAGCTTCCTCGCCGGTACGGCCGCGGCGACGCTCCTCCTCGTCTACAAGGGCCTCTTCCCCCATTGCGAGGGAGGGGATCTCGCGACGCATTACTTCCCGTACTACGAAGCGGTGGTCGCGAGCCATGGAGTCGGCCCGAACGAGGTCTGGTACCACTACTATCACACCAAGGGGGCCGGCGAGATCTTCCTCGCCATCCTCCTGACCGACATGCAGGGCGCGTCGGTCGCCTCGTGCGTCTACTTCGCTGTCTCGGCGCTCGTGATCTTCGCTCTCATCCGCGGCGCCACTCGCCAGCGTGGGTGGGCGCTCCTCGCGGCGACGACTTACGTGGCCGCCATGGCGCTCGGAGCGGGCGAGTTCGAGATGCAGCACGTCGTGACCATGGGCTTCGCGAGCGGGCTCGTCTTCCTGGCGAACCTTCTCGACGCGCGCCCCGAGCGGCGGACCGCCGTCACCCCCCTGACCGGAGCCCTCGCCGCCGCGTGGGTTCTCCACGTCCCTACGGCCGCCCCGCTCATCACCGCCGTCTTCTTCCTCCTTTCGGTCCCGGCGGCCGCGCGAAGGGACTGGAGCCTGGTCCGGTCTTACGCAGTCGCGGTGATCTCGGCCTCGCTCTCGTGGGCGGTCATGGCCGGCGTAAGCTACGTCCAGACGGGGATGCTCGACATCGTGCCCTTTCGGCTCTTCTGGCGCTTCGCGGATCAGCCGACCCTCAGCCGATGGATCAGCCCTTACCTCATGGTGCTGCTCGAGGAGGGCTCGCGTCCCGAACTCGGCGCGGTCCAGCCGCTCGGGCTGCACCGGATCTCCTGGGGCTACTGGAGCGAGGCTTTCCGGCTCGAGCGCGTCCCGGTCCTCTGCCCCCACGCCCTCCTCTTCCTGCCTCTCTCGGCCCTGGCCATGGCGGCCGCGAGGATCGACATCCGGCGGCGCGCCGCGACCTGGCCGCTCGTGGCGCTTGGCGTCGCCACGCTCGGCTGCGGAGCGGTGAACCAGCCGGTCTCGCTCCTGCGCTTCTCGATCTTCCTCCTCATCCTCGCCGTCTCGATGCCGACGCTCGCCTGGTCCTTCTTGGCGCGGCGACTCACGTGGCCCCGGGCGCGCACGATCGAATGCGCGACGGCGATCCTCGCGCTCCTGAGCGTTGTCTGGACTTTCGGTCGCTTCCCCGCCGAGGAGGGGGCGACGCGCTTCAGGTTCGCGCTCGGGGGGCTGTCCTATTCCCAGGTCTACGAGAGGCAGGGGAGGTCCTGGAGCGCGTCACGATCCCTCGCTCGCACCCTCCCCGCCGGATCTCGGATCTGGTCATTCAACGTGATCGCCAGCATGGCGCCGGCCCCACGGTTCGAGACCATGGTCTCCTTCTCGATGGGGCCGCGCTGGCACGAGGTCCTCTTCGAGCCGGCGGAGCATGCCCGGGCAGTCCTGCGCGAGGAGGGCCTCGACTACTTCCTGATCGACACGCGCGACCGGTTCTTCGACCTCCTGCCCCACTCGCCGCTCTTCCGTCCGGGCGAGATCGAGCGGTGGATGAGAGTCGTCTGGCACGAGGATGGCCAGTACGTCCTCACGTGGCGAGATCGCCCGGCGCCCCCTCTCCCGGAGGAGCTCCTGCGCGACTACCGCGCGCAGATCGAGGAATCTCAGCAGGTGGCCGACTGGAAGGCGCTCTACGAGCGTATCGGCTCGATCTACCGGGCCAACCGGGGCAGGCCCTATCCTCTGAGACGAGAGCCGGGTCTTCCGGCGATCAGGGGCTGGCAGTAGTCGCGAAGCTACTTCGAGTTCTTGATGATGATCGCCGCGATCCCCCGGGCGATGACCTCGTGGCCCTTGTCGCTCAGGTGACAGTCGTCGACCACGAAGCAACTCTCCTCCGGCTCCGGGAGCGCGTCCGAGGCGTCGTACGTCATCGTGTTCGAGTACCGCCCCGGAAGAGCAGCGACCAGCGGACGGAACTTCTCGTATCCCATCTTGTAGACGTTGGGTGAGTACGAACCCTTGAGGAGCCGCGTCGGTTGCGTTACGAGGAGGACGTGGGAGTCGGCGAAGCGCCGTGAGATGGCCTCGAGCGAATGGATGTAGAAGCGCACCGCGCGATCGACCTCCTCGGTGGTCGTGACCTCCTCGGGAACCGAGGCGACGCGATCGATGCGGCGCGCGAGCTCGCGGTACCGCAGGAACGAAGGGAGAGAGGCTCCGTCGCCCGCGTCGCCGAACACCTCGTTCAGGTGTCTCTGCCCGCCGAACATGTAGTAGTTTGGAACCAGCTCGCCGTGGGTGGTGGGCACGAGGATGTCGTTGCGCCCGTCGAAGGTGACGACCCATTCGGGAGCGAGGTGAGAGCCGTAGAGGTCGAGCGCGATGTATTCCTGATAGGCAATCCAGGATCCCATGGCCAGGTTGACGACCATCCAGTTGGATTCCGGGCCGGCTTCGTTCAGCAGCCGCTCCAGCACCGACGCGAACGTCGTCTCGTTGCTCGACGCTCCCCACCCCCACGCCGCGCTCCCGCCGGTCACCAGCACGACGCGCTTGCGCGGACCGGACACCGGCGGCGGGTCGAACGGGTGAAGGTCGTACCGGGACAGGAACCCGTAGTTGTTGGTCGTGAATTTGAAGGGCTGCCCCTGGAAGACCCCCTCCTCGGTCACGTTGGACGGGTGGTGGTATCCGGTGTAGGGCATGATCTGGAGGTTCAAGAGGCGAAGGGGAGTCTGCGCATGCTGCGACATGGTGACGAGGATCCGGTTGCTCCTGAACCACGCGTTGCTCGGGAATAGGTATCGAACGAGACCGATCGTGACGGCGATCCACCCGAGGATCAGGACCCCCCGGAAGAGAAGACGTCGCCGATCGAATCCCATGCTCCCTACAGGCTCCGTGCGAGCATCAAACTATACGAGGGCGGGCGGACGGACGAGTCGTAGCTCGCCGCGACGCCCCGAGAGTCGATGGTACACGCCATCGGCCTGGAACGGCGGCAACGCCAGGTAGAGCGGGACATCTGTCGGGGCACGCTCCGGCGCGAGGATCGAGATCCCCATGTGGCTCATGCCGTCGCGGCTCGGGTCCTCGTCGACGAGGCAGGCGACGCGCCCCTCGAGCTGTGCAGCGAGCCAGGTTGCGGCGATCGAGGAGCCGAAGATCGCCAGCGACGCGGGCTCCGAGGCGAGCGCTCGGGCCTGCTCCGCGACCGCCGCCAACCACCGGACCGAGGAGAGCGCGCCACGCCGCGTCGCGGTGACGCTCGAGCCGGTGGGGCGCGCGGTCGGCGTCGTGGCGCTCCTGGCGAGGGCGGTGAGCTCGCGCGGGATCCAATCGTCGACGAGCGCCTCCGAGGAGTACCCTGCGCGCTCGAGCAGGGCCCCGAGGGTTTCGAGCGAGAAGTGAGAGGCGTGGTCCGCGATCGCGAGGTCGAAGGGCCAGCTCCGGTGGTCGGGGACCTCGATCACGAGCCGCCCGCCGGGACGCAGCTTGGAGCGCAGCCGGTCGAGGAACTCGACGGGTCGGGGGACGTGCTCGAGGACATGGAGCATGACGATCCAGTCGAACTCGCCCGGCACCGCCTCGGGGGCCATCTCGTGAAACCCCTCAACCCCTCCGATCGCCTCCACGTCCCTCCGGTACCGCCCGTGGACGTCCGTCCCGTTCAAGCGCCAGCCCGGAGCGCGCGCGTGGAACGCACGCAGGAAGGCGCCGTTCCCACACCCCACGTCGAGCAGCCGTCCGGTGGCCGGGAGGGCGGCGAATGCGCCGATCCGGTCCAGCAGCCGCGCGGATCGCGTCGCGGGCATACCCGAGCCCGGCTCGTAGACGGCCGCCTCGGCGCCCCCCACGGACTGCGTGTAGAGCTCGTAGCGGGAGTAGATCGCGCGGCAGCCCTCCTCCCAGTCGGGCTCGTGGGGCTTCTGAAGCACGCCGCAGGCGGTGCACAGGGCGAGGCGGCCGCCCGGGGGCCACGGTCGACAGTCCGAGGTCACGCGCCCGAGAGGGGCGAGCTCCGGGAGTTCCTCGAGGGCGGCGACCCGACAGACGCGGCAGGCCGTCTCCGGGTTCATAGCCCGAGTCCTCCGCACAAGGCGGCCTCGGGCTCGGGTGCTCGAAAGCCCAGGACCTCCCTCAGTCGACTCGTGTCGAGCGAAGTGTGCCGCGGCAAGAAGATCTCGGAGAGGCCGCGATCCCGGCCCTGGACGACCGTCACCTGCCGGGCGTCGGCGCCGACCCTTCGCGCCAGGACCGTCGCGGCCTCCGCGTAGCTCATGTCGCGCGTGGCCGACGCCTGGAACAGGCCTCCGAGGCGGTCGCGGGCGATCACCACGAGGAGCGCGACGGTCTCCCCGAGCGTGACCGGCGCGAAGACCTTGTCCGCGAAGGCCTCGATGGTCTCGCCACCGCGCAGCTTCTGGACCCACGACGCGAAAGGCCCGGTCGAGGGCCCCACGACCTTGGTCAGCCGAAGTACCGCCGCGGACGCGCCCAGCGGGGCGAGGGCCGCCTCGACGCGCGCCTTCTGTCGCCCGTACTCCGAGGGCGGCGAGACGGGGTCGTCCGCGCGGCGAACGGGTCGCGCGCCGTCGAAGACGAGGTTCGTCGAGGGGAAGACGACGTGCGTCCCCCGCTCCGCGAGCCGGCGTGCGAGCTCGATCGTGCAGTGCTCGTTCACGCGAGCGGTCCCCGCGGGGTCGCGCTCGCAGGCCGCGAGGTCCGTCACGGCGGCCAGGAGATAGGCCACGTCGGCTGGAGGGAGGGGATCCGCCGAGGGCCGCGAGAGGTCGAGCTCGATCCGGCACGCCGAGAAGGGAGGTCGGCGGGTCGCCTCGATCACCGGCGCTCCGGTGGCGCGCCAGGAGCTCGACAGGGCCTTGCCGATGGCCCCATCCGCTCCCACGACGAGGACGGCGGGGTTGCGCTTCGCTGACACGCTCCCGATACTACTCCCTTGTGGACGCGCCGGAGCGAACGCTTGACCCCGTGAACCAGGTCGTCCTCGACGTCCGCGACACCGCGGGCATCGCCCGGCTCGGTCTCATGAACAACCAGGTCTGGCGCGACGACCCGAAGCGGCTCGTCTTCACGCTCGCGCGCTACAAGTTCGTCGCCAAGATGCTGAGCGGGCGCGCGTCGGTGCTCGAGGTCGGCTGCGGTGACGCGTTCTGCAGCCGGGTCGTGCGGCAGGAGGTCGCCGCCCTCACGGTCACCGACTTCGATCCGGTCTTCATCCGCGACATCGAGTCGCGCCAGGACGCGCGCTGGCCCATGCGCGCCCTCGTGCACGACATCCTGAAAAGCCCGATGGCAGGCGAGTTCGACGCGGCGTACTCGCTCGACGTGCTCGAGCACATCCCCCAGGCGGACGAGGAACGCTTCCTCGACAACGTGAAGCGTTCGCTCACGCCGCACGGCGCCCTCATAATCGGCATGCCGTCCCTCGAGTCGCAAGCCTTCGCCTCGGCCCCGAGCCGCGCCGGACACGTGAACTGCAAGACCGGCGAGGGCCTCCGCGCGCTCATGCAGAAGCACTTCCACGTCGCCTTCATGTTCTCCATGAACGACGAGGTCGTGCACACGGGCTTCTTCAAGATGGCGCACTATCTCCTCGCCGTGTGCGCCGTCAAGAAGTGACGCTCGCCGCGATCGTCTGGACGCCGGAGAGCGCGCTCGCGCTCGAACGGACGCTCGAGCCTCTCGTGTTCGGGTCCTTCCGGCCCGATGAGATCCACGTCGTCGCCGCGGCGTTGACGGACGAGACCACCGAGCTCGTCGGCGCGTTCGCGCGTCGGCACCCGGGTCTCCGCTCGCCGCGGAGAGACGAGGGGAGCCGGAGCCTCGAAGCGTTCGACACGGCGGTGCCGCTCGCCCTCGAGGCGACTCGTGCGGACTGGCTCCTCGTCCTCGCGGCGGGGGACGTGGCCCTGCCCGACGCTCTCCGGCGGGCGCTCGCGCTCGCGAGCGAGCACCCCTCGGCCGGAGCCGTCCTCGCCCGCGCGGCGACCTTCGATCCGTCGGGAGCCCTCGCGTCCACCTGTCGAGGGATCCCGGGTCGAGCGAGCCCCGGCTTCGAGAGCCCGGCGCGCTTCCGGGAGCTCTCGCTCGGAGCGGACGGCGACCCCCTGGACCACGTCGTCCCCGGCGCCGCGCTCCTCAGGCGTGACGCCCTCGTCGCGCTCGGCGGCATGCGCGAGGCCCTGGGCCCGCTGGCCTCACCCGTCGCAGCGTGGACGCTGGCCGCCGTCCACGGGGCGGCGTGTCTGCCCGAGCCGCTCGTGGACGAGCAGGGCCCTCCGCGCGAGCTCGAACGAGCTCTCGCGGAAGATCCGGGCGCGCTCCTCGAGCCCCTGCGGCACCTGAGCGACCTGGATCGACTCGTCCCCCGCGAAGACGCTCGCCGGTTCCAGGAAGGCGTCCGCCGGCGGATCTTCGCGAGAGCGCGCGCGACGCTCGCCCGAGCCTGCGACACCTTGGGAGGCGCCGCCCGGATCCTCGGCGCCGGAGGCGACGCCGCGCCCCTGTCCGACCGGGCGCTCGCGCGTGTCATCGAGCTCACGGTCGAGCTCGAGCGAGGCCTCGTCCGCGGGGCGGGGCAGGGCGAGGCGAACTCTTGACCCTCCTCTCCTGCGTGCTCTACTCGTGCCCATGACGACCTCGATCCTGGTCACCGGTGGCCTCGGGTACGTGGGGAGCCGCCTCGTCCCGCACCTCCTAGGCCTTGGCCACCGCGTCCGCGTGCTCGACCTCGTACTCTACGGCGACCACGGCCTCCGCGCCCTCGAGCGCGACCCCGCCTGGTCCGACTGGAAGAAGCGCTTCGAGCTCGTCCGCGGAGACATCCGCGACCCCGCCGCCGTGACGGCGGCCATGCGCGGCGTGGGCGTCGTGATCCACCTCGCCGCGATCAGTAACGACCCGACCGGGAACATCGACGAGGTCCTCACGCGCCAGGTCAACTTCGACGCCGTGGGCCTGCTCCTCGCCCTCGCTCGCAAGGGCGGAGTGCGGCGCTTCGTGAACGGGTCGTCGAGCAGCGTCTTCGGGATCAAGCACGAGTCGAACGTCGTCGAGCGGCTCGAGCCCGAGCCGCTCACCGCGTACTCGCGCATGAAGATGCTCTCCGAGTGGCTCGTGATCGCCGCGAGCTCGCGCGACTTCTGCACCGTGAACGTCCGCCCGGCCACGATCTGCGGCTGGTCCCCGCGCCAGCGCTTCGACCTCACGGTCAACAAGCTCACCGCCGACGCCATCCGCAAGCGGGTGATCACGGTCCACGGCGGCGAGCAACGCCGGCCGAACGTCTCCATGCTCGACGCCGTGAACCTCTACGGGCTCCTCGTCGACATGGACGCCTCGCGGATCAACGGGCGGACCTTCAACTTCGGCTTCGAGAACCACAAGGTGATCGAGATCGCGCGCCTGATCCAGGAGCAGCTCAAGGACCTCGACGTCCGCCTCGAGGTCCAGGACGTGGTCGACAAGCGCGACTACCACATCGCCTCGACGTCCCTCTCGGAGACGCTCGGTTACCGGCCGAAGGGGTCGATCGCGCAGGCGGTCGCCGAGCTCCGCGAGCACCTCCTCGAGCGCGGCGAGCTGCCCGACCCCGAGGCCCCCGAGCACCACAACATGAAGAGCATGAAGCTCGGCCGTTGCGACCTCCCCTACGCCTTCCTCTCCGACCCCCAGGGTTGCGTGCCGCGGGGATGAGCCGGCCGACTCTCTCCGTCGTCTTGCCCACCCGGAACCACGCGCACCTCGTCGGCCGCGCCATCGACGCGATCGGCACGCAGTCGCGGCCGCCCCTCGAGCTCGTGGTCGTGGACGACGCGTCGACCGACGACACGCCCGCGGT
Organism: uncultured Planctomycetota bacterium; assembly: GCA_964648345.1. Taxonomy (GTDB): domain Bacteria; phylum Planctomycetota; class J058; order J058; family JACQDU01; genus CAZYLP01. Next base: position 28,441 of record CAZYLP010000001.1, read on the forward strand.
CCTCGCCGCCCTCGCGAAGAAGTACCCTTTCATGCGGGTCGTGCGGAACGAGCGGAACCTCGGCGTCGCTGGCGCCGTCAACGCGGCGCTCCAGCTCGCGACGGGCGACTTCGTCTACGGGGCCTCCTCGGACGACTGGATCCTCCCGGGCGCCTTCGAGAAGGCCATGGCTCTGGCAGAGGAGTACCCCCGAGCCGGGGCGGTGTGCGGGCCCATGTTCATGCTCGGCCGACCACCGCTCCTGCTCGCCGTGCGGTCCTGGACGCGGCCCTTGTTCGCGCCGCCCGATGTCTTCGTCCGCGAGTACCTCGAGGTCGAGGGGCCGGGCTTCGCCCTCGGCGGATCGACCTACTTCAGGCGCGAGCCCTTCCTCGAGATCGGGGGCCTCCGCCAAGAGCTCGGCTCCTACTGCGACACGTTCGCCTTCCGAGCGCTCGGCGCGACCTACGGAGCCGGTTACGTCGCCGAGCCGCTCATGGTCTGGAACGTCCTCCCCGAGAGCTTCTCCCAGACGACGGCCCGCGACCCCCGGCGATACCTCGAGACCGTCGCCCGGGTGGCCACGCTCATGCGCGCTCCGCCCTTCAGCCGCGTCTTCCCGAAGGAACACACGGACCGCTGGGAGCGCGAGTACCGCGAGGAGATCGTCGCGGCCAGCCTCGCCGCCGTGGAGGCGGCGGTCGAGCAGATCGTCTCGAGCCGTGCGCTCCTCGGCGGCGGTCGAGGCCGAGCCATGGCGCTGAGCCTCCTCGAGCCCCTCCTCGGCAAGCTCAACACTCGTGTCGTCGCACGCCTCGAGGAGCGGCTCCGAGCTCAGCGAGTGGAGTAGCGCTCGAGGACCGCCTCGACGAACCGCTCGGGGGCACGACCATCGCTCGCGAGCGCCCGAGAACGCTCCAGAAGCGACCGCCGGAGGTCCGGCTCGCGTGCGAGGCGGAGGAGATGATCGGCGGCGGCCGCCGTGTCGCCGCGCGGATACGAGAAGCCCTGGAAGCTCTGGAAGCCCTCGTCGCCCGCGGGCACGACGACCGGGGTTCCGCATGCCCGGGAGCGCGCGAAAGGGTCACCGACGCCGAGGACGGCATCGGCGAGGCGGACGTACTCGTGCTCGTCCGGCGCACAGCCAAGCAGGCGAAGTCGCGGTCCGAAGCCCGCGTCGCGGACGCGCAGGCGCGCCTCGGTCCCCGATGGGCCCGCGTGGAAGACCCGGACGTCCACCCCCTCGTCGAGGAGACGGCGAACCACTCCGAGCAAGAGCGAGGCCGCCTCGCCCCCGAGGTTGCCCAGCGCCACGAGGAGGAACGTGCCCTCGGCGACGCCGAGGAGTCGCCTCTGCGCACCGCGCTCGGTCTCCGGGAGGGGGACCTCGGGGACGACGACGTGTGGGGTCTCGGAGATTCGCCCGGGCGGGAGCCCGGCCCAGGCGACGAGGTCTCTCGCGACCCTGGGGTCGGTGGTCAGGATCGCCACGTCGGGGTCGCTCTCGGCGAGGCGCCGGAGGCAGAGTGCGGTCAACTCCTCGGGCCCCCTCGCCGGGAGGGCGCCCGCGATGTGGAGGATCACGCGCGCTCCGGCGAGCGCTCCGGCGAGGCCCACGACCGAAGCCGAGGACAGGGTCGGCTCGAGCCAGCCATGGACGACCCGGGCGCGGGGTGTCCGCTCGAGGAGATCCTCGAGGAGAGGCAGGAGGACGTCCGCGTGCACGTGGCGCTCGAGGTCGTGGACGAGGCCAGGAGCGAACCCCGGGAGCCGCGGCCGGTCGGCCCAGAGACGCCACGGCCGCCGGGGGAGGAAGCGGCACGTTGCGCCGAGCCGCTCGAGGCGACGGGCGCGAACGTCGTACGCATCCCGTGAGCCCGGGATGAGGATCTCGACCGCGACCCCGAGAGCACGCGTTCGGGGCACGAGGTGCTCCAGGAGTGCGACCGCCTCGTCGGCTCGAGGACCCAGCTCGGGGAGCCAGTGGACCGCACGCGAAGGAGTCGCCGCGGCGAGCGCGGGCGTCGAGGCACCGCGCGGGCTCGAGTCCAGCGTGCGCAGCGTGGCCGTGGCCGATGGCCAAGGAACGTCGAGCCGGTGCCCGACGAGGCACTCGACCCATCGACCGATCAGAGGGAGGCCCTGGAGTAGGCGGGCGAACGCACGCTTGAGCGCCCAGGCGAGAGTACCGCGCGCGTTCGAGCGGAAGGAAGATCCCGGGGCGTCGACGAGATGAAAGGTCCGCACCCCGGCGCGGATGGCCGCGAGCAGAGGGAGGACGCGGGCGGTCCAGAGCGTGTGGACGACCGCGACCCCATCCGGCCCGAGGCGCGCCTCGGAGAAGGTGACGCCCGGGGCCTGCTGCTCGAGGCGGTCGCGCAGGTCGCGCGATACGGTACCGTCGGGGGTCACGATGACGACGGACCCCGACACGAGCGAAGGGAGGCCCGCAGCTTCGGGGTCGAACCCGAGGACGAACGCCCGCCGGCCGCCGAGCTCGATCGGACCAAGGGGCATACGGTGGCCAATGCTACACTACACGTCTCTATGGGGACACACGCGTGATGGAGAGCGCCATCTCGGTCCGCGGCCTCGGTAAATGTTATCGCCTCTATGATCGAACGCTCGACCGTGTGACCGACGCCTTCTCTCGCACACGGCACCGTGGTCGCGAAGTCTGGGCCCTCCGCGGCTTCGATCTCGAGATGCCTCGCGGAGCCACGTGGGGGATCATAGGGCGCAACGGCTCCGGGAAGAGCACGGCCTTGAAGATGATCGCCGGCCGTCTCCGGCCGACGGAGGGCGTCGTGCGCGCGGCCGGCCGGATCTCCGCGATCCTCGAGCTCGGCACCGGCCTCCACCCTCACCTCACGGGGCGTCAGAACGCCCGCGTGAACGGGCTCTTCATGGGCCTGGACCCCTGGACCCTCGAGGACCGCCTCGAACGGATCATCGAGTTCTCCGAACTCGGGAGCTACGCCGACCAGGCTCTCGACACGTACTCGTCGGGCATGCGCGCGCGCCTCGCCTTCTCCGTCCTCACGGCGCTCGACCCCGACATCATGATCCTCGACGAGGCGCTCGCCACGGGCGATGCGGGCTTCGCCAGGAAGTGCACGCGGTTCATCCGGACCCTGTGCCGCTCGGGGTGCTCGACGCTGGTCGTCAGCCACGACATGGGCTTCCTGACGACGACCTGCGAGCACCTCGTGTGGCTCGAGAAGGGGGTCATCCGCGCCCAGGGCGATCCGGCGGTCGTCGGCGCGGACTATCTCGCGTCGATGAACGTGGAGAGCGACCTCCGGCACCGGCCCAGGAACATGCTGTTCCGGGTGGAACCGGTCTCCCCCGGCGAGGGGCCCGAGCCTCTCATCCACTGCATGCAGTGGCTCGGCCCGTCGGGGGACCTGATAGAGCAGACCTTCCCCGGCACGAGCTCGGGGTTCGCGACCATGCTCGAAGCCGGGGCCGACCTCGGCTTCCAGCCCGATGCGGTCCGAGCCGTCTGGGGCGAAGCGTCCATCGCGGCGGGGACGACGGTCTGGGTCCGGCCGCTCAAGGTCCGCTCGGCCCCGGGCGGCGTGGGGTTCTTCCCGGTCCCGGTCCCCGAGGCGCCGCGGCTCCTCCCGAGCGCCGTGAGGATGTGGTGCGTCGTCGATCCGAGGCACGAGCTGACCCTCTCGGCCCTCGTCGACGGGCGCTTCGAGCGCCTGGGCACGTTCGGCGCGGCGACCCCCCCCGGTAACCCCGGCGGACACGAATGGGCGTCCGAAGCCTTCCCGATCGGGCTCGCTCGGGGGGCGAACGCCACGGCACCCGTCGAGGCCCGGAAGTGACCCTCTCGGCCGAGGCCCCCTCGCCGCTCCAGGGGCACGTTCCCCCGCCGTCGCATCAGCCACGCGCCGTCCGGTTCGCGGGCCTGGTGGCGAGTCTCCTCGCCCCGATCCTCGGCCGTGCTCGCGCCCGGGAGACCGTAGGATGGACCTACGCCGTCCTCACGCTCATCGCCTATTCGATCCAGACCCAGTACGCGAGGGCGATCTTCGGAGTGCTGTGGACGCTCATAGCCCCGGCCCTCCTCATTGCCGTCTACCTCCCCATCCTGACCGCGAACGGCACCGACCCCGCCTGGGAGGCGCTCCTCGGGGGAGGGCGCCTCGCGTTCCCGATCTACGTGGTCATAGGCTTCCTCGTCTACGGTGCCTTCTGCCAGGCCCTGCAGAACGGCGCGGCGAGCCTCGTCCAGAACCCGGACGTCGTCCACCACTCGCCGATCCCGCTCTCGATCTTGCCCCTGGTCAAGGTCGCGCAAGCCCTGGTCGGGCTCGTCTTCTCGCTCACCATCATCGGCGTGCTCATCGTCGCGACGAGCGGTTGGCCGGGGGCGCGCCTCCTCTTGCTCGTCCCGGCCATGCTCGCCCTCTTCCTCGTCACGCTCGGGTTCGCGCTCCTTCTCTCTGCCCTCGCGGGGATCTTTAGGGACGTGCTCCCCATCCTCTCGGCTCTCCTCCTCGTCGAGTTCTTCGCCGTCCCGCTCGTCTACTTGCCGGGGAAGATCCAGGGGCTCTACGCCATCATGATGCAGGCCAACCCGCTCACGCCGCTCCTGAACCTCTTCCGCGCCGGGCTGATCCCGAGTTATCCGTGGCACTGGCTCGATCTCGGGCTCGCCGCGGCCTGGTCCTTGTCCGTGCTCCTCGCCGGGAAGCTCCTCTTCCGGCGCCTCCTTCCGGCCGTCGTGGAGCACACCTGAAGCTCAGGCCTTCTCGACCGCGAAGAGCGCCGAGAGGACCTCGAGGTCGTCGGCCGACCGCTCGCGGAAGCGAGGCGCGAGCGCGGCCCGCGCGGTGGCGTCGCAGGGCGCCTTGACGCTCGGTTTCACGCTACGGACCGCCAGATCCGATGTCGCGAAGGCACTCTCGAAGTCGCCCTTCCGCAGGCGGTTCGTGTACCAGAACGTGCCCGCGTGGAGCCGCTCCCACGCCTCGCCCTCGTAGCGGAGGAGCGGCTTCGAGAAGTCCCGGTGATCGCGAAAGTCGATCCGGTGGAGCCCGAGACCGCCGGGCGCCGTGACGCGCGCGCACTCGCGCACGGCGGCGAGCGGGGCCTTGAAGTGCTCGAAGGACGCCATGGAGATGACGACGTCGAAGCTCCCGTCGGGGAAGGAGAGAGCGGCCGCATCGACGGGGCAGCGGCACGAGACCTTGCTCTCGTCGAACGTGCCTCCGGGCCGTCGAGGCGGACGGCCTCGTCGAAGCGGCGGAGCGCCTCGGCGCGCGCGGCCGCGACGGACCGTTGGTGAGCGGGAGGATCACGGGTCGCTCGAGGTGCGCGCGCAGGCGCCGGTAGATCGACGAGGCCTTGCCCGCAATCGAGTGGTAGTCGGCCCCCGTGTAGCTCGCCGCGCCGTGGGCGTGGAAGAGGAGGCCCATCGCGAGCGTGTAACGGGGCCGAGCTCGAGGATCCGGAGCCCCGCGAGCGGGCCGCGGTGCGCCTCGATCTCGCGCCGCATCCAGGCGAAGGTCACCTCCGCGTAAAGGAGGGCCTGGTCGTCCGTGGCCGTCCGGTCCTCGACCCAGTCGAAGAAGCGCTGCTTCGTCTCGCGCGTCGCCGCGCCGAGCGTCTCGGCCAGGACGCGCTCGTGGCGGCGCCCCGAGCCGTCGCGCGCGAGGACCCGGGCCAGGAAGGGCACAAGCTCCTCGGGCCTCGCGGCGAACCACTCCTCGAGCACGGAGGAGAGCTCGGCGCGCGCCGGGGGCGTGCCCTTCTCGACCTCGTCGCGGACGAGCGGCGCGAGCGCCCCGCCGCCGGGTGCGGGGAGCTCGGGGAGGATGGCGCGCCTCGTGAAGACCCAGTGGCGCGCCGTGCCGTCGAGGAGCGCCGAGCCCGCGGAGGAGAGCCCTCAGCGGACGGACCTGGAGAAGCCGCACGCGCAGGGGCGGCCTCGTCGCGGCGGGCGCCATCGCGGTCAGCCTCCGAACCCTCGTCCAACTTGTCTTCTCGAGCCACAGAGGTCCTAATGTTGCCGCCTCGATGGAAGTCTCGTCACCGGAGCCGCGCGCGATCGTCCTGGCGAGGCTCTCGCCCGCGGTGCTCTGCGTCCTGGCTCTCGCGGCCGAGCTCGGCCGGCACATCCCCGCGCTCGTCGAGGCGCTCGGGGTCGTCGCCCTCGCGAGCCTCGTGCTCATCGCCCGCGCCCGCGTCCGGCGCGACCCGCCCGTCTCCGCCCCGGCGGCGGCGCTCGCGGTCCTCGTCTTCGTCGCGCTCGCCCTCTCGGTCGCGACCGGGGGGCGCGGCGCGCGCATCGCGCCCGACATCGAGCCCCTCTGCCGGCGGATCTCCGTCGTGCTCGCGCTGCTCGCGGGCACTGGGATGGCGCTTCCGTTCGCCCTCCCGTGGCTCATGCAGCCGGTCACGAGCCCGCGCCCGCGCCCGATCGCGCCGCTCCCCGGCAACCGCGCCGGTCTCGCGGCGATTGCGGGGACGTGGCTCGTCTTCCACGGGGTGATCCTCGTCACATTCCCGCCGCTCATCTGGTGCGACTCGTGGGTCAACCTCTGGGAGCCGCGCCTCTTCCAAGTGACGAACCGGCCCTACCTCCACACCCCCCTCTACGCCGAGCTCGTCCGCGCTCTCGGCGAGGGGCCCCACCTCGTGGCGGGCCTCACGCTCATCACGGTCCTCCAGCACGTCGCCGTGCTCGCGATCGGGGTCGTGCTCGAGCGCCTCGTCCGACGCGAGATGGAGAGCCGGCTCGCCGGCACCCTCGCCGGGCTCGTGGTCGTGATCGACGCGTTCTTCGCGTTCTACGCTCAGCGCATCGCGACCGAAGTCCTCGGGACGGCGTTCTTCGTGGGGGCGATCGCCCTCCTCGTCGAGGCGACCTGGAGGGAGCGCGCCGAGCGCTGGATCCTGAGCGCCGGGGCGCTCGCCGCGGCGGCCACCCTGACGCGGCCCGTCTTCCAGGCCTGGTTCGTCCTCGGGGGCCTCTGGCTCCTCGCGGTCCGGCCCATGAAGCCGCGATGGCGCGCCGCCGCCATCCTCGTGTTCGGCGCCGCGATGCCGATCGTCCTCCTCAAGGGACACAACTACGTCTTCCACGGCGACGCGCGCCTCACCGGGCAGACGGGGAAGGCGCTCGTCTACCGGATCATGACGGACATGCCGCCGCTCACCGACCCGGACGCCGCGCCGGACGACCCCATGGAGCGCGCGCGGCGGATCGCGTGGTCCAAGCGCGACGAGGTGTGGATGGGCCCATGGCTCGCCCTCGAGAGCGAGCTCGGCTGGTCGGACGCGCAGATCGACCGTGCCATGCAGCAGTTCTACTTCGAGCAGGTGCGTCGCCATCCGCGCGCGTTCATCGAGACCACCCTCACCTACGCTGTGTCGACGCTCCTCGCGAACGACTCTTTCGCGTCCGTCGTCGACCGCCACAACGAGGATCGCAAGGTGGCGTTCTTCGGCTGGGATGCGATCCCGCCGTCGCCCGACGCCCCCGCGATCCTCGAGGCGGTGAACTCCCTCAAGATCACGTCGCGCGTGTCCATCTGCATCCTCGCGGCCCTGGCCCCGTTCGTCGTGACCGGCGAGCGCCGCCGGACGGCGCTTCTCGTCCTCGCATCCGCGGCCTACGCGATCGTCCTCGCGGCGCTCGTCCTCGGCGCCATGAGCCGGACGCGGCTCCCCGCCATGCCGCTCCTCGGGGTCGCCCTGGCCATGACGGTGGCGGGCGTCCTCGAGCGACTCGGAGCCCGCGGGGCGGTGGCCCGCCCGGAGCCGCGCCCATGACGCGGACGCCCGCCGGCATCCTCGCGCTCGCCTGTCTCGCCATGGCGCCGGGGGTCTTCGGCGCTCTCGGGACGGACGCGACCGGCGAGGGGTTCGCCCTGGCGCTCCTCGCGGACCTGCTCGTCGCGGTCCTCGTCGCCCCGGCACTCTCGAAAACGAACCCGCCCGGCACGTGGTCCAGCGAGGCCTGCGACCTGGCCGCCTGGTTCGGAGGAGCCGCGGCGCTCGCCGGGACGACGCTCCTCTCGAGCCCCATGCCGCGCTGGCTCGGAGGCGACGGCCCCGTCCGGCACGCGTGCCTCGCCGCGGGCGGCGTCGTTGCGGCGTCGAGCGTCCTCCTGGCGCTCGTCCGTCCGCGTCGAAGCGACGCGACATGATGCGCCGCGAGATCTTCCTCGAGTGCGTCCTCCTCGCCGTCCTCCTCGCGTTCGGCGCGGTCCTCGAGCGGAGGCAGGGCGGCCTCACGCTCGTCTACCTCGGCCTCGCCGCCCTCTTCGCGGGCCCCGCCTTCAGGCGCCTCCTCGTCTTCCAGGGCCGCGCCCGCCCCGCGCCGCGCTGGACGCTCTCGCTCGAGCTCGCCGCCTTCACCGGGCTCATCGTGTGGCCGATAGGTCTCTGGTCGCACGCCATGCTCGCGGCGGCGGCGCTCTCCTTCGCGATAACGCCGCCCGAGAGCCTCGACCCCGGGGCCCGGGCGACGCTCCTCGAGGAGGTCGGCGTCGCCCTCGTCGCGCTGGCCGGCGCCGCGGTCGCGGCCGTCGTCAACGGGGCGAGCGCGGTCCCCGGGCTCGCGCTCCTGGTACCGCTCGCCCTGGAGGCGTGGAGCCCCGGCGCGTCGCGGACGGTGGCGAGCGCGGCCCGCCGCGCCGCGGCGTTCGGCATCGCCGGCGCCGCCGCGATCATGCTCGGCGCCGACTGGCGGCCCGGGGCGCGCGCCGACGAGAGCGTCTTCGGGGTCGCGCTCGTGCTCGCCTTCGTGGCGGGACTCGACGTCCTCGCGCGCATGCTCTGCGGCAACCCGACGGGGCGGCTGGACGACCTCCTCGGAGCTGCCGTCGCGTTCGGGGGACGGCGCGGCGCGCCGCTCGGATACGCGACCGGCCTCGCCCTCCTGGGCGTCGCGCTCCTCGGCACGGGCACGCTCCGGATCCCCGCGATGCACGCGCTCACGGCCGGCGAGGTCCTCCCCGAGGCGGGGCTCGCCTTCCTGGCGCCCGGAGTCAGCGCGTCCCCCGATGGGAACGGCGAGGAGTCGACGCTCGAGGTCCGCGAGGACGGGCGGCCGCTCGGGTCGTCCCACGCCTACATCGATGACATCCGCGAACAGGGCCACGGACGGTTCCGCCACGACCCGAGGCGGGTCACGTTCTCGTCGAGCGACGGGACCGACCCGCGCGCGAACGGCCGCGCCTACACGCTCGCCTACGACTGGCTGCCCGGGCCCGCGCTCCTCGCCCTCCTCCTCCTCGCCGCGGTCCTCCTCAACGGAGGGCGGGCCGCGCGCGCGGCGGCGGCGATTGAGCGCGCGCCGCCTCCGATCATTGCGGCGGCGGTGCTCGCGGTCGCGCTCGCCTTCCGCATCCAGCTCGCGATCCGCGGCTCCGAGCTGACCCTCGGACACCTCGTGAAGGGCGTGCCCTTCTCGGACGCGCGCGACTGGTACGCCGTCGCCGTCGACTTCTCGCGGAACGAGCGGAACGCCGCCATGTGGTACTGGTGCGACGCGCGACGGCCCTTCCACTATGCGTCGCTCGGGGCGATCTTCGCCCTCGTGGGGCCATCGATCCTCGCGGCGCGGGTCTTCAACATCGTGCTGAGCTCGCTCACCTCGGTCGCGATCTTCGACGCCACGAGGCGCATCGCGATCCGGCCCGTGGCGCTCGTCGCCGCCCTCGCGCACGCGCTCCTCCTCTACGACGCGCGCCAGGACATGTCGGTCATGACGGAGCCGCTCGGGAACTTCCTCGCCGCGCTTGCGGTCTGGGCGTTCGTCCTCGGGGCCACCCTCCTCGGCCGGGACCACGCGACCGGGCTCCGGCGGGCGATCCCGGTCTTCCTCGGGGGTGGCGTGGCCCTCGGCCTGTCGAACCTCGCGCGACCGCTCACACTCCTCGCGGTCGGCGGCCTCCCGCTCGCACTCGCTCTCGTCGCGGGCCGCGTCGGCGTGCCGTGGCGCCGCGTCGCGTGGGGGACGGCCGCCTTCGGCGCGGGCACCGCCCTCTCGGTCGTGCCGTGGCTCGTCCGGCAGAAGCTCGTCTACGGGATCTGGACCCTCTCGGAGAACACGGCCGAGGCGTGGTTCGGCGCGACGAGCCCCGACTACGGGACCTGGAGCAGCACCGTCGGGGGCCTCGCGGGCTCGAGGAACGTCACGGAGCGCGTCGCGTTCTACATGGAGGGCGCCTCGCGGAACCTGCACGAACACCTCGGCTGGTACGTGCGGCACGTGATCGAGCAGCTCGGGATCACGCTCCGCTTCACCGGGCTACCCGCGTGGGCGATCGTGGTCTCGTGCGCGTGGTACGTGGCCGTCGCCCTGGCGAGCCCGGAGCGCGCTGGGGAGCGGCGCGGCCTCGCCGTCCTCGCAGCGCTCGTGATGGTCGCGCTCGTCCTCGCGCCGGAACCGCCGCTCTACATCGCGATGCTGGGCGGCCTCGGGCTCTCGATCGCGAGGCGGCGCCCGATCGCGCTTCTCGCGGGGCTGTTCGTCCCGACGCTCGTCTCGGTCGCCATGATCGCGATGGCCTTCGAGCGACGGCTCACCCACTCGGTCGAGTGGATCTCCGCGGCATTCGCCAGCGCCGTGGTCTTCGAGACGCTCGCGTGGGTCGAGGGGGTGGACCCGCGCCGGGAGCCTCGCATCGGAGACGACGGCACGTGGGGTCGGACCGGGCGCGCGCTCGGAGTCGTGGCCGGGCTCACGGTCGTACTCGCGGTCGTCGGGTTCGCGCGCATCCTCGCGACGCCGCGGCCGCCCCGACGGACGGCGATCGTCTCCGCCGAGCCGTGGGTCTCCCGCGCGCTCGATGCCGGGACGCGCGAGCGACTCGGCCCCCTCGCGTCGAGGCTCGTGGCGCGCCGCGCGCGCTTGCGTCCCGGCTTCGCGATCTCGCTCGCCGCGGGCGAGAGGATCGTGCACTGGTCGCCCATGTTCGAGCCGCGGACGTACGCGTTCACCGTCTTCGAGACCGAGCCCGAGCTCCCCGAGACCTACGCCGTCTGGCCCGGAGCGCCCCCGGAGGGCACCGCGGGGAGGGAGCTCATCGTCGTCGGCGTCCCGACGCCGCGCCCTCTCTGCGGGGGGACGCTCGAGGTTCTCGCGATGGGCGTCCTCGAGGGAGAGGAGCCGCCGCGCGCCTGGCTGTGCCCCGACGGGCCGACGGCGCGCGACCACATCGCGACGGTCGCCTCCGCCTCGCGCTGACGCGCGGCCCTACTGCGCGCGATCCTTGCGCGCGGCCGCGTCGAGCACGTCCTTCCAGATCGTCGTGTCCTCGGTGAGGAAGCGGACCGTCTCGGCGGCCGCCTTCTCGTGGCCGAGGGCCGACCAGTGCCCGTCGCCGACGACGACGAGCCGCGGCCGCTCGGCCGCCGGAACGGCCACGAAGCGTGGCGCGAGGTCGAGGCAGGGGACGCCGCGGCGCCCGCAGATTTCGAGCATGCGTCGGGCGGGCCGGCGGAGGTCGACACCCTCGCCCATGGACGGCGCGCCGCTCGCCGCCGCCTCGACCTCCGGGCCCTGTGCGAAGATCGCGACGACGAGCCGTCCGCCGCGACCGCGCACGACGCGGTCGAGCTCGACCACGAGCGCGTCCGTCCGCGCCCAGGCGCGCGCCCAGAGCTCGGGGTGGCGTCGGGGCGCCTCGCGGAACACGTCCGTGTCGAGTGCCTCGCGGTCGCCACGGAGGTTCCGCGCGGCGACGACGACGCGGTCCACGACGAACGCCGAGAACGCGAGCCCCTCCCGCAGGGCGTGGAGGTAGAGTGGGTCCTGGCGAGACTGCTCGTTCGCAAGGCGCTCGAGCTCGTCGTCGTTGTTGCGGACGTCGTTGCCGGGCAGGAACTCGACGACGACGAGCGACGGGTCGTAGGCGAGCCCCTCCTTCTCGAGGGCGGCGAGCTCCTGGGCTTGCCCCCAGCCCGACCACCCGAGCGCGATCGCCTCGACCGGCACGGGGGACCTCGCCGCGAGCCCGCGCTCGAGCCTCCGGTGGAAGAGGTCGTCGAGCGCAACCTGGACGCCCTCGACGAAGCTGTCGCCGAGGACGACGACGCGGACCGTCCCCCGGGGCCGCGCGAGCGCGTGCTCGGCGTCGTGGTAGTTGCGCGAGTTCCATCGGACCTGGACCGGCGGCTGCTTCAGGCCGAGCACGGCACCCTCGTAGACGTACGTCGCCCCCGGGACGTGCCAGGTCTTCATGCTCGGGACGTTCGTGTCGCGATAACGGTTCGGCGCGAAGCGGAACGCAAGCTCGCCAAGCGCCCAGAGCGCCAACGAGGCGAGGAAGACGGCGGCGAGCCGGAACGCGGGGCGGCGCCGCGCTCGGGCTCTCTCCTCGACTGGCGCGCCACGCGCGGCGAAACGGACGATGGAGTCGAAGGCGAGGCACCCGAGCGAGACGACGTCGCCGGGGAACGCCGCGCGCGAGGAGGACGCCGTGAAGACGGCGCCGATCGCGAGCCAGCGGAGCGCTCGCTCGGGGGAGGACGGCGTCCGCGCGCGGAGCGGCTCGAGTGTGACGGCTGCGAGGGCCAGGACGATGCCGACGCTCTTGTACTGCCAGAGATCGGCGCCGGGGTACGGGTGCCCGATCCGGTACCAGACGGCAAACGCGCCCGCGGCGAGCGAGCCGCCGCCGAGGACGTGGAGCCACGCCGGGGCGGCCGTCGCTCGGTCGTCGCGCGCGAGGGCGTCGACGAGCGCGGCCGCGCCGGCCGCCGTGATCGCAAGGGCGGGGGGCGGCGAGCCGGCGAAGCACCCCGCGACCGCCGCCCCCTCGAGGAGCCACGCGAGGGGGCGCGGCGGTGCCGCGAGACCCCGGACGGCGAGGAGCCGGCGCACGTGGAGAGGCGCGGTCAGGTAGGCGACGAGGAGCAGCCCCAGCTGCACGCCCTCGATCCGCCGCTCGTGCATCGCCGCGAGAACGAGCGCGAGGCACATGGCGGCTTCGAGCGCGGCGAGGATCCGGCCTCTCATCGCGTCAGCCCGCCAGCGACTCTATCGGTGCGCGAAGGCTGAGCGCAAGCCGATGGTAGGTTCCTGCGATGCCGCGCCTCCGGGCCGTCCTCGAATGTGCCGTCCTCGCCGCGCTCTTCGCGCTCGTCTTCGCCGTCGACCGCGCGCGGGGCGGAGGGACGTTCGTCTCGGTCGGCCTCGCGGTCCTCTTCGCGGGCCCAGTCTTCCGCCGCCTCCTCGTCCTCGAGGGCCGCGCGCGGCCGGCGGCCCGGTGGACGCGCGCGCTCGAGCTCGTGGCGTTCACCGGCATCGTCGCGCGGCCGATCGGGCTCTGGGCGCACGGGTTCCTCGCGGCGGTCGCCGTCCACCTCGTCGCAACGCCGCCCGAGGGACCCGCGGAGCGCGAGTCGCGCGCGACGCTCCTCGAGGAGCTCTCCGTGGCGCTCATCGCCCTCGGCGGCGTCGCGCTCGCGCTCGTCGCCAACCGGCAGGCGGCGGCGCTCCCCCTCGTCGCGGCGCTCCCACTCGCGCTCGAGGCCTGGGGGCCGCGCGCGCCACGGACGCTCGAGGCGGCCGCCCGGCGCGCCGCGGCGTTCGGGGTCGCGGGCGCCGCGGCTGTCATGCGCGGCACGGACTGGCGCGTGGGCGCGCGCGCGGATGACCTCGCCCTGAGCCTCGAGGCCGTCCTCGTGGCCGTCGCGAGCACCCGGGTCCTCGACCGGACGATCCTGGAGCGGCCCACGGCGCGGCTCGACGCGGCGCTCCAGCGGATCGCGGACTGGGGGGCGCGCGGCTTCGGCGCGTTCGGGCTCGTCGCGGCGGCCGCCGTCCTCGCGCTCGCGCTCATCGCCGCAGGCGCGCTCCGCGTCACGCGCACGCGGACCCTCGAGCCGGCGTCGTTCCGGCCTCTCGGCGGCCAGGCGTTCGAGGTGGATGCTCCGAGCACGCGACCGGACGAGGTCCGGAACGAGTCGACGCTCGCGGTCCTGGAGGACGGTCGGGCGCTCGGGCCGGCCCACGCGCCCCCGGAGACGATCCGGCGCGAGGGCCGTGGCGCCTACCGGCATCCAGGCGCGGTCGAGCTCTCGTCGAGCGACGGCACGGACCCGCGGACGAACGGCCGGAGCTACGCGCTCCGCTACGACTGGTCGCCCGGCCTCGGGCTCGTCGCGGTCCTCCTCGTGCCGGCCGTCCTCCTGAACGTGCGGCGCGCCGCGCGTGCCGCGGCGGCGTTCGAGAGGGCGCCGCCCGCGTGGATTGCGGCCTTCGTCCTCGCGGTCGCCGTGGGCTTCAGGGTCTCGGTCGCCCTCACGGAGCACGACCGCACCTCCGGCACCCTCGTGAAGGGCATGCTCTTCTCGGACGCGCGCGACTGGTTCACGGTCGCGGTCGATTTCTCGCGGAACGACCGGAGCGCGCCAGCCTGGGCCTGGTGCTCGGCGCGGCGGCCCTTCCACTACGCACTCCTCGGGGCCGTGTTCGCGCTCGCGGAGCCGTCGCTCCTCGTGGCGCAGGTCTTCAACGTCGCGCTGAGCGCGCTCACGACCGTCGCGGTCTTCGACGCCGTGCGGCGCGTCGCGTGGCGGCCCGCGGCGCTGCTCGCCGCGCTCGGGCACGCGCTCCTCTTCTACGACGCGCAGATCGACCTCTCCGTCATGACGGAGCCCGTCGGGAACTTCTTCGCGGCGCTCGCGGCGTGGGCGTTCGTCCTCGGGTCGGAGCGCCTCGCGACCCCTCGGCCACGCCGCGCGCTCCTCGCGTTCCTGGGCGGCGGGGTCTGCCTCGGCCTCTCGAACCTCGCGCGGCCGCTCACGCTCGCCGCGACGCTCGGGCTCCCCCTCGCACTCGCGCTCGTCGTCGGGGGCCGCGGGCGGTGGCGCCAGATCGCGGGGGGGTCGCTCTCCTTCGTCGCGGGCGTCGCGCTCACGGTCGGGCCGTGGATGCTTCGCCAGCGGCTAGTCCACGGGATCTGGACGATCTCCGAGAACACGGCGGAGGCCTGGTACGGCGCGACGAGCCCGCGCTACGGGGGGTGGTCTTACGAGATCTCCCAGCTCCTCCCGGGTCGCTCGATCGCCGAGCGCGTCGCCTACTTCATGGACGGCGCGTCCCTGAACCTGAGGGAGCACCTCGTCTGGTACGTGACGCACGCGAGCAACCACTTCGGGGTAACGGTCCGCTTCATGGGGCCGCCCGGCTGGGTCGCGATCAGCGCGTGCGCGTGGTACCTCGCGACGGCGCTCGGGACCCCCGAGCGCGCCGGCGCCCGCCGCGGCGCCGCCGCGGGCGCGGCCCTCGCGGTCATGCTGCTCGCGCTCCGGCCCGAGACGCCACTCTACGCGATCTCGGCGCTCGGGGTCGTCCTCGCGCTCCTCGGACGGCGACCCGTGTCGCTCCTCGTGGGCCTCCTGCTCCCGACGCTCGCCTCGGTCGCCATGCTCGGCATGGGCTACGAGCGACGCCTCACCTACTCCGTTGAGTGGGTCGCGACCGCGATCGGCGCTCTCTGCATCTTCCACGGCCTCGAGAGGGTCGAGGGCGTGCCGCCGGCCGCGGTGGCACTCGGCGGCGGCGGCGCCTGGGGCCGCGCGGGACGGGCCGTCGGGCTCGTCGCCCTGGCGGCGTGCATCCTCGTCGGGGCCGGCTTCGCGCGCGCGCTCACGGGAACGCCGCCGCCGCGCCGCCCGTCTTCCGGGCTCCCCGCGGAGTCGTGGCTCCCCCGCGCCCTTGACGCGGAGGAGCGGCGCGCGCTCGGACCCCTCGCGAAGCGGCTGGTCGTACGGCGGGTCCGCCTCCGGCGCGACTTCGCGATCGGCTTCGCGGCGGGTGAGAGGATCGCTCACTGGTGTCCCCTCTTCGAGGGGCGCCCTTACGCCTACATGGTCTTCGACACGGAGCCCGAGCTCGCGGAGGGGTACGCCGTCTATCCGGGTCCGCTGCCGCCCGAGGCCGTGGACGCGGACCTCGTCCTCGTGGGCGCGCCGGTCGTGCGCGCGAACGGCGGCTCCTCGCTCGAGGTCCTCGTCCTGGGCGTCGCATCCATGGACGGCGAGCCGGTGCGGTGGTTCCGACCGCCGGGGAATGTGGCCCGCGCGCACGCGGATCGGATCGCCGCGGTCAGCTCGGCTTCGTCGCCGCGACGATGAGCGACCCCGCGAACTCGCGGAACACGGGGAGACGCTCGAGGAATCGCCCGAGCCGGTCCACGCCCGGGATCAGCCGCGGCGGGATCGCGGGGTGGAGGAAGTCGTAGGGCTTGATGTCGATCGCGTCGAACCCGGCCCGCGCGAGCTGACGGGCGAGCGGCCACCGGAAGAACGCCGTCTCGCCGGGCGTGTCACCGGCCCAGCGCTTAATGGGCGGGACGTTCTTCTGGATCATGATCTGCGGGTTGAGCATGTTCGGCTCGGCGACGACGAAGCGGCCGCCGGGCTTGAGCACGCGGTGCACCTCGTGGAGGGCGACGTCGACCTCGAGGTGGTGGAGGATCGAGCTCCCGATCACGGCGTCGAACGTCCCGCTCCGGTGGGGGAGAGCCTCGATCGCGGCCCGCTCGAACCGCGCGGAGGGGCAGCGCGCGTGGGCCTGGCGGAGGAGGTCGTGCGAGATGTCGACGCCGAGGATCACGGCTTCGGTCGAACGCGAGAGGATGTCGGAGAAGATCCCGATCCCGCACCCGAGCTCGAGGATCATGGCGCCCTTCTTCGCCCCGCCGAGGGCGAGGAGCATGTCCGCGCGGCGCCGCGCCCGCAGCTGACCCGCGGGCGAGCTCCAGCCCCAGATCTCGGGGGCACAGGAAGCGATCTTCGCGCCGTGCTCGATCTCCGCCGCGTGTCGAGTGGTCGCCATGAGGGCGCGACTGTACCGGCGCCCGAAGGCCCGGTGCAAGCCTGTTGTGGCGCTGGCCCGCGTCCCTTAGGCTTCAGCGGACATGGCCGAGACCGCCACCGAGCCCTCCGCGTCCGCGGCACCGCCCTCGCCCGGCGCGGTGGCAGAGGCACTCACCCCCGAGTGGCGCGACTACTTCCTCCGTCTCATTCAGAACCCGCTCCGCTTCTCGGGCCCGCGGAACTACCTCCGCCGCGACATTCGATCGGCCTTGCGCCGGCTCGTCCCCCAGGATGCGAAGGTCCTCGAGGTGGGGACGGGGAAGGGCGACCTCCTCTCCGACCTCCCGAACGCGAAGCGGCACGGGATCGACGTCCTCCCCGAGGCGGTCGCCGCCGCGCGTAGCCTCGACGCGAAGATGACCGTCGAGCAGGCGGACGCGCTCACCTTCACGTCGAACGAGCGTTACGACGCGGTCATCTGCGACCGCCTCTGCCACTCGATCCCAGACGTGCAGAAGCTCATCACGAACCTCGCCGGCCACCTCTCCGCGGACGGGAGGATCTTCCTCACCTGCTTCAACTTCGTCTGGGCGATCCCGCTCATCCTCGCGGGGAAGCTCGGCTTCTACGAGAAGTCCCCCGAGGCGAACTGGCTCTCCGAGAGCGACTTCGAGAACCTCTTCGCGCTCGCGGGCGTCGAGCCCGTCCACTGCGAGAAGCGGATCCTCTTCCCCTACAAGATCCCGCTCCTCGACTTCTTCCTGAACAAGTTCCTCGCGAAGCTGCCGCCCTGGAGCATCTTCGCGCTCTACCGGATCTACGTGCTCCGCCCGCGCGTCGTCGCGCGTCCCGTCCCCAAGGTGACGGTGCTCGTCCCCGCGCGGAACGAGTCGGGGAACATCCAGGGCGCGATCGACCGCACGCCCGTCATGGGGAGCGGGACCGAGCTCATCTTCATCGAGGGGAACTCGACCGACGACACCTACGCGCGGATCGAGCAGGGGATCAAGGATTACAAGGGCCCGCTCCAACTCTCTCTCCACAAGCAGACGGGGAAGGGGAAGGGCGACGCCTGCCGCCTGGGCTACGCGAAGGCGACGGGCGACCTCGTCCTGATCCTCGACGCGGACCTCACGGTCCCGCCCGAGGACCTCCCCAAGTTCTACGACGTGATGGTCGGAGGTCTCGCCGACTACGTCCACGGGACCCGCATGCTCTACCCCATGGAGCAGGGAGCCATGCGCTTCCTCAACAAGCTCGGGAACGCCACCTTCGCACGGATCTTCTCGTTCGTCCTCGACAAGCCGATCCAGGACACCCTCTGCGGGACGAAGGTCCTCTGGAAGAAGGACTACGACAGGATCGCCGCGAACCGCGCCTACTTCGGGGACTTCGACCCCTTCGGGGACTTCGACCTGATCTTCGGGGCGTCGAAGCTCAACCTGAAGATCATGGAGATCCCGATCCGCTACAAGAACCGCACGTACGGAGAGACGAACATCTCGCGGTTCAGGGACGGCTTCCTCCTCCTCCGCATGAGCATTTTCGCGGCGCGCAAGCTCAAGTTCGTTTGACCGCGCGCGGAGACAACTGGTGGCGCGCCTACGCGGTGCTCTCCAAAGGCCTGGCGGTCCTGAACCGCCTCCCGATCGGCGAGCGCTCCGTGAAGATCGGCCCCGACCGGCTCTACGTCCACTCCGTCGACCGCCTCCTCGCGCTCATGAGCTGGAAGTGGGGCGTGGGGGAGCGCGAGGAGCGCGCCCTCATCGAGCGCGCCGTCCTCCCCGGCATGATCGCCGTGGACGTGGGGGCGAACGTCGGGCTCCACACGCTCGGGCTCGCGCGTCGCGTGGGCCCGGAAGGACGCGTGCACGCGCTCGAGCCCGAGCCCGACAACTTCCGGCTCCTCGCGCGCGGCGTGCAGAAGGCGCACCTCAAGAACGTGCGCCTCCACCAGGTGGCCGCCTCGGATGCGCCGGGCACGCTCACGCTCTACCTCTCGGATGCGAACCGCGGCGATCACCGCACGTCGCCCGCGCCCGAGGCGCGCCGCTCGTTCACGGTGAGCGCGACGCCGATCGATCTCCTCCTCGCGGGCGAGCCCCGGATCGACTTCGTGAAGATCGACGTCCAGGGGGGCGAGGTCGTCGTCCTCCGCGGCATGAAGGAGACCTTGCGGCGCTGCGAGAAGATCGGCGTCCTCTGCGAGCTCACGCCCGCGCTCCTCGGACGCGCCGGGAGCAGCGGAGAGGAGCTCGTGGCGCTCCTACGCGAGCAGGGCCTCGCGCCGCACCGGATCCGCAAGACCGGCGACGTGGCCCCGATCGACGGCCCCGAGGCCATCCGCGAGGCCGAGCGCTCGGGCTACGTGAACCTCTTCTTCCGGCGGCCCTGATGGTCGAAGCGCCGGTCCGGCGGCGACTCGCGCTCGAGTCCGCGGTCGTCCTCGGCGCGCTCGCGATCGGCGCCTGGCGCGGGCACGCCGCGGGAGGCATCACGCTCGAGCTCATCGCGTTCGCCGTGCTCCTCGGAGCCCTCGCGGCGCAGAGGCTCCTGGCCCTCGCCGGCCTCGCACCGCCCGGCCCACGCTTCGTCTTCGCCCTCGAGCTCGCCGCGCTCGCGGCTCTGGTCGAGACACCGGTCGCGACGTGGGGCGCGGTCGTCGCGTCGATCGCGGTCACCCTCTCCGCGTGCCCCGCGGTCGTCACGACGGCGCTGCCCGCGGGCCGCGCCGAACGACTCGCGCTCCTCGCCTTCGCGCTCGGGACCGTCGCGGTCGTCATCCGTGGGTGGGACGCCGCCCACCGGGCGGCGCCCTGGGCGGCCCTCCCGCTCGGCGTGCTCCTCCTCGACGCGATCCTGAACGTACCGCGTCCGCTCGCGGGCGACCCGTCACGCCAGATGAGCGCGCTCGCGCTCGTCGCGGCCTCCGCGCTCGAGCACCTCCACTGGGGCCCTCCGGCGTTCGAGACCGAGGCGGTGACCCTCATCTGCTCGTGGGTCGCGGCGTCCTGGGCCGCGATCGACGCGGTCGCGCGGCGCGGCGCCGGGTCCGGCGACGTGCGTCTGATCGCGACCCGACGGCGCGTCGCCTTCGCCTCGGTCGCGTGCGGGGCCGCGCTCGCGGTCGTCTGGATCGCCGGCGAGGTCGTGATCCGCCGGCTCCCGGCGAGCCAGGCGATCCACGGACCGCCCTCCGTGGACGACGGCGCGACCTTCCACGTCCCGAACGCACGCTACGTCTTCCCGGGCGGCGTGACCCGCGACGCTCCTGAACCGCGCGATCTCGTGCGGAACGAGTTCACCTGGAACTCGGAAGGGTTCCACGATCGGGACCACGCGCGCGCGAAGCCGGCCGCGACGGTCCGAGTCGTGTTCCTCGGCGACTCGTTCGTCGACGGCTACCAGCTCCGGCTCGAGGACCTCGTCCACGAGCAGCTCGCGCGCTCGCTCGAGCGCGTGACCCCCGCTCCCCCAGCCGTGGAAGCGCTCGCGTTCGCGACCGCGGGCTGGTGCCAGCGGCAGGAGCTCGCCGTCCTCCGCGAGCGCGCGCTCGCGTACTCCCCCGACCTCGTCATCCTCGAGTTCTTGCCGTCTAACGACGTCTACGAGAACGCGGGCGACCTCGCGACGACCGTCCGCGCGAGCCAGGCGACGCTCGCGCGCTTCCTGAGCGCGACCGCGCGCCGGCGCGGGCTCTTGTTCGCGGGCCTCGTCGTCGAGCGGATCGACCGCGCCGCGCGCGCCGTCACGGGTTCGGGCGATGCACACGGCCGGACGGACGAGGTCTGGCGCGAGGGCCTGGTCCCCGACCGCGCCGCCCTGTGGGAGAGCGGCTGGGCCACGACCGAAGCGCTCGTGAGGGAGATCGCCGACGCCGTCGAGTCGAACGGGGCGCGGCTCGTCGTCGTCGTGTTCGCGAACGAGAGCGAGGTCGCGAGCCGGGTCGACTCCGCGCCCACGAGGCCCGGCTTCGACTTCGGCGCCCCGTCCCGGCGCATGGCGGGGATCTGCGAACGGCGCCGGGTCCCTTGCCTCGAGCTCTCCGGGCGTCTCGCCCGGCGGGACGCGGGGACACGCGCGCAGATGTTCCTCCTCGGCGACGGCCACTGGAGCTCCGTCGGCCACCGCTGCGCGGCGGAGGAGATCGCTTCGTTCCTCACCGCCGAGACGAACATCTGGACCGAGATCGTCCAGCGCGCGCGCGAGCGGCGCTAGACGGCGCGGTGCGCCTCAGACCTTCGCGAGGACGGGCGCGGCGACCGGCCGCCGCCCCCTCACCGCCGTCGGCCACAGCGGCTGCCGCTCGATCGCCTCGAGTCCGAGCTCCTTGAACCAGCCCTCGATCTCCTCCGGCGTGTGCTTCCACTGATAGCGCGGCGAGTACCAGTCGAACGTGTCGAGCACGCGCCAGAACGGGTCCTTGTGCATGGGCATGAACAGCCACCAGAGGAGCCGGTCGCGCGCGAGCTCACCGATCCCGGGGATCAGCCTCACGACCTCGAGGAAGTGGTAGTAGGGGATCGACAGGTTCGAGAGGAAGTGGAGGAGGCTCTGCGGCATGTCCGGCGTCCACCGCCGGTAGATGTCCGCGTAGTAGGTCCAGATGTCCTTCTGGTAGAGCCAGACCGCGAGCGTCCCGCCGGGCTTCACGTAGGGGAGGATCGCCTTCACCGCCGCGAGCGTGTCGGGCGTGTGGTGGAGGACGCCGATCGAGTAGACGAGGTCGAAGCTCTCCTTCGCGAAGGGGAGCTTGAAGAGGTCCGCCTGCGCGACGAAGCACTCGCGCGGGAGGTTCTTCCGCGCCGTCTCGACTGCGAGCGAGAGGTCGATCCCGTAGACCTCCGCGCCCCAGCGGCGCGCCACGTCCGCGAAGCGGCCGGTGCCGACGCCCACGTCGAGGACCGTCTTCCCGCGGAGGTCCTCGGGGCGGAGGCCCGTCTTCTCGATGAAGGTCTTCTCGGACTCGCGGGAGCCGAGCCGGTCGAGCTGCGTCTTCTTGTAGCGCCGCCACTCGAAGCCGAAGTTCCCGGCGTAGCCCTCGGACGGCACGAAGCGCGGGATCCCTCGCCGGACCGGCCAGGCATGGCCGCCCTCGCAGCGATAGACGCGGCCGTCGGCCCCGGCCGCGAGCGCCTTCCGGCACTCGGGGCAGAGGAGCTCAACCACGCAGGCGGGCCTTCATGATCATCTCGCCGCCCATGATCCACTTCGTCTCGAGGACCTCGAAGCCGGTCTTCTCGAGGTGCTCGCGGAGGCTCTTCGCCGTGAAGTGAGTCACGTGCTCGTCCGAGTAGCCGCCCGGCATGACGCGCTTGTAGCACCACTCGATGAACGGCCAGACCCACGTCCCGTAGTCGGGCGTCCCGATCACGAGCGTCCCGCCGGGCCGCAGGACCCGCTTCATCTCCTCGAAGGAGATCTCCTCCATGTGGATGTGCTCGATCACCTCCGAGCAGATCACCTGGTCGAACTGGCGGTCCTTGAAGGGGAGGCGCTTGAGCACGCCCGCCGTGAGCCGCCGCCCGAGCTGGCGGAGGAAGCGGAGCTTCTTGAAGGCGACCTCGAGGCCGACCGCCTCGGGGAGCGCCATGATCACCATGCTCGTGCCGCAGCCGATGTCGAGGACGGACGAGCTCTCGCCGAGGAAGCCGAGGATGATCTCGTAGCGCTTCCGCTGCCAGTACTTCTGGAGCGGGATCCGGCTGTAGAAGGCGCGCTGGTCGTAATCCGCGGAGAAGTAGCTGTAGCGGAGCCACCAGAGGCGCCACGCGAGCTTCAAGTAGCGGATCCCGAACTTGAGGACGCGCGCGTGGGAGACGCCCGCGGCGCGCGGCCGGTAGTGGAACGGCACCTCGTGCACCGAGAAGCCGAGCGCGTACGCGATCACGAGGATCTCGGGGAGCGCGTCGAAGTCGCGGCCCCACGTCTTCACCTCGTCGAAGATCCGCCGGCGGTAGAGCCGGAAGCCGCTCGTCATGTCCTGGACGGGCACGCCGAGGACGCCGCGGAGGAAGCCGTTCAGGACTCGCGAGAGCGAGTCGCGGAACCAGCCCGCCTGCGAGTGGCCGAACCGCGCGTAGCGGGAGCCCACGATCATGTCGGCCTTGTGCCGCGCCTCGAGCATGGAGAGCGCCGCGCTCGGGTCGTGGGAGCAGTCCGCGTCGAGGGTGAGGATGTACTCGCCCTTCGCCGCCTCGAAGCCCGCGCGGAGCGCGCCGCCGTAGCCCGGGTCCTTCTGGGCGAGCGCGACGATCGAGAGCTCGCGGCACGCCGCGACCGTGCCGTCCTCGAGGTTCGGGACGACGATCGTGATGTCGTAGGTGAGGCGCGCCTTCTCGAAGACGCGGCGGAGCTGCGGGATGATCCGCCGGACGTTCTCGGCCTCGTTCCACGCCGGGATCACGACCGAGACGTCGAGCTTCGCGACTGCCGGCGCCGACTCTGCCTTCTGGACCTCGAGCGCTGTCGTCGTCACTGGGGGCGCCTCTCGTAGACGTGCACCGGCCGGCCGACTCCCTCGGCGGTCCAGAGATAGTAGCCTCCGAGGAGCCACCGCATCGCGAGCGGTCCTTCGCAATTCTCGATCACGCGGGCCGGCCGGTAGCCGGCCCGGGCGAGGTGCGCCTCCCACGTCTCGAGGCCCGGGTTCTCGTACCGCAGGCGCGCGCCGTAGTCCTGGGCGTCCTTCTTCGGCCGGAAGACCCCCCACTGGACGATGATCTTCTCGAAGACGACCCACCGCGGCTTCTTCTCGGCGAAGACACGCGCGATCGCGGCGATGTACTCGTCGAAGGTCTCGACGTCCTGGTCGGCCATGTCGACGACGAACACGTCGCACCGCGCGTCGAGCTGCCCCGGCGGGAAGGGGCCGCGGAGGGGGTAGGCGATCACCCCGATCCGCCCCTCGGTCTGTGCGAGCGCGTCGAGCGCGACCACCTTCGCCGCGAGCCGGAAGCAGGCGACGTTCGCCCACGCGTTCGCCGTGTTGAAGACGAGGAGGACCGCGATCGTCGCGCGGCGGAGGCGCGGCGCGTCCACCGCGTAGAGCGCGATCAGGAACAGCTCGGCGAGGAGGAGCGAGGCGGGGAGGTAGTAGCGGCTCTGGAGGATGAAGATCTGGAAGTTCATGACGAGGTAGACGACGAACGTCCAGCCGATCACCAGCGCGGCGGCGAAGACGACCGGCCGCTCGGAGCGGACCGCGCGCCAGCGGAGGAGCCACGCGCCGTAGACGCCGAGGCCCCAGAGCGCGACGAGCGCGGCCCCGACCGGCGAGAAGAAGGCGACGTTGAAGCCGAAGTAGAACTTGAAGTAGCTGAGCGTCCCCACGTCCCACTTGAACGCCGGCCCCTCGACCTTCGTCAGGAGCTCCCACTCCTTATTGAACGTCGAGTAGTCCAATAAGCAGAAGGGCGTCGTGATCAGGAAGGGCAGGGGGGCGATGAGCAGGCTCACGGCGAGTGCGCGCGCGAAGCGCGCCGTCCTGATCTCCTCGAACGTCACGAGCCAGAGGACGGGCAGGGTCCCGAACAGGAAGCAGCCGTTGTATTTCGCGCCCGTCGCCAGCGAACACGCGAGCACGGAGAGGTAGAAGTCGCTCTCCTTCTTGCTCTTGATCGTGCGCACGAACTGGAGGACGGCGAGGAGGATCGTGAAGAAGAACGTGCTGTTCACGGTCGCTATGTGCGCGTGGTGGATGAACGCGCCGATCGTCCCCGAGAAGAAGTAAGCGAAGGGGAGGCGCTTCTCGAGGACGAGCTCGACCGTGCGCCCCATGCAGAAGACCGCGAGGAGGAACGACGCGGCGCTCACGCTCCGGCAGAGGTGGCCGAGCGCGGTCCAGCTCTCGACGCCGAGGAGCCGGGCGAGCCCGTAGCACACGTCCACCATGAGGCTCGGATACATGAAGTGCTTCGGGTTGAACGAGCGCCGCGCGAGCATCTCGTTCACGACCCACGTGATCTCGTCCGCGGGCCACGTGTCGGGGAGGCCGTAGGTCTGCCACGCGACCGCCCCCACCGCGAGGAGCACGAAGATCGCGACCTTGAGCCCCCGATCGACCCGCTCGCTCATGACCCTAGGCGAGCGCGGCGACCGGCGCGTCCACGAACTTCTTGAACCAGAGCTCCATCATGAGGAGCGCGAAGAGCACGTTCTGCTGCCCGCCACGCCGCTCGTGCTCCTCGAGGAGAGCCTCGACGCCCTTCGCATCGAAGATCCCGCGCTCTCTCGCGCGCGCGTCGAGCAGCACCTGGCGGAGGAGCTTCGCGAAGCCGCCCTTGAACCAGTGGTCGATCGGGACGCCGAAGCCCATCTTCCGCCGCTCGAGGATCGGCCGCGGGAGCCGGGCGCGGAGCGCCTTCTTGAGCGCGACCTTACCGCGGAGGCCCTGCATCTTGAGCGCGAAGGGGAGGCGCGCGACCTTCTCGACGAGGACGTGGTCGAGGAGCGGCGCCCGCGTCTCGAGGCCGTAGGCCATGGAGGCCACGTCCACCTTCACGCAGATGTCGTCGGGGAGGTAGGTCGTGAAGTCGGCGTGGGCGCACTTCTCCGTCCACGTCTCGCCGTCCGACGCCTTGATCCTTGCGCGGAGCCACTCGCGCGCGTCGTGTCCCCCGAGGGCGCGCGCGAAGCCGTCCGACCAGAGCCTCTCCTTCACGCGCGGAGCGGTCACTTCGAGGGCAGGGAAGTAACGGTCCCAGATCGGCGCGCCGCGTCGCCAGCGCGCGAAGCCGAGGTGGTCTCCGAGCCGCATGGAGCGGCCGACCCCGAGCATGTTCAAGACGGGCGCCCACGGGCGGAGGTAGAGCACGTCGCGGATCAGGCGCGGAAGGCGCTCGAGGCCCTCCTCGAGGTTCATGCCGGCGTAGCGCTCGTAACCGAGGAACACCTCGTCGCCCCCGTCCCCCGAGAGGGCGACGGTCACGCGCGAGCGCGCGAGCTTCGAGACGGCGCTCGTCGGGAGGAGCGACGGGTCGGCGAAGGGCTCGCCGTAGTGCCACGCGAGCCGCTCGATCCCGTCGAGCGAGTCCGGGCGGAGCGTGAGCTCGGTGTGGTCCGTCTGGACGTGCTGCGCGACGAGGCGCGCGTAGGCGGACTCGTCGTAGGCCTTCTCCTCGAAGCCGATCGAGAAGGTCTTCACCGCCCCCTGGTCGGCCCGCTTCATGGAGGCGACGACCGCGGAGGAGTCGACGCCGCCCGAGAGGAACGCGCCGAGCGGCACGTCCGAGATCAGACGGAGGCGCGTCGCCTCGTCGAGGGTCTCGAGGATCTCCTCCTCGACCTTCGCCGCCTCGGCCGCGCCCTCGACGTGGCGCTTGGGGGACATCTTGAGCTCCCAGTAGCGGCGGACACGCGGCTCGCCGTCGCGGCCGATCGTGAGCGTGTGAGCCGGCGGGAGCTTCTCGACCCCCTTGAAGGCGGTGAGCGGAGAGGGGACGTACCCGTACGTCATGTAGAGGTCGAGCGCGCGCGGCTCGGCCTCTCGCGGCACGGAGGGGTCCTCGAGGATCGACTTGATCTCCGAGCCGAAGCGGAGCGTCTCGTCCGTGCGCCAGAAGTAGAGCGGCTTCTTTCCGACGCGATCGCGGGCGAGGAAGAGCTCGTCTCTCCGCGCGTCCCA
>CAZYLP010000002.1:0-41395 GCA_964648345.1 uncultured Planctomycetota bacterium
CGACGGCGCGAACGGGCGGAATCTCTCGCGGAACTTGATCGCCACGTTCATGGTCTTCTGCATGACCCGCGAGCGGCTGTCGCCGATGATCGAGCGGCCGCCGAGGGCGCGCGGGCCGAACTCCATGCGGCCCTGCATGAGCCCGAGGATGTTCGTGCCCGGAGGCGTCCCGTCCTCGAGGGTGGGGCGCTTGCTGTCCTGGGTCATGAGGGTCGCGACGCGCTTCGGCAGCTCCTCGCGCGACACCTCCTCGTAGGGGATCTTCTTCGAGTCGAGCCAGGCCTTGATCTCCTGGTCGGAGAACTTCGGGCCGAGGTACGCGCCCTTCATGCGGTCGCGGCCGTTCGCCGTCGCCCCTCGGGGCTTGTCGAGGTACTTGTGCCAGATCGCGAGCGCGACGCCGAGCGCGCCGCCCGCGTCGCCCGCTGCCGGCTGGATCCAGATGTCCTTGAAGATGTTCTGACGGAGGAGCTTCCCGTTCGAGACGCAGTTGAGCGCGACGCCGCCCGCCATGCAGAGGTAGTCCGCGCCCGTGATCTTCTTCACGTGGCGGGCCTGCTTCTCCATGGTCATCTCGGTGATGATCTGGACCGTGAGCGCGAGGTCCATCTCGCGCTGCGTGAGCTTCGACTCGGGTTGCCGCGGCGGTCCGCCGATCAGCTCGGCGAACTTGGACGACGTCATGCGGAGCCCCGACAGGTAGTCGAAGTACTCCATGTTGAGCCGGAAGGAGCCGTCGTCGCGGAGGTCGAAGACGTTGTCGAGGATCTTCTTCACGTAGCCGCGCGCGGCCGTCTCGTCGCCGTAGGGCGCGAGACCCATGACCTTGTACTCGCCCGAGTTCACCTTGAAGCCGGTGAAGTAGGTGAACGCCGAGTAGAGGAGGCCGAGCGAGTGCGGGAACTTGATCTCGCCGAGGATCTCGAGCTTGTTCCCGTCGCCCATGCCGAAGGTCGTCGTCGCCCACTCGCCGACGCCGTCGATCGTGAGGACGGCCGCCTTCTCCCAGGGGCACGGATAGAACGCGGAGGCGGCGTGAGACTCGTGGTGCTCGCCGTAGAGGAGCTTCCCCTTGAAGTCGTCGCCCAGCTCTTCCGAGATGACGTCGCCCATCCAGAGCTTCTCTTTGAGCCAGGTGGGCATGGCCTTCATGAACGACTGGAGGCCGAGGGGCGCGACGCCGATGTAGGTCTCGACGATCCTGAAGAACTTGAGGAGGGGCTTGTCGTAGAACGCGACGTAGTCCACGTCCTTGATCGAGATGCCGCCCTCTTTGAGGCAGTACGCGACCGCGTTCTTCGGGAAGCGAGCGTCGTGCTTCTTCCGGCTGAAGCGCTCCTCCTGCGCGGCCGCGATCAGCTCCCCGTCGCGGACGAGGCAGGCGGCGCTGTCGTGATAGAAGGCGCTCAGACCGAGGATGTGAACCACGCGGGAATCCCCCCAGAGCTTTGACGCGGTGCGGCGAGCCTGCTGCCCCCTTCGTGCTCAACCGGCAGCGAAGGGGGCCAAGCCTAGCACGGAGCTTGCAAGAGGATCAACAAACGGGCTCAAGAAAGAGCGAGATTCATGGAGCCTGGCGGAGCTTCTTGATCTCCATCACGGATGCCTTGGAGACCTTACGAATGGCGGGTTTGGAGCCATCGAGCGGCCCCGTGTCGAGCTCGTAGGCATCCGGTTTCTCGGAGACGACGCGGCCTCGGATGACCTCGTCCGCCCACGTGCGGATCTCGATCGCACCCGTCAGCGGTTCGGGTTCCTGGACCGTCGCGTCCACCTGAACTCCGCGAGGGCCTGACGCCCGGGTCGTCTCGATCGGGCGGTGCTGCATGGATGGGGTGTCCTCCGAGCCCGCCTGCGTGTAGTTCCGCCGGGGGGGATCCGACGAGCAGGCCCCGGCGAGGACCAAAATGAGCCCCAGGGATGCCCTGTTTGGTCCTCTCTGGCACGTATCCGTGCCCGGCGGAGACGGTTCTGACACCCCATGACCCTCCGTGACTTTGTGGAATCCTTGTTGTCAAACCTCTGGAACCGTTTGTCAAGTATTACGTTGAGCCCTCCGGGGCGGTTGTGTCACACCCGTCTCCTACAGTGGGCGCAAGCGTTGCTAGCCACATCGGTTGACAGCAGGCCTTGAAGGGCAGTGAAGACGCAAACGTCCCACGTCCGATAAGCGGTGTGGGGCGTAAGGGACGAGGAGGGAGCCATGCGCAAACACACGTGCAGCCGGTGCCGGAAGGAAGAGCAGATCCCGACGCACCAGCTCGTCAAGTTCGACGCCCAGTGCAACGACCTCTGCCGCGACTGCTGGGAGGGCTTCCGCGCGTGGTTCTACGCCGGCGATCGGATCTCCCGTTTCGTCGAGAGCACCGAGGACGCCGGCAACAACGTCAACCTCTGATCACTCCCCTCGCCAGAGCACGAGGAAGCGCGGCGACTGGAGCTCGTCCAGGATCCGCGAGTCCACCTTGATCGACACACCCTTCGCGAGATCGAGCTTCGCGTCCATGTTCCCCGACAGCACGTCCATGAAGGTCGGCTGCTTCGAGTAACGGACGAGCCTCGCCGGGCCCGTCAACCCCGCGCGCTTCTTCGCCGAGTCGAACGCCTCGTCGAGGTAGCCGATCTTGTCCACGAGCTTGAGGTCGAGCGCCTGCTTCGCCGTGTAGATCCGGCCGTCGGCGAGCTTCTTCACCTCGGGCATGACGTCGTCTTCCTTGCGCTGCGTCCTCCGCGCGAGGCCCTCCGCGACGACGTGGCAGAAGCGGCCGTACATGTCGTCCACCGTCTCCTGCAGGATCTTCCGGTGCTCGTCCGACGGCTCGCTCATCGGGCTCAGGAGCGCCTTGTTCGGGCCGCTCGTGATCGTCATGTCCGTGACGCCGTGGTCCTTCATGAGCTTGTGGAAGTTCATGCCCTGCATGATCACGCCGATGCTGCCGGTGATCGTCGTCGGGCTCGCCCAGATCTCGTCGCCCGCCGCCGAGATGTAGTAGCCGCCCGATGCCGCGAGCGCGCCCTGGTGGACGACGAGCGGCTTCGCGCCGGCGGTCTGGCGGAACTTCGAGAGCTCGTTCCAGATCTCGTCCGACGCGGTCACCGTCCCGCCGGGGCTGTCGACCGCGAGGAGGACCGCCTTCACGTCCGCGTCCTTCTTCGCCTTCTCGAGCTGGTCGTGGATCTTCTTCGGGAGGCTCTCGCTGGACGTGGCGCCGAACAGGCCGCCCGCGTCCTGGTGCTCGGCGATCACGCCCTCGACCTTGATGAGGACGATCTTCGCGTCGCCCTCTCCCTGGACGACCTTCTCGTGGTACCCGAGCGGCCCCGCGGTCGTGGAGCCGTCGCCACCGCCGCCCTTCGCCGAGATGAGGAGGAGGTTGAGGAGGAGCGAGAAGGCGAGGCCTAGGCCCGTCGCGATCGCGAAGCAGCCCGCGATCGCGGAGCGCTGCGGGGGCGCGGAGGGCGGGAACTGGCCGTAGTTCGGCGCGGGGTACTGGCCCTGCGGCTGGTAGCCCGGGGAGATCGGAGTCACGGTCGGCTTGTCGTCCACGCTAGACCTCTCTCAGTTTCGTGAGTGCGTCCGTCATGTCGGGCGGCAAGGGCGCTTCGAACGTCCGCGTCCCGCCGTCCGGGTGCGGAGCGACCATCTTAAGGGCATGAAGCGCCTGGCGGGCGATCAAATCGGTCGCGCGGCCGTAGCTCGCGTCTCCGAGCACGAAGCGGCCGATCGACGCGAGGTGGACGCGGATCTGGTGGGTGCGCCCCGTCTCGATCTCGACCTCGAGGAGGGCTGCTCCCTGCGGCGCGCGAGCCGAGGGCGGGAATCTCTCGAGGACCCGCCAGTGGCTCACCGCCCGGCGCCCTCCCTCCACGATCGCCATCTTCTTCCGGTCGCGCGGCGAGCGGCCGATCGGAGCGTCGACCGTCCCCGCGTCGTCCCGTGGCGCGCCCTCGACGAGGGCGAGGTAGGTCTTCTTCACGAGCCGGTCGTGGAACGCGGTCGCGAGGAACCGGTGCGCCCGGTCGGTGCGGGCGCAGAGGATCACGCCCGACGTGTCCTTGTCGAGGCGGTGCACGATGCCGGGGCGGTCCGCGCCGCCGAGCGTCGAGAGCTTGCCCGCCGAGTGCGCGAGGAGCGCGTTCGCGAGCGTCCCCGTCTGCTGACCGGCGCCCGGGTGGACCGTGAGGCCCGCGGGCTTGTCGATCGCGAGGAGCTCTTCGTCCTGGTGGAGGACCGCGAGCGGGATCGCCTCCGCCACGAGCGGCGCCGCGGGCGGCTCGGGGGGTGGGAGGTCGAGCTCGATGACCTCGCCCTTCCTGACGAGCGAGTTCTTGCGGAGGGGCCGCCACCCGGTGCGGGCGCGGCCCTCCTCGATCCAGGACTGGATCAGCTGGCGCGAAGCGTGGAGCTCGGGCCGGGCGGCCCGCACTCGCTCGACGAGGAAGACGTCGAGGCGCGGTCCTTCCTCGGTGACCTCGAAGCGGAGGACCGAAGGCTCGTCGTCCCCCTCGACATCATCATCCAGGGACGGCTCGCTTACTTGGAGCCGCTCCCGACGGGAGCCGTGTTCCAGAAGCGCGCGTCGCCGAGCTCGGCGCGGACACCCTTCAGCTGGTCCTCGATGAGCTCGTTCACGATCTTGTTCCCGGAGACCTCGTCGCGGGCGCGCTCGAGGAGGCTCTTCGCCTTCTCGAGGTCGGCCTTCTCGCCCTTGTCGTAGAGCTTGCTCGCGAGCGCGAGGACGAGGTACGGGTGCGCGTTCGTGCCCTCGAACTTCTTGGCGATGCCCTCGAGCTTCTCGACGTCGGTGTCGCGGACCTTGGCGAGCTCGGCCCAGCCCGCGGCGTCCTGCTCTTCACTCCGCTGGTGCTGCCAGACGGTGAGGACGCCGATCGTGAGGACGAGCACGACCACCGCGAACACGACGTTCTGGTAGTCGCGGAGGAGCTTGACGTACTTGTCGACGAGCTCCTGCGTCTTGTCGGTTTCGACGGGAGCGCCGAGGCGCTTCTGCTGCGGTTGCTTTGCCATGAGGGGGTCCCATTATAGGGAGGCAAGGAGGCGGGTCAATCCGTAGAATCGCCATCCCGCTGCATCTTCATCGTGACCGGGAGGACCCGTGGAGAAGGCGAGCTGGATCTGGCACGACGGCAAGCACGTCGCGTGGGATGACGCCCAGGTCCACGTGCTCACGCACACGCTGCACTACGGCCTCGGCGTCTTCGAGGGGATCCGCTGCTACGAGACGAAGCACGGCCCCGCGATCTTCCGGCACGAGGACCACGTCCGCCGCTTCTTCGACTCGGCCAAGATCGTCGGCATGGAGCTCCCCTTCGGGCGCGAGCAGATCCGCCGGGCGACGAAGGACACGATCCGCAAGAACGACCAGAAGAGCTGCTACATCCGGCCGATCGCCTACTTCGGGCACGACCGGCTCGGGGTGAACAACCTCGGGATCTCGGTCCACGTCGCGATCGCCACCTACAAGTGGGGCACCTACCTCGGCGAGGAGGGGCTCAAGAAGGGCGTGCGGGTCTGCATCTCGAGCTACACCCGCCACCACCCGAACGCGATGGCGACCAAGGCCAAGGTCTGCGGCAACTACGTCAACTCGCAGCTCGCCAAGGTCGAGGCGATCAAGCACGGCTACGACGAGGCGATCCTCCTCGACCCCGAGGGCTACGTCGTCGAGGCGTCCGGCGAGAACATCTTCCTCGTCGAGGGCAGCACGATCGTGACGCCGCCCTTGAAGTCGGCGCTCGGCGGCATCACGCGCAACACGGTCATGATCCTCGCCGAGGAGCTCGGCTACAAGGTCAAGGAGGACAACCTCGTCCGCGATCGGCTGTACACGGCCGACGAGGTCTTCCTGACCGGAACTGCGGCCGAGATCACGCCGGTCCGCGAGGTCGATCGCCGCCAGATCGGCGGCGGGTCGCGCGGTCCGGTCGTCGAGAGCCTCCAGAAGAAGTTCTTCTCCGTCGTCCGCGGCGAGGACCCGGACTCGGCGCACTGGCTCGACTACATCGGGTCCGAGGTGCCGCAGCCCGCGGTCGCGAAGGGCACCGTCAAGCGCGCCAAGAAGAGCTGACCGCGTGAAGCCGCGCGCCCACACCATCGTCATCGGAGCCACGGTCGCGCTGCTCGCGGCCGCGCCGGTGCGCGCGCAGGACGAGCCCGACGACGAGAAGGCGGCCCAGGTCCGCAAGGAGACCCGTCTCCTCAAGCGGGCGCGCCGCCACGCCGAAGACGGGGAGAAGCAGGAGGCGTGGAAGCTCTTCCTCGAGCTCCAGGCCCTCGCGCGCCAGCACGAGCACCCGGACATGGAGGTGACCGCCCTCGAGGAGGCGCGCGCCGTCGCGCCCTCCGAGCAGGAAGAGGCGCGGCTGTGCGGCGCGATCGGCCACATCCACATGACGCGGAACGAGCACGTGAAGTCGGTCAAGGCCTTCCGCCGCGCGTGCAAGCTCACCCCCGACGACGCGCCGCGGTGGAACTCGCTCGGCTACTCGCTCCACCTCGCGGGCAACGAGCAGGAGTCCGTGGACGCCTTCGAGCAGTGCATCGAGCTCGACAAGAACAACAAGGAGGCGCGCTACTCGCTCGGCGTCTCCGCGCGGCTCCTCGGCAAGCCCGAGAAGGCGCTCAAGGCCCACGAGTGGCTCGTCGAGCACAAGAACGACCTCACCGGCAGCTGGTACTTCGCCTTCGAGAGCGCGGTCATGATCAAGAAGGCGAAGGGGCTCGACATGACCTCGCACGAGTCGCGGAAGGCGTGCGTCGAGCTCGAGGTCGCGATCGACCGCGTCTTCCTCGAGGAGTTCGACGAGGCGGAGAAGACGATCGTCAAGCTGAAGGAGAAGGTCGCCGAGTCGGACCTCGAGCCCGCCCTCGACATCGCGATCGACGAGACCGCGCGCGCGCTCGAGCTGCGCCCGCAGCACTTCCAGCTCCACTGGCTCCTCGGGCTCCTCCACGAGGCGCGCGGCGAGCCCGAGGCCGCGAAGGCTCACCTCGAGAAGTTCGTCGAGCTCGAGAAGAAGGTGCACCCTCTCGCCAGGAAGGCGAAGGAGAAGCTCGCCGCCGGCAAGTGAGCGGTGCGCGCGGAGCGGCCCGCTAGGAGATCTGCACGCGGCAGAGCTCGGACGGCGCGTCGGGGTCGTCCTTGTCGAGCACGATCCAGGCGCCCTTCCGGTCGTCGGGGTCGAGCGCGAGGCCCTCGGCCTTCTCGCGGAACGGCTGGCCTCTCTCGCGGAGGAGCGTGTAGCGCACGGAGTCGCCCTGGATCCAGCCGATCGCGGTCCCGGCGACCGCGCCGTCGTCGATCGTGTTAGGGCAGTCCTCGGCCGCGGCGAGGTAGGCGAGCCAGCCGCCGACGGCCGCCGCATCCGTGAAGGTGAGCCGCACGCCGTCGATCGAGCCCAGGTCGTAGCGCCTCACGTCGCGGAGCGGCGGCAGCGGTCCGGTCGCGCGCAGCCAGTCGAGGAACGGGCCCGCGGCGATGCGGCACGAGGCGTCGCACGCCTCCTCGCGCGGCGAGCCGTTGCCCCGGTTGAGGAGGACGAGGTCCGCTCCGTGGATCGTGGCGCCCTCGACGTTCAGCTCGCAGCCCGAGAACGTGCGCTCCTTCCGCAGAGCGACGTAGAGCGCGTTCGCGGCGACGAGCTCGTCCTCGAGGACGACCTTCTCGCGCGCCGGAGAGGAGCCCGAGCCGAACGCGACGAGCTCGCCCGACTCGAAGACGCAGACGGCCTCGAGGTCGGCCTTCGCCATCTTGTTGCCGCGGCCCACGTCGAACTGCCGCTTGCCCCCGATCGAGGGGAGCGCCTCGGCGGTCGCGCGGCCCGTCTTCGGGTCCACGACCGCGAGGAAGAGCGCGTCGTCCTGGACGACGACGAGCTTGTCGCGGCGCCACGCGAGGCCGGAGCCGGCGCGCACGTGGGCCGGGCGGTCGTGCGGAGCGGAGGGGCCCTCCTCGTACCGGAGGGGGATGCGCTTCACGACTTCGGCGTGGAGATCGGAGGCGAGGGAAGCTCGGATCATTCCCCGATCATAAGAAGATCAGAGGCTGAGGAGGATCGCATCCGCGACGCAAAGGAACGCGATGGCGCTGAGGAGGATCCCGCAGACCCGGTCATCGAGGACATCGAGAACGATCGTCTTCATGAGACCAACCCCTCAACGGAATCGAACTCCTCGCGCGTGAACGAACGTCGTGCCGGTCGCGCGCGCGATGCGCAAGCGTCGCGTCGGCGAGGGGTTGGCTCTCGAGGCGTCCGTGCGCGGCCGTCGAGGAGCGGACGTGTGAACTCGAACCGTCTCGCGCTCTCAGGTCAGCGCGGATCGGAGGACGTCGAGGTCCTTCCGGTCGAGCACGAGGTAGCCCGGGTGATAGTCGAGCACATCGACGATCACCCCGAGCTTCTCGTGGACTCCGATGCGATAGCCCGACGCTTCGAGCAGCCAGCGCGTCGCGGCCGGAGCGGGCTCGGGGTTGGACTCCGAGCTCCCGGGGATTCCGGTGTGCGGCATAGGCGACTCCAATCCCGGGATGCTACCGCGCTCCGTCACGGAGTCACTGAAGACAGCGGGGTCTCGGAGCCGAAAGAGCACTCGGTGGACCATGCGCCGCTTCCTCGCCGTCTCGATGTTCCTTCTCTTCCTGGCTGGGCCGCTCTGGGCGTAGTCGTGGGCCGTTACTCTAAGGCTCTCCGAGCGCCCGCCACGTGCGCGGCCCGACGACGCCGTCGTCCTCGAGGCCGCGCGAGCGCTGGAACTTCTTCACGGCCTCGAAGGTCTTCGCGCCGAAGTCGCCGTCCACGCTCACCAGGTAGCCCTTCGCGTTGAGGAGCCGCTGGAGCTTCTCGACGTCCGCTCCGGTCGCTTCCTGCTCGAGCGTCGGCCCCGTGAGCGCGCCGAGGAAACCCGGCGTGCTCGGAGGCGTCGCGGGCCTCGTCGTCGTGACCGGCGCGGTACCCGCCGACTCGAAGGCGCCCACGTCCACGCGGCCTCCCTGAACGCGCGGCGCGCCGGCGAAGTCCGTCTCCCCGCTCCCTGCCGCGAAGCCGGGGTTGCCACGATCGATCGCGGGCGAGCCGGCGGCGAGCTTGAAGTCGCGACTCACTGCATTCACGAACCTGGGCGAAGCAAATTGACTGTGAGAGTCTTGCCCCGAGCCGCTCACGTGCTTCGTGAAGCCCGTGCGTGAGACGTCGCGCCACACGAACTTCGCGGAGGCGGCGCCGGCGTCGAGATGGAAGGCGTTGTAATCGGATTGGTTGTCTTTACTCCCCGGGCCCGCGTTGTAGATCAAGCTCTGCGAGCCGGCGAAGAACACGTTGTTTTCTATGCGGCACTTCTCCGCCCATTGGATCCAGATCTCGCCGTTCCCGGTGTTCTTCGTGTCGTTCTTGTAGAGCGTGTTGTTCGTGAACCGGCACTCCTTCACGCGGCCGCGGTCCTGGTCGTAGCCGCCGAAGACGATCCCGGCCTTGTCGTTCGCGTAGAGGACGTTGTCGCGGACGACCACTCCGCGCGTCACGATGCCCGGGTTCTCCGCGCCGATCTCGATGCCGAGGTCGCACTCGTGGACCACGTTTCTCTCGATGATGATGTCGCGAGCGCCGTCCACGTAGATCCCGGCGCCGTAGCCGCCGCCGTAGCTCGAGCGCGCGCGCCACACCTCGTTGCCGCAGCACACGCCGTCGCGCGGGACCTTCGTCGGGTCGGCGACCACGTCCTCGCCGCCGATCATGTCGATCCCGATGTTGTTCACGTCGTGCACCTTGTTGTTGGTGATCGCGAAGCGCTCGATGTTCCCGTTGAGGGTGAGCGCCTCGCTCTCCGCGGGGTCGCAGTCGTAGACCTCGTTGCCGTCGATCACGAGGTCCGAGATCGCTCGCTGCGAATTCGTCCCGTAGATCGTGATCCCCATGGCGTCGTGGCCGCGGATCTCGTGGATCTTGTTGTTGCGGATCTCTATGTGGTCGCCCGCGCCCGTGACGCGGACTCCGCTGCCGTCCGAGACGTTCTTGTTGTCGCGGATCTCGAAGCCCTTGATCCGCACCCAGCTCTGGTTCTCGAGGCGGATCATGTCGGACCCGGAGACGCCGAGGCCGCTCAACGTCACCGCGCCCTCGGCCTGGATCGTGACCCACCCGCCAGAGGCCGAGCCCGAGCGGCGGACCACGATCTTCTCCTTGTAGGTCCCGGGCTGGACGTGGAGGACGTCGCCGGGCTGGAGAGCGTCGGCGCCCTTCTGGATCTTCCTGAACGGGCTCGTCGCGGAGCCGGTGCCGGCGTCCGATCCGGTCGTCGAGACGTAGAGGTCGCGCGCCTGCGCCGGGGCTCCTGCGAGGAGGAGCGCGCACCAGGCCGCGAGGCCGTGACGGCCCGAGAGCATGGTTCACCTGCGCGACGACCGACCCACCGAGTGGAGTAGCCGGTCGGCGGGCCGGATCGTGCACAGAGAGCATCCTTTACAGGGCGCTGACGGTCCGTCTGGCACGTGCGGTGCGAAGACGGATCGGCGGAGGAGACGAGATCATGGCTCGTGGAAGCAAGAGTTCCTACACGAACAAGCAGCGTCGCAAGGCGGGTCATATCGAGAAGAGCGCGAAGAAGAGCGGGCACTCGTCGCGCCGCGCGAAGCAGATCGCCTACGCGACGATCAACAAGTACGAGGGCGGCGGCAAGAAGTCCGGGTCGGGCCGCGGCAAGACGCGGAAGAGCTCGGGCGCGGCGCGCTCGAAGACGGCGCAGCGCAAGGGCGGCCGGAGCCGTCGGTCCCGCTGAGCCCCGCGACGCCCTCGGCGTCGGCCCGCGCGGTCGGGCTTCGCTACGTGTCGGACAGCGGCCCGGGCATCGAGCGCGTGCGGAGCGGGACCGGTTTCCGCTACCGCCACGCGAGCGGGAGCCCGGTGTCGCACCGGGCGACGCTGGCCCGGATCCGCTCCCTGGCGATCCCGCCCGCGTGGAGATACTCTCTCGGTGGCCGCTCGGGACTCCCCCGGGCGGTCTTTCGTTTCCGGAGGGTTTCATGGAGGACCTCAGCCGCTTCGAGCCCTACGTGGACAAGTTCCTCGCCGGGAAGCTCGAAGGGATGAACCACGCGAGGCACGTGGCGATCGCGAACGTGCTCAAGCACTACCCGAACGGGCGCGAGCTCATGCACCTCGGGCTCCAGGTGACGGCGTTGAGAGCGGGCGTGCCCGAGAAGTACAGCCGTGAGATCACGGAGCGCTGCTGGGCGGCGCTCGACGGGCAGCTCCCGTCGCTCGAGGATCTACGGCGCTGACGGTCGGTGAATCGTCGATGCCGCGACGACGTTGAAGCCACCCTTCGGGTTCCTCGTCACTTCGAAGTGCAGGACCATGCGGCGATCGTCGGGATAGAGATCGAGCCTTCGCTCGAGGAGCGCCTCGATGTCCGAGCGAGTGATCGGCGCGGGCACCGTGCGCTCGACCTCGCCGATCATCTCGTCCAGGACTCGTGGCTCGAGCTCGGCCGCGCTGCCGAGGTTCCAGACGATCGCGGCGAGGGTGATGATCCCCTCGACCGTGTCGAGGCCCTGGCCCTTGCCCAGGGTGGAGAGAAGGGGTTCCGCGACCTTCACGAGCCGGTCGGAGACGCGCGCGACGCCCTTCGGCGTCGCGATCACGGTCGTGTCCTCATCGTCGGACGTCTCGGGGAGCTCGGCCTTCACTCTCATGGGTCGCCTCGTCGTCCTGCACCGTAGCGGTGGGGTCCGACATCAGCGGCCTTCGGTTCGCGCCAACGGTCCTGTCTGCATCAAGGTGCGCGCGATGCCCCCGGCCTCATCGATGATGACGATGGAGAGCAGGTAGTCGGCGGCGAACCCGAACCACCGAGCGCCCCACGGCGCTCCCTTGCCATCGAGCGGGAAGACCGCCTTGTAGGTCTTCCCGTCTGCGCCCGGCGTCACGGCCTTCCTCGCGATCGCCGGCTGCTCGAGCGCGCGCTTCAGTCGTGCGGGGAGTCTCCCCTGGCTCGCGACGATCCTCTCGATCGACGGCGCCGCCGGCCCCTGCGGGTCGTCGAGCGCTTCGAGCGCGTAGAGCTCGACGCTCACCGTCGTCACCTTCGGCAGGTCCGCCGCGGCCACGACCTCGACGCCGACCTCGAAGGGCGCGGCGCGGTCCACCCAGCCCCTCGTCGTGGCCGCCTTGAGGGACTGCCCGCCGTCGTGGTCGTAGCCGACGA
Organism: uncultured Planctomycetota bacterium; assembly: GCA_964648345.1. Lineage (GTDB taxonomy): Bacteria > Planctomycetota > J058 > J058 > JACQDU01 > CAZYLP01. Next base: position 12,221 of record CAZYLP010000002.1, read on the forward strand.
TCGGCACGGCCTTCTCGCCGCGGTCGGATCGGATCCAGGTGAGCTCGTACGGCGAGGGGAAGTCGCCGATCCCGACCCGGTACTCGCCCGGGAGTGCACCCGCGATCTCGCGAAGGTGCTTCTCCTGTGGAAGGAGCTCGCCGAGCGGCTTCCCGCTGGCGCAGCCGGTGAGGCAGACGATCGCCAGCAACGAGAGCGTCGAGCGCATCGAGGTCTCCTTCGGTCGCGAAGCGGTCCCGAGGGAAACGAGTCTAACGCGGAACCGGGTGTGCCGAGCCGTCACCGCGCGCCACGGTGCCGGCCTCCGCCCAGTTGTCGTGCACGACGATCGCGCCCCGCGGGAATCGCGAAGGCACGAGGTAGTGCTCGGGCCAGATGCTCCAGGACTCCTCGAGGATCGAGGCGAGTCGGAACGGCATCGCGCTCGCGAGCCGTTGGACGAGCGCGAGGCAGCCGTCGTGAACGAATTCGATCTCGGGCCCCATGAGATACCAGCGGGGCGTCCCGAACCGCGAGACCATCCGCGGCGGGATCAGAAGCCAGAGGACGTAGCCGCTCGCCCTCTCGTTGCGCATGACGAGCAGTCGGAAACCGAGCTGCACGTCGGGAGCGAGCTCGAGGTATCCGTAGCTCTCCTTCTTCAGGAGGGCCTCGATCGGTCTCGAGAGAGTGTGGTCCTCGAACGGACCGCGGATCGCCTGGTCTCTCCAGAGCTCAGCCCAGACTCGGTCGAGGTCGGTGCCGGCCTCGTAGGTGATTCCAACTTGGAGCTGGGGGCCGTAGAACCAGTTGTCCTCCGTCGCGACGAAGGAGAGGAAGTCTTGATTTGGTGGATGACTCATTGCCACAGGAGACGAGCCACCTCTCCGTGCCTGTCAGAGAGCTTCGCGGTAACGTGGGCTCCATGCCCAAGGGGCGCGCGATCGTCGGAGTCTCGGACCACGGAGGCTGGGCGATCCTCGTGACGGCCTCGGCCGACGGGGCTCTCCTCGACCGCCGCCGCATCGAGCTCGTCGAGGAGGGCCTCCCCAAGATCCCGCACCACCACGAAGCTCAGTCGCTCCCGCTCGACGAGGCCGTGGCGCTGATCGAGCAGGTGCGCCTCTCCGCCGCGAGCTGCGCCAGGATCGGCCTCGACGCCGTCGCGAAGGCGCTCCCCGGACGGAAGCTCGGCGTCGCGCTCCGCGAGTGCCCCGAGCTCCCGCCGACGGTCGCGGAGCGCATCGAGGACTACCGGGCGCAGAACAACGCCGACTGGGTCATGTATCGCAAGGAGCTCGCCGCCGCGGCCGAGGAGCGGGGGTGGAAGGTCCACTGGTTCGACGCGAAGAAGGTGCTCGAAGCAGCGAGCGAAGCTCTTCGCGTGGACAGGAAGTCGATCGGCCCTCCCTGGACCAAGGACCACAAGATCGCCATGGCTGCGGCGATCGTCGCGGCGAGACGACGGCGCTCATGAGTGCTCGCTCCACGCTCGCGAGCACCGTCGGCGTCCTCTCCTCGCTCCTCGCTCTCTCCACGCCCTCGCTCGCGGAAGACTGGAAGTGGGACGCCAACTCCGAGAAGGAGATCGCCAGACGCCTCAAGACGGTCCAGAAGGTGGACCGCCTCGACGCGACCTGGTTCCACGTCAGCACCGCGCGCTACGAGATCCACACCCAGGTGGACGCGAACTTCACCGCGGAGTGCTCGCTCTTCATGGACCGCTTCCGCGACCAGCTCGCGGGCGTCTTCAAGGGCCCCGACCGCGTGAACCGCAAGGCCGACGTCTTCATCTTCGACTCGCAGGCGAAGTTCAAAGCTCTCCTCAACTCGTCGGCGCGTGGTTGGTACAAATTCGCCTTCGATGGCAAGGGCACCTTCACGGAGCACGCGCTCTATACGTACATCGCCAGCGCCAAGGAGCGCTCCTTCGCCAAGTTCTACCGCCCGATCCTCCTCCACGAAGGCACGCACCAGATCCTCCGCGAGCACGCCGGCGCGCGCGGAAAGCTCCCGAAGTGGTTCGACGAGGGGCTCGCGACTTACTTCCAGCTCTGGGACCTCGGCAAGACTGCGGCGCAGAACCTCGACGGTCGCGCGGCCGCGGGCGTCGTCAACAAGGAGTACTTCAAGACGAGCTTCGAGCAGAAGACCTTCCCCTCGCTCGACGCGCTCCTCGAGATCAAGGACGCGGACTGGGCGAAGGACGACTTCGGCCCGATCACGAAGGGCCACTACGCGGCCGTCGAGTCGCTCATGGTGTTCCTCATGTCCGACGCCAAGGAGCGAAAACGAGTCGCGCAGATGTACGAGGCGGCGATCGCCGGGGAGGATCCGGGCGAGCTCCTCGACGCCAAGGAGCGGAAGCGTCTCGCCGAGCCGTGGCTCCAGTTCGCGAAGAAGCTTGAACGGGACACACCATCGCGATAACGTCGCCCGTGCGGGATCACGACGAGTCGCGTCGAGTCGCGGAGCCACACTTGAAAGTGGAAGACGTCGCCAGCGCCGCCGCCACGGCGAAGGACCTCGAGGCGTTCGTCTCGTGGTTCCCGACCCCGGCGCTGGTGTTCCCCGCGACCTTGCGGATCGTCCTCGGGGAGTTCCTCAACGACGACGGCGGGACCGAGGACGCGACCGAGCTCGTCGCGACGACCAAGCTCGCGCTCCTGAAGCCCAAGCGAGTGGACACCGACCCCGCATCGGTGCCCCTCGGGCGCGACATCGGCGACGTGGTCGTCTTCTTGAAGAAGCGGAGCACCTGGGCGCCGTTCAGCGACGTCTTCACGGTCGGTCGCGCCAGCAACCAGGACGTCTGCCTCCCGCTCGAGTCGGTGTCGAAGTTCCACGCGTGCTTCACGGGCTCGCCGAACGGCTGGAGGGTCACGGACCAGCGGGCGACGAACGGCACCTTCGTGGACGCGAAGCAGCTCCCGCCCGGCGGCTCGGCCTGGCTCCACGAAGGGACGACCGTCGCGTTCGGCCCCGAGGCGACCGCGCGGTTCTTCACGCCGAAGGGGCTCTACGTCGTCCTGTGCAGCTCGACGGCGACCGACCGGAGCGGCTGAGTCGCCGCCTGCTCGCCGAAGCCCGACCGCGTGTCCTGAGGGCTCTTCCCCTGCACCGAGAGCGCGACCGCGATCCGGGCCCCGATCACGGCGAGGAGACCGAGGTCCTTCCGGTCGAGGATCCGGCTCCCGAAGCGGGCGACGGCGAGGACGGCGAGGAGCTGCTCGCCGGCGAGGATCGGGACGGCGGCCGAGGTCTCGAAGGCCTGGACGAACGTGTCGCCGGACGGCCTCGACTCGCAGAGGGACGCCCCGTGGAGGAGCCGCGCCTCTCGCCCGGTCCACGACACCTGGGCGAGCGTGGAGAGGGCGCTCACGGCGTGGATCGACGGCACGGCGGCGATCGTCCGGACGTGGCCTCCGGCGTCCTGGGCGAAGAAGCCGATGCAGCTCACGTTGAGGATCTCCCGCGCCGCGGCCAGGCACCGCTCGATCCCCGCGATCCTCGTCACGGCGTCGAAGGCGCGCTGGATCGTCACCTGGATCTGGCGGCGCTCCATGATGTCGAGCTGCGCGTAACCGTCGCGGACCAGCTCGTCCACGGGGAACGCCGAGGCGCGCGCCTCGGGCTCGTTCGCGGGCGCGCTCGTGGCGCAGCCGAAGACGAAGCGGTGACTCCCGACCTCGATCACGTCGCCTTCGCGGAGCGAGAACGTCGTGCCGGGCGTCAGCCGGAGCCCGTTCAGGAAGGTGCCGTTCGAGCTGCCCTCGTCGCGGAGCAAGGAGTTGCCCTCGACGACCTCGATCGTCGCGTGGAGTCGCGAGACGCGAGCGTCGGCGAGCACGAAGTCGCAGTCGCGTCCTCGGCCGAGCACGGTCTTCTGCCGGCCCGTGAGAGGGAAGGCGAGCGATCGAGCTGCGTCGAGCAGACTCGTCCCCGGATCGACCGTGCTCTCGTCCACGTTGGGACCCCCGACTCCGGGGCCACCGATGCACCTCCCACTCCACAGTTCGACCGATCGTGAAGGGGCGCGACGGATCACGAGTTCGAAGCGTTGACGCGTCGCTCGACCAGGTGGGGGATGAACGACGTGAGCCAGAGAGGATCACTCGGTGGCAACGAGTCGTCCCGGCCCGTCGGGCTCATGCTTTCGGCAACGTGAACCAGAACGTCGAGCCCTGCCCGGGCTCGGACTCGACGCCGATCTGACCGCCGTGCGCCTCGACGATCGCCTTCGCGATCGCGAGCCCGAAGCCCAGCCCCGCGCCCGCTCCCTTGCCGCGGAAGCCGCGCTGGAAGATGAGCGAGCGCTGCTGCGGCTCGATCCCGGGACCGGTGTCGGTGACGGAGAGCCGCACGACGCCGTCGCGTGACTCGGCGCGGAGCGTGATCCTGCCGCCATGGGGCGTGTACTTCTTCGCGTTCGCGACGATGTTGCCGAAGACGCGGAGCAGGTAGTCCCGGTCGCAGAGGACGGCCTCCGGGGTCCCCGCGACCTCGACGTAGAGGTCGAGCCCGCGCTCCTCCGCCCCCGATCGGTAGAGGTCGGCGACCTCGTCGAGGAGGGAGCGAGGATCGACGGGCTCCAGGACGAGCTGGACCTGACCCTGCTCGAGGGAGATCTCGTCGAGGAGCTGGGAGATGAGCCGCTCGGCTCTCTCGGCCGCGGAGCGGATCGTCTCGACCCGCTTCTTGAGCCGCTCCTGACGGTCGGGGAGCTGCTTCAGGATCAGGTTCGACGCGAGCGAGATCGCGCTCATGGGGCCGCGGAGGTCGTGGGAGAGGACGGCGACGAACTCGTCGCGAGCGTGCACGGCTCTCCGCAGCGCCTCCTCCGTGCGCTTCTGTTCCGTCATGTCGAGGGCGAACGCGACCCCCTCGGCGCCGATCATCGTTCCACCGAGGAGGACCGGGATCCTCGAGCCGTCCTTCCTGAAGTACTCCTTCTGGTAGGGCCGGCAGTGCCCTCGCGTCCTGAGCTCCTCGACCGCGATCGCCGTCCGTTCGCGCCACTCCGGGGGCGTGAGCTTGTCCCAGCCGATCGCGCCCGCGCGGAGGTCGTCGCGGTCGTAGCCCGTGAGCGAGAGGAACGCGTCGTTCGCGTCGGTGATCCGGCCGTCGATCTCGAAGTAAGCGATCGCGATCAGGCCGCTCTCGGCGATCCCGCGGAACCGCGCCTCGCTCTCCGCGAGAGCCTTCCGCGAGCGGTGCTGGACGACGAGCGCCGTCGCGCGCGCGGCCATGCTCCTCAGGATCAGGCGGTCCTGCTCCGAGAAGTCCACCGCGGTCCGCGAGCCCATGTGCGCGACGCCGATCACCTCGTCGTCGTGGAGGAGCGGCGCCCCGTAGAGCACGCGGAGCCCGCGCTCGCGGAGCGCGCGGCTCTTCGCGGTCTTCTCGATCTCCTCGCCGCGGAGGAGGAGCGGCTTCCCGGTGCTCGCGATCGTCCCGGCGAAGCCCTCGCCGACGCGCGTGGCGACCTCGCCCGCGTCGAGGCCGACGGCCGCGCTCCGTCTGAGGACGTCCCCCTCGCGGAGGAGGAGTGCGACCGTGTCCACGGCCTCGGTCGTCTCGAGGACGACCGCCAGGATCTTCGGGAGGGACGCGTCGAAGTCGCCGCTCGCGATCGCGATGCCCGAGACCCGGTCGAGACCCTCGAGCGTCCGCATCCGGGCCTTGCTGTAGCGGCTCACGGCCGCGTTCACCGCCTCGTCGAGCGCGACGTTCAGGACGCGCAGCTCCTCGGGCTGGGAGAGCTCCTGCCGCTCCTTGCCGAGGAGCTCGAAGATCGCCCGGCGGAGGAGCCCGTACTCGGAGACGACCTCCGACAGGTCCCAGCCTTCGTCGAGGCGCGCGACCGCGTGGCTCTCGGGGCTGCTGTCCTTGAACTCGCGGTCCGCGTGCGTGACCCGGACCTGCTCGACGTAGTCCGCGATCCGGTTCAGGAGCGCCGGCAGGTGGTCGATCAGGCGCGGGTGCTCGAGCGCGTTCGCCTTCGGCAGCTCGCGCACGGCGTCTTCCCAGACACGGAAGATCTCCGGCTGACGTCGCCGCAGGAAGTCCGCGATGTGCCCGACGAGTGACTCGCGCGCGCTCGCGTCGTGTCCGCGCCCGGGACCCGTTCCGCGACTCTCGCCGCCGTCTTCCTTCATGGCGCCACTTCGACGGGAGCAATCGCAACCCGAGCGCCAAGGCTCGGGCGCCCGTGAAGACGGTCAGTCGTGGGCGTTCAATGAGTCGAGAAACACCCGCGCGTACTTCGTCAGCCGATCCTTGAACGGCCCGCCCGTGAGTGTCTGGTCGAGCACGCGCGCGCGGAGGCCCAGGACGTAGGCCGCGGGCAGCCAGTGATCCGTGCGGAGGATCCGCGCCGCGACGAGCTTCTCGGGCGTCGTGTTGCGCACCCGGAAAAGCACCCACTTCGCGCGCGCGCCGTCCGGGTCGTTGATCTCCTCGAGTTGCTCGAGCTGGAGCTCGTCCCGGAGCTCGTCGCGCCGCGAGCCCTCGAGGCCCGGGTCGAAGACGTAGGGCGGCTTCGCTTGCGTGGCGAGGATCCGGTAAGTGAGCTCGCCCGCCTCGACCGAAGCTCTCCAGGTCGTGCCCGCCGGGACGTTCGTCGAGTCGAGCTTGGGGCGTCGCGGGAAGGCGCAGCGGCAGCCGGGCGCCCCGGCGGGCGGGAGGAGGAGCGCCTCCCAGCCCTCGGGCACACCGTCCGTGCGCGCCGCGGCCGCCGTGCGGCTCGCCTTTCCGGCCTTCGAGGCCTTGGCGACGAAGCGGTCCATGCGGTCCTTCGCGGCGTGGTCCTCCGCGTTGAACGGGATCTCGGTCATGGCGCCGCCGTCGCGGTTGCCGATGAGCCACTTCGTCTGCCGCGAGCCGGGCTCGGCGGTGAGGACGACGAGCCAGTCCGTCGTCACGGTCGCGAAGGACGCGGTCCCGACGACCTTGACGGATTGGTGCGCGACGGACGCGACGAGCCCCGAGCGGCCGAGCGCGTCTCCGAGCGCCTTCTCCTCGTTCAGGACGAGCGAGGTCGCGTAGAACGTCTTCCCGTCCGGGTCCTCGGTCACGTCCGGGTGGAGGATCCGCCGGAGCTCGCCCTCCGTGGGGAGGACGACCGTCGCCGAGCCGCCGAGTTGTTGTTCTTTGAGGACGGGCGTCACCTCCGCGACTTCCTGCTCGAGGTCCGTCTGCTGGGCGACGAGCGCGGCCTCGGGGCGGCGGTAGCTCTTCCCCTTGTAGGTGTGGGTCGTGCAGCCCGCGAGGAGGGCGGCGAGGAGCACGGCGAGCAGCGCGGGTCTCGTCACGGTGTCAGCTCCCTCCGAGCGCTCGCGCGAAGCGCGCGCGTGCGTCGTTCTTCTGCTCGAGGTCGAAGAAGTAGTGCGCCCAGTCCTGCTCCTCGCCGCGGAGCCGCGCGTCCGGGACGCGCTCGAGGTGGGCGGCGAGCCGCGCACGGATCGCCGTCCTGAGGTGCGGGCCGACCGTCGAGGCGAGCGACTTCGCGAGGACCTTGCGCGCCTCGGCGAGGTGGACGGCCTTGGTCGTGAAGGTGTTCGACGCGGGTATGTTCTCCGCGGGGTCGTCCGACGCGTTCGAGCCCTTCGTGCGCGCGCCGTTCGCGCCGACCGGGTAGGAGAGGACGATGTCGTGCTTCGCGCCGTCCACGTGGAGCGGGCCGTGGCACGTGACGGTGCCGCTCCACGCCTGGGTCTCGACGTCGTACGTCGTCTGCGTCGGGAGCCGGCGCCTCGGCTGGGCGGTCTTGTGGTCCGCGATCTGTGCGACGAGGTTGCCCGCCACCTTCATCCACGCCTCGTAGGCGGCCTTCATGGTCAAGTTGGTGGTCGTCACGTAGATGTTGAAGTTGACCTGCTCCCTCTTTTCGTAGTTGGAGTTCGCCTTGGCCATGGCCTCGGCGGCCGCGAGCTCGCCCTCGAGGCCCTTGAGCCGGTCGTTCCAGACGATCCACTGGGGATTCGTGTACGTATATTTGTGGAGCCACTTCTCGTGGGCGAGGGACTCCTTCACGTCGTCGGTGACCGGCCCGAGCTCGAGGCGCGCCGCCGTCCCGGAGGCGGCCTCGAGGAACTGCGACCGCGAGCCCGTCCTGACGCCGGCGAGGAGGACGAGCGGGGAGCGAGCGCCGAGGAGCTCGTCGCCGCCGTAGAGCGGCTCGACGAGCGAGTCGTCCGTGCCCGAGAGCGCCGGGACCAGCGAGGACACCGAGGCGCCGAGCAGCTTCCGCGCCTCGCCGAGCGCTCGCTCGTCGCCCATGCTCCGTGCGCGCGCGACGAGCCAGCCCGCCGCCGTGTGCGTGGCGCCGGCCGCGGTCGCCTTCTTGACCTCCGCATCGAGCTGATCGCCGAGCTCATCGCGGAGGCGCTTCTCGAGCGACGCGAAGCGCTCGTCGGGCTTCTTGCCCGAGGCGAGGACGACGTCGTGCACTTCGCGGGCGAGCGCGCACCGGTCCACGAGCGAGGCGTTCGTCCACGCCGCGGAGATCTCCGCCGCTCTCTGGTCGAGCGCTCCCTGGAAGGTCTTCACGAGCGGCTCCGCCGCCGCGCGGTCTTCCTGGTAAGGAATCAACTCCACGCACGCGACCTCGTCGCGCACCTGCTCGAGCCCCGCGTTCGCCGCGACGGCGGCCTTGAGGCGGTTCTCGACGGCCTTCCAGCGGAAGACGCCGCCCAGGTCGAGGAGGAGCGCCGTCTCGCCCTTGAAGACGAGCGCGAGCCGGGGCGGTGAGCCGGGGCCGATCCCGACGAAGACGTCGGTCTTGTCGGTCTCGTAGAGGGCGGCCTTCTCGCGCGGCAGGAAGCCGACGAGCGCGCGGCGCTCGAGCCCCGCGGAGGAGAGGAACGCGCCCGCGTCCGCCGCGCCGTCGCGCGGGACCGCGAGCGTCGCGAGCGGCGTCAGGTACTCGCGCTGGTCGGCTTGACCGCGCTCGCAGACGACCGAGATCTCGCGGATCTCGCCGTCCGTGAGGTGCGAGGTGACGACCGAGACGGGCCGGCCGCCCGCCTTGACCTTGGTGTTGGCGCCGCGGCGGAGCTTCCCCTCGCCCTCGGCCTCGGCGAGTGCCTTCGAGTCGGCGTACGCTTCGACGTTCGCTCCCTTGGCGACGTCGCGGAGAGTGAGCGGCGCGACGTGCGACGCGCATCCCGACGTGAGAGCGAGGAGGAGAGCGGCGGCGAGGAGACGTCCGCTCACTGCTGCTCGACCGACGGGTAGTAGAGCCTGAAGCGTCGAGCGGTGATCTGTCCGACGAGCTTCGCGAGGTCGAGGATCTTCATGCTCGGCGCCGAGTAGCGGAGCACCATCTGGCGTCCGTGGTTGAAGCTGAAGATCGTGGTCGACGTGTCCTTCGCCTCGCACGCCGTCTTGAAGCGCGCGTAGGGCACGTAGGCGTAGAGGTTCGTCTCGTGCTTCTCGACGCCGATGAAGAAGAACACGTCCGCGCCCGTGTCGCGCGCGAGCGGCGCCGCCGACTCGTCGTAGTGCTGGACGTTGACCACGTTGCCGAGCCCCGAGACCGGATCGCGGCTCCCCTTCGCGTGGCCCGCGCCGCCCTGGTTCGCGATGAAGTCCTTCGCCGAGGGCGTCTTCGAGATCGTCTCGGGGAGGATCACCTCGAAGCCCTCCTTCTCGAGGCCCGAGACGAGTCCGTCGAGGAGCGCCGACGCGACCTTCGAGTCGCCCGTCGCTTTGCCGTGCACGTTGCCCGCCTGGCAGGTCACGATCCCGATCTTCTTGATCGAGAGAGGGCCGCGGTAGAGGCGGCCGAACTCGTAGTCGCTCGTGCCGTAGTTGACGTGCGTGACCTTCGAGCCAGCGAGGATCACCTCGTCGCTCGGGACGTTGCCGTCGAGCGGCATGGGTGTCATCGAGGTGCAGCCCGTGAGGCCGGCGACGGTGACGATGAAGACGGCGATACGCTTGAGCGTCGAGCTCCTGGACATTGGTCCCCCCGCGGGGAGCCTTCTAGCATCCGGGCTGCGGGGCGGCCAAAAAGATTTGCCCGAGGCCGTCGGGGTCACCACAAGCCTGCTGTGACTCAGCGGTCAGGCTTCGCCCAGCTCTCCTCGGTGATCGTCGCGGTCCAGCCGTACGTCGGGTCCGGCACGAAGTCGCCGGACCCCGAGTAGCTGCAAACTCCTCGACCGCTCATCAAGATCGCGAAGCGGCGCTTGGTGAGATCGCAGCGCCAGCGGGCCATCACGACTTCACCCTCGGAGACGTCCACGTCGCCCGTTTGCTCGAGGCGCTCCACGGTCAGCGAGAGGGGACGCCCGTCGGCTTTCTTGGCGAGGCGGATCAGGGCGTGCCTCGCCGCGGCAAAGGTGAGTGGGGTCGCCGTCGTCGTGACAGTGGAAGTGGCGTCGGCCGGGATCGTCGTGATGGGACCGCCGCGCCCGGTGTTCACCGACGACTTATCGGGGATCGGCTCGCTGCTGGCGCAAGCGACGAGGGTCAGGAGAAACGCGGTGAATCCGATCGTTCGCATGCAGATCACTCTTGCCGGCTACTTCTCGGCGTCCATGGCCTTGAGAGCCGCGGTCGCGCTCGTGTACTCGGTGAAGGTCCTGACCTTCGTCTCCCTGCACTTCTTGAAATACTCGCGGGCCTTCTCCTTCTCCTCCGCGATCAACCTCACCGTCCCCGCGTAGAAGTAGGCCTCACACTTCTGCTCCTTGTCCTTCTTCTCGTCCTTCGACTCCATGGCCTCGAAGAACTGCTCCTCGCTCAGCTTGCCGGTGAGGAACCCGACGATCTTCGAGTACCAGTCGTCCTTCTTCGCCGCGTCCCTCTCCTCGAAGTACTTCGCGAGGTCCTTCGTCGCTTCCTCGCGCTCACCGAGGCGAGCGCGGAGGAGCCAGATGCGGAGGTGGCTGTAGTCCTCCTGCTCCTTGTCCGGCTTGAGCTCGATGTGCTTGCGGAAGTCGGCGAGCGCCTCCTTCCACGATCCGCGGTCGTAGTAGAGATAGGCCCGGATGGACACCGCCTGCGCCGACGGATCCAGCTCGATCCCCTTGGTGACGTCGGCGATCGCCCCCTCCATGTCGCCCTTCGCCTCGCGGAGCCGCCCGCGAGCCCCCCAGGCCGCCGCGAGCTTGGGGTCGAGCTCGATCGCCTTGTCGAGATCCGCGAGAGCTCCGTCGGTGTCCCTCGTCCGCGCGCGCGCGTAACTCCGGTTGAGATACGCCGAGGGCAGGTTGGGGTCGAGCTCGATCGCCTTCGTGAAGTCGTCGAGCGCGCCGTCGTAGTCGCCCTTCCAGAACCGCGCGAGGCCGAGATCCTGGCGCGCGGAGGCCGAGCGCGGGACGAGCTCGGTGCAGCGCGTGAAGTCGGCGAGCGAGCCCTCCTGGTCGCCCTTCACCCACCGCACGGCGGCCCGGCCCTTCAGTGCCTGAGTGTTCCGGCCATCGAGCTCGAGGGCCTTGTCGAAGTCGGCGAGGGCTCCGTCGAGGTCCGCCTGTTTTTGCCTCAGCTGGCCCCGATTGCCGTAGGTCGCGGAGCACCTGGGGTCGATCTCGATCGCCTTGTCGAACTCGGCGAGCGCGCCTTCGGCGTCACCCGACCGCGCCTTGTGCCACGCGAGACTCACGAGCGCGCCCACGCAGCGTGGGTCGAGCTCGAGCGCCTTCTTGAAGTCGCGGAGGGCGCCGTCCAGGTCGCCCTTCGCGAAGCGGAGGTCGCCGCGGGTCACGCGGTGGAACGCGTTCTCGGGGTCGAGCTGAACGGCGCGCGTGAGGTCCGAGTGAGCGCCGTCGAGGTCGCCCCGGTGGTGCCGCGCGAGGCCGCGCGCGTTGAACGACGAGGCCGACTTCGGGTCGAGCTCGATCGCCTTCGTGTAGTCGGCGACCGCGCCCGCGAGGTCGCCCGTGACGTTCATCTTCACCCAGGCGCGGCCCTCGAACGCGCCCGCGTAGTCGGGGCGGAGCTCGATCGCCTTGTCGTAATCCTTGAGCGCCTTCTTGGCGTCACCCTTCGCGCCGCGCGCCTGGCCGCGGCACGCGATCGCGTAGACGCTCGTCGGCTCGAGCTCGAGCGCCTTGTTGAAGTCGGCGATCGCCTCGTCGAGGTCGTGCTTCCCGATCTTCGCGCGGCCGCGGTCTATGTAGGCGACGACGCAGTCCGGGTCGGACTCGATCGCCTTCGAGTAGTCCTTGATCGCGCCGTCCCAGTCCTGGGCTTTGAGCTTCTCGTCGCCCGAGGCGATGAGCTCCTCGGTCGAGGATTGGGCGAGCGCGGCTCCGGGGAGGAGGAGAAGTGGAATGACCGCGCTGAGGAGGAGGGAGCCGAGACTACGCATGGAGACAGCTTCGCACGGACCTCAGCGCGGCGCAGCGCTACCTCCTCGACGGAGGGTTGTCCGCTTCGAGGGCACCGGCACGCGATGCGCTAGAGAAGTTCCTGGATCGTCACGGCGTTGATCCTGCGCCACACGTTCTTGGCCACACATAGCCTCCAGATTATAGTCCCTCGGTGGCATGGACGCTCCGTATGACTCCGGCGTTCAAGGATTGACTCGACGGTCTGACCGAGGCCAGTCGGAAGGCCGTGTTCGTCGATCTCCGTGTTCTTGCCGCCGAGGGACCGCAGCTAGGACGCCCGCAGGTCGATACCCTCAAGAACTCACGGCACTCGAACATGAAGGAGCTTCGAACCGACACAGGGTCCCCTGCGTACCGCACCGCATTCGCATTCGACCCCAATCAAGAGGGGATCGTGCTTTGCGCGGGAGACAAGAACGGGCGGAACTCGAAGACTTTCTACAGGACGCTGATTGCAACGGCCGACGACCTGTTCGATCAGCACCTGGTGGCCCTAGAGGCCCGGAAGAAGGCCGCAGCGAAGCGCGGCGCGAAAGGAAAGAAGTCATGACAGCGAAGCGCGCGGCCAAGGTGGGCAAAAAGTCGAAGAAGCTCTGCTCGCTCGATGAGCTCGAGCGCGAGTACTTCTCACCGGACGTGCGCGCCGAGATTCATGCGAAGGCCCGAGAGAAGATCACTGCGATCCGCCTTCAGCGACTTCGCGAGAAGAGCCGCGTGACCCAGGAAACCTTGGCCAAGAAGCTCGGCATCTCCCAGGCCGCTTTGTCGAAAATGGAGCGCAGGGAGAACATGCAGTTCAGCACGATCCTGGCCTACCTGGATGCGCTCGGAGCGATGCTCCAGATGAGGGTGGAGCTGATCAGCGGTGAGAAGGTAGATCTCCTCGAGGACCCCGCAAAGGCGTCCGCCAAGCTCAGGCGCCGGAAGAGCAAGCGCGTCGGTTGAGCGTCACCTCGCGCTGAAGATCCCGAAGACGACGCTCGAGTAGATCCCGACGAGCACGTCGCCCTGATTGAGCGGTCGCCACTTGAGCCCACGGCTCTCGACCGGCCCCTCGTTCGGGTGGACGAGGCGCTCTTTGCCCGTCGCGGTGATGATGGTGCTCCCGTTCGTGGACGAGGCGTCGGCGATCCGGGCCTTGCCGTCCTCGATCTCGATGAACCACGTCGCCGCTTCGAAGATCCGGCGCGGCCACTCGAAGACGGAGGACTTCGTGCCGCCGATGAAGTTCCTCCCGGTCGTGAGCGGGATGACGAAGCCGTCTTTGAGCTCCGCGAGGAAGGCGACGCATTCAGCGTCGTCACGGCGTCGGACGAGTAGTGGCGACGGCTCCTTGCTCGCGAGGAGCGACCGGGCGCGTGAGAGGGCCTCGGAGGAGTCGATCACTTGCCCGCTTGAGCTCGGCTCTTCGGATCAGCGAGCGCCATAGTGAAGAAGTCCTTCGCAGAGGGGTTCATCTTGTCGAATCCGAGCTTCTCGACGCAATGGGCATCACGCGATCCTAAGGTTCGCCGGGTGAGAACTAGGGCGGGGCGCTCGAGGGGCTCGTCGTCGATCTCGACGCGGCGTCCGGGAAGCTCGTCGTCACCGGCGCGCCGCCCGCGATCGACGCGCTCGGGAGGTTCATCGAGCGTCACGACGGCAAGCGCTGAGGCGGTGACTACGCGGAGCTCACCGACCCCGCCGTCGTCTCTGGGACGTGAGCCGGATCACGTTGAAGTCCTCGCGAGCGGCTGCACGAGCGAGCCCGCCGTCGATCACGACGAAGTCCCGCTGCATTGGCGGGTCGAAGCGCAAGGTAGCCGCCGCGAGCTGAAGCCCGTCACCCGAGAGAAGCGTGTGCCGTTCCATGAGCCGCCGCGCGGTCGCGAAAGACGTCGAGGGCCTCGTCGGTCAGCGCCTTGATCTGCTCCCATTGGTTGGCATAGCCGCGCATTCGCGTGAGCGCGGCTTGGAGATCACGGGCGGTGAGTGGTGGCTCGAGGCGAGTCTGTTTATGGAGTGCTGAGACGACTTCGGTCTCCGTGAACTGCCACACGACCTGCGAGGGGTCCGCGCGGAGCAGGTCACGGCACTGACGACTCGCGGGTTCCTCGACGAGCAACGGGACGATCGCCGACGAATCCCAGAACTTCACCGTCCGCGCTTCATCCAGCGGACCGCTCGGCGAGCGTTCGGCCCCCTCGGGCCCGGGCGCAACAGCTCGGGCGGGATGGGTCCCGGCTTTCCGAGGGAGAGCATGCCCTTCGCCATGAGCTTGACGACGTGCTTCGCGTCTTCGATGTCGGTGGCGTGGCCTTCCTTGACGAGCCTGGCGAGGTACTTCGGATCGTCGGCCTTGTCGGACTTGGCACCCCTGCGGGCGTTCTTCCGTGTCGTCGTCGGCTTCACGCTCATTGGCCTCAACGTATCGAGGATACGCGACCCTGGTCAAGGAGTCCGTCTCCAAGGCGGCGGTCGTGCCCGTTCCACTTTCAGATTCGAAAGCTGGACCGGTCTTCACGCGCGACGGAGGCTCCAGCTTTCGAACTTGAAAGCCCGCGAGAGCGCGCGGTCAGTCGGGAGCCTTCCAGCACGTGACGAGCCCGCTCCGCCCGAGCGTGAAGATCCGGCCCGGCACCGGCGCGATCCCGAAGACGTCTCCGCCCAGTTCGTTGGGTGGTATTCGCCAGAGAGGCGTCCCGTCCGGCGCGATCGCGGCGAGTCGAGTCTCATGGGTTCCCTGAGTCTCGAAGTCGATGAGATAGAGGTACGAGTAGATCGCGTCACGAACGAGCGCGTAGGCGCCGAAGTCCATGAGCATCCCGACCACATGGAGGACGCGTCCGCTCTCCCGGTCGATTGTTGCGATCTCTTTGAATCGTTCGCCATGAACAAACGCGAAGACGAAGTCGGGAGCCAGACCAAGGACCGAGCCACGGCGCTCTGACTCCCAGAGACGGCGACCATCGCGATCGAGCGCCACGAGGCATCCGCTGTCCCGCTCGCCCCGCGCGTTCAGGACGACGGGCGAGCCCACGAGGCCATACCGGTCCGAGATCCCTCGGAGCTCGCTCTTCCATACGGTGGTGCCTGAATCGTCAATCGCATCGACGCCGAGATCCGTGGTGTGCGTGACGAACGATCCGATGGATTGGAGCTGGCTCCAGGGTCTTCCGGTGTCAGGAGCCGTCCAAGGACGACTCCACCGGCGCTCGGGTGGGAGCCTCGCATCGCGAAGGTTCCAGGCGCCGATCCGACCTCCGCCAGAGAAGAGCAGTTGCCTCCTGTCATGAACGTACGTCCACGTGCCGCCGAGGTCGACGGAGTAGAGGATCGCGCCGGTCCAGAGGTCATGCGCTGTCAATGAGTGCACTTGGTTACGCGGAGCGACGAGCAAGACGTCGTCTACGACGGTCGTCTGACGCGCCTCGAGCTCGCCGGCCACCTCCCAGAGAGTGTTCCCCGTGACCGCGTCGAGCACGACGGGTATGCCGGAGGCCGCGCGACAGACGAGTGCGAGGGCGCTGGCGACGAAGACTTGCCGATTCACGAGGTCGTAGGCCCCTCGAAACGTCCACGCCCTGTGATGAGACCGAAGACGCTCCACGTCTATGAATGACTTATCGCTGAACAACCTGCTCCCACCATTCCACGCGGGCCAGCGAGCGAGTCGTCGGCGGACTTCGGGATCGTGGCGGCCGGGGAGCAGCGTTTGAAACGACGCCTCGAGGTCTCCACGCCGTTCGAGTGCGGCCGAGAGTCGCAGCCGAGCGGCGACGGTGCCCGTCGTCGCGACCCCACGTTCGAGTGCGCGAAGGTCGTCGTCGCTCATCCGCTCAACTGAAGCGCCAGGCGACCAACGCTACCACGGAGCGGCGGGCTAGAATGGCCGACGACGGCGACGCTCCTCGCCCTCCCGCCGCTCGCGCTCCCGTCGCTCGCGCTCCGCGCGCTGCCGCCTCTCGTTCTCCGCGCGCCGCCGCCGCTCCTGCTCGGTGCGCTCCCGCGGCTCGCTCGGCGCGAGCGCATCCGATCCGACGGCCGCGGTCGACGTGGCCGGTTCGACGTTCGACGTCGAGGTGGACGACTCGACGGGCGCGGCGACCCACCCGCTCGTCGGGAGCGGCGCCGACGCTGTGGGTGCGGATGCCGGCGTCGTGCTCGAGCGCGCGATCACCAGCCCCGTGACGGTGCCCGCGCCGAGGAGTCCGAGCGTCAACACGAGGTCCCGATCGCGCATCACATTCTCCGCAGGGCGCGAGTCTCTGATCGGGGGAGAGCCGCGTCAAGCGTCATGATTCGGGAAGAAAATCGGCCGCTCGAGTCTCGCGCCATGCGTGGCACGGGCTCGGAGAGCGCCTCCGTCACTTCCCTGCGGGGAGATTGACGAACCAGTCCTTCCCCGACCGCCCGACGTGCCCGGCGAGCTTCACGAACCTCGCTCCGTCGTCGCGCTTCGCGACGCTCAGCTCCGAGCCGTCGTAAGGATCCACTCCACGCGTCCCGGAGGCCAGAAGTCGGAGAGCTCGGAGGCACCCGATCTCGAGGAGATGACGATCATGCTCCTCCTCCACGACCTCGATCCAATGAGCGACGCTCTGGCGATACCTGCCGTGGAGGCGCGCCTCCGCGGTCGTGACGGGGCGCTTCTTCTCGGGGGCGAGTTTGCTGATGTGATTTCTCTGCGCGACGAAGGAGCCCGACGACACGGCCGCTTCGATCCCGCGCGCCATGGAGTCGAAGCGGTCCCACTCGCGGCGGAGCGAGGCGACCCGGCGATCCGAGAGGCGCGCCTGTGCGCCGAGGTGGTCGAGCGCGCTCTGGCCGTAGTCGCTCGGCGCGAGGCGGCCGGTCTCCTTGAAGAAACAGGCGTAGGCGAGGCGCCGGCGCTTCACGGTCCGCGCGAAGGAAGGAAGGGTGCGCTCGAGCGTCGCGAGCTCGCCGTCGAGGACGCGGCGGCCGTCCTCGTCGAGGCGAGGGATCACCTCGGACACGAGCGCGACGGCCATGCGACGCCACGACCGGTAAACGATGATGTCGTGGAGTCGCTCGTCGCGGAGGAGGTCGTGCGAGAAGCGCCAGAGGTCGGTCGCGAAGCTCGCGGCACGGCGCGGCTCACCGGCCGCGAGCGCGTGGAGACACTCGAGGGTCAGAGCCCACGCGATCGCGTCGACCCCCTGGCCCTTCCCGGACCAGACCGCCTCGGAGTGGACGGCGAGCTCTCTCCACGAGGCCTCGATGTCGAAGGCCGAGCCGACGCGCTCCGCGGAGAGGACGGGCGCGACGGACGCGAGGCCGGGCGCGAGGCGCTTCCTGATCGAGTCGAGCTCGCGGCTCCAGGGGGGCGAGCCGGGCTGCCAATCGAGCTTGTCGAGGACCGCGGTGTCCTCGCGTGACATGCGGAGAGCGGCCTTGATCGCGCGCGCGAGCTCGGCGGTGACCTCGCCCTTCGAGGCTGCTCCACGGAGCACGGCGCGCCGGTCCTCGAGCTTATGCTCCGCGGCCAGGTCGGCGGCGAGCTGCTCCACGAGCTCCTTCACGCGGCGCTCGTCGTCCGGGACCGTCGGGGAGAGCTCCGCGAGGGTCGGGGTGTGCGTCTCCTCCTCCTCGATCTTCACCTCCTCGGCTTCCGGCTTCTTCTCCTCCTTCACGCGCGGCTTCTTGAGCGACTCGAGGGTCGCGTCGCACAGCTGACCGATCTGGTCGGCGCAGACCTTGAGCTCCGGCGCCGAGCGCCAGAGGTCGCGCGTGTCCGCGATGACCCTCTCGCACGCGGGCGAGTGCATCTGCGCGAGCGCGTTGACGGCGTTGTAGAGGCGCCAGTAGCGGTCGCGGAGCGTCTGCACCTCGTCGCCGGTGTTCACCCAGTTCTCTCCGAGCGTCGGGGCCTTCGCGCGCCAGTAGACGAGCTCCTCGCTCAGGATGTCCATGAACGTGACCGCCGCCTTGTCCCCGCCCACGGCGACGAGGGCGTCGATCGCGTTGGCCGCGTGGTCGTCCTTCCTGACGTGCGCGTCGAGGACGGGGATCGCGGCGTCGCCGCACTTCCCGAGCTCCTGGTAGGCGCCGACGAGCGCATCCCTCACCTCGGACGTCGTGAGCGCTTCGAGCGCCCGCACCTTCGCGTCGGGCGCCTCGATCGTCTTCGCTCTCTCGAGCTCGGCGCGCGCGGCGATCGCGGAGTCCACGGTCTTCTTGAGGCTGCCTTCGCTCTCGAGGGCGTTCAGGGTCTGGTCGCCCGGGTTGATCATCTGCGCGTACGCATAGACCACGCCCGCCTCGACCCAGCTGATCGAGACCTTCATGCCGCCCCAGCCGGATGCGGGCTTCCAGACGACCTCGGCGGCGCCGGCGACCTTCTTCTCGGCCTTCACGAGGAACAGGACCATGCGCGCGCCCGACATGATGCGCTTCGGGGTGACGGAGTCGTCGCGCCAGAAGGTGTCCTCGGTGCGCGAGGCCTCGGACTCGTACTCCGCGAGCTCGGGGACGTCGAGGCAGTCGCCGGGCTTCAGGTCGCCCTTCCAGGACTCGAGGATCTGGACGGAGCCGTCGATCCTGGCGCCCTCGGAGACGACGACGACGTGAGTCGCGTTCCAGGCGCAGTTCGATGCTTCGAACGACGGCATCATCCCCGCGTGGGCGGGGCGGGGGGCGAGCGTGATGGAGAGGACGAGGAGAGAGGCGAGGAAGTTGCGCATGGAGGACATCCTGACACGGAGGTGCACGTGCGCATGGTCACCTTGGCGTCATCGATGATGCAGGGAACTCGAAGCGTCGAGCAGGCGTCGTTACTCTCGAGGAGCGTTGGAGCTCGTATGCGCCGTCACGGAGCCGCGACTCTCGGACTCATGGCATGCGTCGTCGCCGTCACTTCGAGCCACGCCGAGGACAAGAAGACCAAGTGGGAGGCCCCGAGGCTCGAGATCGAGGTCACGGACGGCACGAGCCCGGTGGTGAGCGCCAGTGTCTTCGTCCGGCAAGTTCGCCGCCACTTCACCTGTTCGCTCTCCAGCTACGGGGACTGGACCCCGACGCGCCACGGCTGGGAGGTCTCGAGAGCTCTCCTTCGCGGCGCTGGCGAAGACATCGGGCAGACGATGAACAGCCGCACGACCGACGGGATGGGCCGCGCCTCCGTGGCGGTGGACGGAGGCATGGCCTCCATGTTCGTGACGGTCTCGTCGCCTGGCTTCGGCACCAGGCGCGAGAGCGTCACCTCGTTCGGCAGCTCCAAGCGACTCGTCGTCGCGCTCGAACCGGAGGCCACGCTCACGGGCCAGGTTCTGGATCCCGACGGTGTCGGACTCGCCGCAGCCACGGTCTCCGTGTTCGAGACGCGGGACGGCGAGAGTCTGCTCCTCGCGCAGACGACGACCGACCGCGAGGGCCGCTACAAGATCGGCGAGCTCGGCGCGTCCACGACCTACTCCCTCCAGGTCCAGACTGCCCGTGACGACCTCGTGGATGCTCAAAGATCGGTCACCACCAAACTCGCGGGCGACGTGAAGCTCGAGCGTGCCGGAGCTGTCTCGATCGCCCCGAGGATCGGCGTGGACGCCGCGACGATCAACAGCGTGATCGCGGCTGCCGCCGGGCGGAAGGCGCTCGTCCTGGGCGGAGACGGCACCTCGGCCTCGGGCATGCCCTGGAGCGGCCGCGTCAACGCGGAGCTCACGGTCGAACGCCGCGACGGCGTGGCGTGGACCGAGGTGGCGTCGGCGGCGTACCGGCTCGATCTGGCGAACGATCACGCTCTCCCCGACGTGAGGATCGAGAAGCTCGCGCCCGGGACCCATCGAGTCCGGCTCCAGGCGACGGCATTCACCTCGGTGGCGTCGGAGCCGTTCGAGCTCGAGGTCGGAAAGACGCCCCGGGTCGAGCTCGCCCTCCGCTTCCCCAAGCGTTCGGTCAAGCTCCGCGTGATGCGTCCCGACGGGATCCCTCTCTCCGGGGCGTCGGTCGGCTTCACCAGCGAGGACGAGCACCACATCCTGTCCTCGAACGACGACGGGCGAGTCGTGGTCGCGGGTGTTCCGCGCAGTCCGGCCTTTCTGCTCGTCACCGCGCCCGGCTTCCGCGACAAGGCGGTCAACATCGCGCCCGAGGTGGACGACCTCGGGGTGGTGACGCTCGAACTGAAGTAGGTGCGTGTCAGCGCTTGTTCGTGACCTCGAGCGTCTCGACGCACGCCTTCGCGACCTGGACGACCCGCCGCAGGCGCTCCTCCGAGCTCGAGTAAGCAACGACGGTGAGGACGCGCTTGTCACGGAGCTTCACGACCGCGATCTTCTCACCGCCGAGGATCGTCTCGCTCTCGAAACCCACGAGGAGTTCGATCGAGTCGCCCCCGAATCCACACCACGAAATCTTGGTGAAGTCGGAGCCGGGCGGCTGCCGCCAGCCCGCCGGGCGCTTGATCGTGCCCCTCGCGCCATCGGGCCAAAGAGTGTCGGCCGGGAGCGGCTTCAAGCTCTCGACCATGGCGTTGAGTCGGAGAAGCTCGGCGCCGCCGTCAGCGGAGACCGCCGGCGTGCTGATCGCGAGGACCACGCCGCGGCCGTCGAGGACGCCGAGAGCCTTCAATAGAAAGCGATCGCCGGTCCGGTGGTCGGGCGGTGGTATGCGATAGAGAATCCGAGCGGGCAGGAGTGTGCCCGGCACGCGGACCTCGGAGAGCTTCTTCCCGCGTGTTTCTCCGCTCGCCGCGACGAGCTCGTCGAGGTCGGTGCACGAGCGGTTCGTGCACTCGACTTCGTCGGCGCTCTCGGGGCCGGCGGTGAGGATCGTGAAGCCCTCGTCGAGTCTTCGCTCGCGGAGAGCCGGTCGAGCCCCGTGGACGATCGGCTCATCAGCTGCCATGGCGCGTTCAATCGAAGCGACGCAGAGGAGCAAGGGATCGGCTCGCTCCCACATACGCGACGGGCACCGGAGCGCGAGCCACAACGGCTCCTTCGCACCGTCGTCCACGATCGTCAACGAGCAGTTCGCCGCGTCACCTCGACTGTAGGCTTGGAGAACGTGCCGGCCACCGATCGCGCACTCCTCCACGTAAGCCCCGACTTCGGGCGCATTGCCGACCTCCGCTCCGGCGACGCGCATGAGCTCCTCCTTGGAGACATGCGGGGCGCGCCACGCTCTCAACTTCACGCCTCCCCGCTCCCAGGTGTTCGCTGCGCTCGACGCGACGAGGCCGGTGGGGAGACGCATGCGGACGCCGAGGAAGTCCGTCCAGGATTCCGCAAGCCGGCGATCGACGCGCCACTTCCCGTCGGTCTTCTGCAGGTCGAAGCGCGACGTGCCGGCGACGACGATCGCCCGTTCGCTCGTCGTGCCCGGCTGCTCCTCGAGCTTCGCGCTCTCGGGCACGTCTTCGTGGAGCCCGGCCCCGGTGGTTTCGACGAACCAGTGACACTCGGGAGTCAGGACGTCGATCAGGTGCCTGTGGCGCTCGATGCTCACGGGTTCGCGGACGATTGCGAGGTACCTCTGAACGACGCCGCGCGGAGAGTCGGGAGAGAAGACCTCGGCGTTCGCCGGCACCGGAAGCGGTGTGGACTCGATGCCCGTCGATTCTTGTCGGGAGAGCCGGCTCACAACGGCGGCGAGGAGGACGACGAGCACCGCGACCCCCGCGAGTGGCGCGCCGAGTCCGCGGCTCCTTCGCGGCACCTTCGAGGGCAAGGCCTGAGTGCTGGCTCGCCCAGCACTGCACGCAGCGCAGCGTCCGAGCTCGGTCCAACACGCCGAGTGGTGGAAGGCGTGGCAGCTCTCGCAGACCTTGAGAGGCTCGCCGTGAACGACGTCCGTGTGGCAGTATGGACACTTCGGGCGTGCGACGAGGGGGCGTTCGAGCTTCCGTTCGTCCTCGGTCACGCGAATGCCCGTCGCATTCCCAGATTCTACCTCCCAGACGTCCAGTGCTCGGGTGTGGAGCCACGGCCTTGGGCTCGCTACGCTCTCCCCAAGGAGGCCTCCATGCGGGCACCGCTCGTCGTCTCGCTGCTCCTCGCTCTCCTCGTCGGCGTCGCCGTCCGTGCCGACGACAAGAAGGACGAGAAGAAGGACGACAAGGCCGACAAGCCCGCCCTCCCCGCCGTGCCGGACCCGTGGCCGCCCGTGATCGGGAAGCCCTTCCCCGACATGGAGCTCGTGGACCAGGACGGCAAGGCCACCCGCATCTCCGAGTTCAAGGGCAAGGTGATCCTCGTCGAGCCCGTCGGCATGGGTTGCCCCGCCTGCCAGGCGTTCTCGGGGGCGAACGGCAAGGTCGGCGTCTTCAAGGGCGGCTCCGCGCAGGGAGGTCTGCCCTCCTTCGACGAATTGCTCACCAAGTGGGGGAAGGTGAAGCCGACCGACGACAAGATCGTGCTCGTCCAGCTTCTCCTCTACGACATGTCGAACCAGAAGGCCCCGAAGCCCGAGGACGGGAAGGCGTGGGCGAAGCACTTCGGCTTCACGCGGAAGAACAACCGCGTCGTCCTCGTCGGGACCGACAAGCTCGTCAACAAGGCGAGCTACGACATGATCCCGGGCTTCTTCCTGATCGACAAGCAATTCGTCCTGCGCTCGGACGCGACGGGGCACCAGCCGAAGGACAACATGTACGACAAGCTGGCGCCCATGATCGCCA
Source organism: uncultured Planctomycetota bacterium (assembly GCA_964648345.1). Lineage (GTDB taxonomy): Bacteria > Planctomycetota > J058 > J058 > JACQDU01 > CAZYLP01. The sequence continues at coordinate 35,156 of CAZYLP010000002.1, forward strand.
AATTGCTCAAGTAGTTTCTATTCGACCTCGATCTTCCAGCGGAAGGTCTGCTTCAAGAGACCCTCGTCGTCCCTCACGACCCACGGCGTCGGATCGCGGACGTCGAGGACGACGGTCATGTTTCGCTCGAGGTACTTCCCCGGCACCGTGACGCTCTCGATCTCCGTCGGCCCGTCCTCGATCCGCTTCGACTTCAAGGTATGGCTGGACGCCTTCGTGTCCTTCGAGTCCTTCGAGTCCTTCGCGCGCGTGCCCTCGGAGGAGGACGGCCCGTCCTCGATCGTCCCCGTCCCGGTCTCCACGCGCCACGTTGCTTCGAGCGAGTGAGTGCGCGGAGCGAGGATCGCCGCCCGGACGTCGAGCGGCTTCCCCTTCGCGTGCTTGACGGTCTTCTCGATCGGCCACGTCCGGTCGATCGGCCGCACGAAGCGGTAGAGGCGGAGGACCATCTGCTCCATGCAGACCGGGCAGAACCGCGAGCCCAGGTCGCGCATGACGCACGTGCGCTGAGGACGCCAGAACAGGAACCGCTTGTGCGCGGCGCCCTCGAAGATGTCGAGCGGCAGGCCGGTCCAGTTCTGGTCGCCGAGCTTGAGCCAGTGCTGCCACGGAGCGGCGGCGCGGACCTCCGACTCGTCGCTGCCGCCGACGACGTTCGGGCTCACGGGGCGCGCGGCGACGTGGTCGGTCGGACGCTCGAAGCCCTGCGCCTTCGCGGAGGGCGACGGGTCCATGTCGTACTCGTCGCCGAGCCCGGCGAACGCGTGGCCACACTCGTGGGCGGCGGCCTGGAGGAACGTCTTCGGCAACGAGCTGATCCCACCACCACCCGACGCGAGCGGCGCCTGGCCGTTCCCGACCACGAAGGCGAGACGGTCGTGCTCGCCCGGAGCCGCGGCGTCGAGGCACGCGAAGACGCGCCCCGCGTCCACCGTGAACATGCCGTCCGGCGCCACCGACCCCTTGAAGGCGGTGTCGAGCTTCACGTTCTCGCGGACCTTCGAGAGGCCTTCCTCCTTGGAGGCGACGTTGATCCCCCAGTAATTCATGTAAGTGCCGTAAGCGTTGAAGAAGTCCTGGTGGTCGAGGAAGTAACGGACATTGTGTGTATATCGGTCGAACGTCCGCTGGTGCTCGTCCACTCCGAGGAAACCTTCGGCGAGGACGTAGAGGTCGAGCCGGTTCGAGGAGGGACCCGACTTGGCGATGCTGATCCGGCGGAGGTAGGGCGCATCGAGGCGCGCCTTCGCCACGTCGCCGACGCCCGGCATGTCCCTGTACTTCGAGGCGAGCGCGGCGAGGATGCTCCGCCCGTCCTCGTAGTAGCCCTCGTCCATGAGCCCGAGGGCGCGCGAGAGATATTTGAGCGCTTTCGGCTTCTCGCGGTTGACGGCTAGCTCCTTCGCGGCGGCGGCGGCTTCCTCCTTGGCCTTCTTGCGGCCGGCGATGATCTGGTCGCGCTCGACGGGTGAGGTGAGCCGCCCCTCGAAGACCACGTAGCCGCCCTCGGGCACTTGCTGGCCCGTCTGGACCGCGAGGAAGGACGACACGCGCGCCTTCGCGTCCGGGCGCCGCTCGATGATCTTCAGCAGGTGATCGTGCGCGCGCTCGTCGTGGCCCGTCGCGAAGGCGTAGTAAGCGATCGCGAGGACCGCGCTCTCCTCCCTGGCCGCGATCGGCTCGAACAGCTCGAGGACCTGGCCCGGCTCGAGGCGCTTCCACGGCCACTCGACCTCGGCCTCGCCGGAGCCGATCCTCGCTTCGATCTTGAAGCCTTTTGCGTCCGCTTTGACCATCTTTCCGCGGACGGCGCCGAGCATGGTGAACTCGGGCTTCTTCGCGCCGTTGGCTGCTTTCACGAGCTCGTCGTAGAGCCGCTCGAGGCCCGCGCACCAGGTCGCGTCCCACTCGACGCGGAGCCGCTCCTGGACGGTGAGGCCGCTCATGAGGAGCGCCTTCCACTTCTCGCGCGCGGTCGCGAAGTCGAGCTTGAGCGTGAGCTCGAGCGGCTCGCGGAGGTTTGCGCCCGACTTGTCCATGCGCCGCCTTACCGAGCGCTCGTCGCCCTTCGCGGCCGCGGCCTTCTCCTCGAAGTCGCTCGCGAGTGCGAGGACCTCGTCGTCCACCCCGAGGCCGCGGAGCCGTTCGCGCTCGTCGAGCACGAGCACCAGCGCACGGAGCGGGCCGTCCTTATCGGCCGTCTCCCTGGCTCTCGTCCTCAGGCCGTCGAGCTCGCTCCGCGCCTCCTTCTCGAGCGCGCGGATTCGTTGTGTCGTTGAGATCGATGTCACGGAGGCCGCGAGGTCGAGGACGATCCGAGCGCGCCCCGGGCTCTGCGCGGCCAGCCTCTCCGCGGCATCGAGCAGCCGCTCCGCGACGAGGGCTTCTCCGCGCTCGCGACCGCGCTCCTCGCCTCTCTCATTGATCGCACGCATCTCCTTCGCGAGAGTCATGGCGAGGTCGGCGCGCGGGTCCTCGGGATAGCTCCGCGCGAAGCTCGTGAGCGCGGCCGGGAGCTCGCTCGGCCGGGCGAGGGCGATCTCGTTCCACGGGTCGTTCTCGCGCGGAGCGTCGAGGCTCACCGCCGCGGGCCCGCGCGCTCGGTCCGCGGCGCTCCGCGCGCGGTCGGACATGACGCGCGCGATCTCGTCGGCGTCGTCCTGGTCGCGCTTCTTCTTCACGTCGAGGAGCGCGTAGCCCGCGCCGAGAGCGCCCGAGACGACGATCACCGTGATCGCGAGGGCGACGGCGCGGCTCCCCTTGGTGCGCTCCGCGATCCGGCGCGGAGGTGCGCGCCGAGCGGGCTCGGAGAGCTCGCCCTTCGACTCGCTGATCTCGGTGACTTTCTCGATGCTCGGTGAGGTGACGGTCGCAGGGAGTTCCTTCTTCGGCGGAGCAGGCTCGCCCCTCGACTCGCTGCGCTCGCTCGGGGACACGGGGTCAGGCACGGAGGGCGTGCCGGCGGCGGGGGTCTCCTTGTTGGCCTCGGGGTCGTTGATCGCGGCGAGACCGGACTTCGTCCCGGCCTCGGAGGGGGGCGCGAAGACGAGCTCCACGTCGCCCACCTGGATCCGGTCGCCCGGGTTCAAGGTGACGGTCGCGACGACGCGGTGGCCGTTCCTCAGCGTGCCGTTCTTCGCGACGTTCGTGAGCGTCACGGAGTCGCCCTTGCGGACGAATCGGCAGTGCTCGCGCGAGACGTTGGCGCCGGTCACGACGAGCTGGTTCTGCTTCGTGCGGCCGACGGTGGCGACGCCCTCGGGGAGAGCGAACGAGCGCGGAGGGCCGCCGCGCTCACGGATGAGGAGGAACAGCTCCCCCAAGAGGGCACCTCGGGGGGCATCCTACTCGCTGTCGCGTGATGGGAGTATGACCGTCGTGGAGGTCGTATGGCCGACGTCGAGGACGAGATCAGCTCGTGCTTCGAGGCTCTCACGAAGCGAGTGCTGGCCAAGGAGTGGCGCGCGCTCTACGCGAGCTACGACCCCGCGAAGGCCGACAAGTTCCTGATCGGCGCCGCGGCCGCGGCCGGCGCGCACGTGGCCGACGGCGGCGAAGGACGCACCGAGCTCCAGGCGCTCCACGCGGCGGACGGCGGCCCGCTCGAGAGCGAGGGCTGGCCGGCCAGCGTGAAGGACAAGGCGCGCCTCTTCGAGTCGCTCATGCGCTTCTCGGAGAAGTTCGAGAACCACCACTCCGCGATCCCCATGATCGACTGGGAGGAGGCGAGCCTCCAGGACATCGAGCGCGTGTCCGCGACCTCGGCGACCGCCGCGATCGTCGTCGAGGAGAAGCGCACCGACGTCACCTTCACGCGGCACGGAGACGGCTGGCACTGGGCCTTCGCGGGCGACTCGGTCTGCCTCTGGAGCGACCACGATCCGAACCACAACCACCACGGCCCGGCGGCGTCGCCCGAAGACGACATGCACATGGCCGAGGAGGCGATCGAGAAGGGCGAGCTCCCTCATGCGGCGAAGCACGTTGCGGGCGCCCTCGCGGTCGATCCTTCGCGCCGCGAGTGGCGTGAAGCCCTCGATCGGCTCGCGGATCAGGCGAAGGTGCCGCACGAGCTCTTCCCGGTGGAGAAGGAGAAGCCCGCCTGGTTCGGGGAGATCGCCGGCCACGCGCACGTGCTCGCTCACCTCGGCGACACGCAGAAGGCGATCGACCTCCTCGCGCAGGTCGCCGCGTACACGCCGCGGCGTCGCTACACGCTCTGGCTCGCCGAGTGGCTCGGTCGTCACAAGGGCCGCTTCGATCCGCGCGGCCTCCTCGGGGCGATCTCGAACGTCTGCAGCGGCACGATCGGTTTCCTCCGTCTCCGCCCCACGGAGCGCGCCATGTTCGAGAACTGGGCGCCCGTCGCGCTCGCTCTCCTCGCGCGGCCGAAGAGCGACGAGCTCCGCCCCGAGACTCTCGGTCTCGCGAGCGGGCTCCTCCGCCGCGCCGGCCGCTTCGAGGAGGCCGAGAAGGTGGCCCGCGCCGGCGTCGCGGCCAGCTCGAGCACTCTGCCTCTGATCGCTCTCGGGCTCGCCCTTCGTGGACGCGGGGAGTGGGACGCGGCCCTCGAAGTCTTCCGGGGCGCGAAGAAGGCCGACCCGACGGCTCCCTTCGCCGCGGAGTGTGTCCGCGTTCTCGTGGACGCCGGCCGCCTCGAGGAGGCGGCGCGAGAGATGCCGCCCGCGTCGGACGAGGACATCGAGATGGGTGTCTGCCGCGCCTGGCTCGCGAAGAAGGCCCCCGCGCCCGCGAAGACCGGCTGGCTGAAACGCGTCTTCACGAGCGAGCCCAAGCTCCGTCCCGAGTTCGTCGAGTGCGCCAAGCGGCTCCCGGAGAAGTGCGACTCCGACACCTTCCGTCAGATCTCGCTCCACGCCGCGCCGGGCTTGCCGATCCCCGTGGACGCGACCGCGAACATGCTGCTCCAGGTCAGGGAGGAGAAGCTCGCGAAGGGCGACAAGACCACCGGCGGTCTCAAGTCGATCGCGCTCACCTGTCTCGAGCCACCGAGTGGCCGCCTCGCCCTGGCGCTCGAGAACGGCGGCGACGGGTCCGACCTCTCGGTGGTCGAGTACAAGGCCTCCCAGATCCCGAAGCCCGATCCTCGGCTTCCGAGGCGGCCCGTGCGGGACGTGATCTGGATGTACTTCGGTCCCGAGAAGCTCGACGTCCGGCAGATCGTCGCCGCGCCGAGCGCCGAGGTCGCGCGGGCCGTCACGGCCCTCGCGACGAGTCACTACTTCCTGTCCTCCTGGTGGAGCGCGGCCAAGAAGGCGGGGCCCGAGCTCGGCGTGTCGCGCGTGGACGACATCCTCGGCGCCATGGTCCGGCCGCCGCGGCCGCCCGCGGAGATCGACTCGGTCGAGTGGGTCTTCCGCCACCAGGTCGCGGGGGCCTTCTTGCTCGCGCACATCGATGATGGATGGCGCGGCTCACGGCGGCGCGAGGTGCTGTTCTCGCTCGTGGACGGCGTCATGGACTGGACGACCGACGCGGCGATCCTTGCGCTTCGCGAGCTCGCGCTCGACGAGCCCGAGGCGCTCGATGAGATCGAGGAGAGGTTCTGGACTCTCCGCGGCGAGGTGCCGCAGCCCGGGGGGCCGTGGTTCCTCGATACGCTCGGGTGGTCGTATTTGAGACTGCCGGGAGTCCCGCTCGACAGGCGGGGGGCGTTCGAGAAGGACCTGCAGGAGCTGCACGGCGAGGGTCAGTAGAGGCAGCGCATCACGACCTGCATGGAGGCTGGCGTGGGGACGCCAGCGTCGCTGGCGCTACTGAATGCCCGTGCGATCCGTCCGCTGATTCGATGGCGGAACTCGAAGCGGCAGTTGTGCCAGAGCCGGGCGTTGTAGATGAGCGGGAGCTTCGACTCGTCGATCGGGACGACGGTGAAGCCGGTCCAGAACATCTCGACGAAGACGGGGTCCTTCAGAATCGCGACGTCCGCGCCGTCGAGGGACACGATCCACTCGTCGACCGGCTCGACGCGTCGGCGTCGCCACCTCTGCACATACTCGATGACGTAAGGCGAGAACGCGACGGCGAACGGGGCACCCAGCAGGAAGAGAGGGATGAGGAGCCAGAGCGATTCGTGCTTCAAGCGGGCCTCCGCATGGCCCGTGACGTCCAGCCCAGGGACGCGTGAGGTCGTTGCGGATGTCGCTTGCCCGCGAAGTGGTGCCCCAAAGTCGGAAAAGGGGTGGCGGTTTGGGGGCACAAGCGAAAACAACAACCAAA
>CAZYLP010000002.1:41405-43172 GCA_964648345.1 uncultured Planctomycetota bacterium
CGCTTGCCCGCTATGTGGTCCCCAAACGGCTCACCGGGTGAGCCTTTTGGGGACCACTTCGAACTTCACCGACGATCTTTCGGGCCAGTAAGGCGACCGCGGAGCGCGGACATCACGAGCTTGCGGACGCTCCGAGGGAGCCTCGCGATCTGCCACGCGCGCTCCGCGTCGGGGTCGCCGCCCGCGGCCTCCACGGCCTTGAGGCCGTAGATCGCGGGCCCGAGCGAGTGATCGGCCGCATGGGCCGTCGCCACCGCATGCCCCGCCGCCCGAGCGGCCGCGGTGGCGGCCTCGCTCCGCGCGGCCCTGTCGCCGCGGCGTGCGCGGCGACGGCGGCCTTCATGCACTCGCCGACCGAAGCCTCTCCGCGGACCCAGGCCCGTGCGACCTCGAGCGCACGGCGAACTCGCTTGTCGGCTCGAGCGCCGAGCACATGCTCCGCGCACTCCACCGCCCAGGTGGCGAGGAGGCGGTGGTCCTTCATGGAGAGCGGCCCACCGCGATGCTGAGCGACGAAGCGTCTGTCACGGCTGCTCATGAACTTGCCGCCACGCAGAGCGTCGTACCTGAAGTCACGACAGGGATAATGACCATCGAAGTAGGAGAGAGGCTTATGAGCGAACGCGACCTCAAACTCAACAGTCTCGATCGCTTCGCGAAGCACTCGCCTCGATTCGCCCTCGAGCAGTTCGGTAGCTGCGAGGTCCCGGCGGGCTGTGGCGGCGTCGTGATTCGCTGGGCCCCTCGAGGTCAGCTCAGTCTGAACGGCCACGTCTCGATCCTCGCGACGGGCGAGCACGAGACGTTCCTCGATGGGGAAGAGAAACGCTCGATCTGGAGACTCACCGAGGGGAGGCACGCGCTCGGAGTGCGTGTGGAGGCGCCGGATTTCCTGAACGCGTTCCTCATGGCGGCGATCTCGTTCCCGCCGGGCGCCCGGACCGCGGCCGACGGAACGTGGCGAGCGACCCTCACCGCGCCGCCGCCCGATTGGAGTCGCGTCGGATTCGACGACTCTGGCTGGACGGCGCTCGTGGAGGGTGAGATCCCGCACGGTCCACCGCCACGACCCGGGGAGTCGATCGGCCAGGATCGATTCCACGACTACGAGTACGCGCGGCTGTCGGAGGTGGGGGCATGTCCGCTCGGGTTGCCGGAGCCGCGAAGCAAGGGCGGCTCGGTGTGGGTCCGGCGCGAGTTCGAGGTCAAGGCGCAATGAGCCGACCGGCACTGGTGGTCATTCCGCAGTACTTCGGCTCGATCGTGTTCGACCGACGCACGTCGCGGTACATGCCCTTCGACCACGAGACGACCGATCTGCTCCGTGGATCGATCGCGACATCCTTCGATCGCTTCGTCGTGGGAGAGCGCGACCCCGAGCGGCGGGAGCGCCTGGTCGGCTTCTTTCAGCACTTCCACGATCGAGGATTCTTCACGACGGCGCGACGCCTGGACGCTTGCGTCCTCGACGTCGCACCGCCGAGCGATCACCTCACGGGACCGCTCTCGGTGCACCTCGAGGTCGTCGCCGCCTGCAATCTCACGTGCTCCCATTGCTTCGCGGGCGAGCTCCCGAGGCGCGAGGAGGCGCTCGGGCTCGGCGAGCTGGACACGCTCTTCGGGGCCCTGGCTCGAATGGGTTCCTTCCGGCTCGGGCTCACCGGCGGAGAGCCGTTCCTCCGGCGCGACATCTTCGAGATCCTCGACCTCGCGACGGGGCGCGGCCTCCACCCGTGCCTCACCACGAACGGCCTCCTCCTGACCGAG
>CAZYLP010000002.1:43182-47537 GCA_964648345.1 uncultured Planctomycetota bacterium
GATCGGCAAGCGCGAGCTCACCTGGCTCAACGTGCGCCTCGACGGCGCGACGGCGGCGACGAACGACCGCGTCCGCGGCGCGGGGACGTTCGACCGCGTGATCGAGAAGATCGAGCTCCTCGCGAAGCACTCGCGCTTCACGCTCGCCTTCACGGTCATGCGCTCGAACCTCGCCGAGATCCGGGAGTGCGCCAAGCTCGCCGCGCGACTCGGCGCTCATGCCGCGGTCTTCCGGCCGCTCTATCCGGTCGGGACGGCCACTCACCACATGGAGCTCATGCCGAGCTACGACGAGTACGCGCGGGCGTTGAGCGAGCTCGCCGAGCTCGGGGTGGACATCCACGACATGGACCCCTTCGGCCCCGCGAGCCGCGCCGAGCTCCAGTCCGTGGTCCACGAGAACCACGGGTGCGGCGCTGGGAACCTCGTCTGCTCGATCTCCGTGTCGGGCGACGTGAACCCGTGCAGCTTCCTCGGGTCGGGTTTCGTCGCGGCCAACGTGCGGCGGCGACCGTTCGAGGAGATCTGGCACGAGAGCCAGGTGTTCCGGACGATCCGCGGACTCCCGGGCGACGGCACGGGGACGGCGTCCTTCGGGGGCGGCTGTCGCGCGCGCTCGCTGGTGCTCGCGGGGGACGCGAACGCTCCGGACCCGTGGCTCTCCGCGTCGGCGCGGAGCGGGGGCCCCGATCCGCTCATCGTCCTCGAGCGCGGGCCGAGGCGCGCATGAGCGACGAGGAGGTCCGGCGGATCGTTCGCGACGCGGAGGTGGCGAACGACCCCGTCGCCTGGGGGCGCGCCGCGGACGCTCTGCTTCGTGCTGCGCCCGACGCGGAGACAGGCCGACGAGCGGCGGCGATGGCGTTCGATCGAGCCTACGGACTGGCGCCGTCGGATCGGGCGATCGTGCGCTCCCGCTCATCGCTGCTCGATGCGCTCGCGGTCGTCGAGCACGGCATGCGCTTCAGGTTCGTGCCGGCAGGTCCGTTCCTCATGGGCTCCGACCGCGGCGACCCCGACGAACGGCCCGTGCACAAGGTCACGCTCGGCGCGTTCTGGATCTCCGAGGCGCCCGTGAGCTGGAGCCGATTCTGCGCCCTCATGGGCTGGGAACCACCGCCGCGCGGGATGCCACCCGGCGACGATCCCGCCGTGGAGGTCGGGACTCGGCGTGTCTCCCTCGGCCGGACCCTCTGGACCGTCGGGGAGAACAAGCTCCGAGTCTCCTACTGCGAGGACGAGACCACCGGCGCCGTCGGTTGGCATGCCCACATGCCCGATCGATCCGACCCGGACCAACACCACCCGCCGCGGGCGAGACCCGATGCGCCGTTCACCTACGACGCGAAGCCGATGGTCGCCATCTCCTGGCGGGATTCGCAGCTCCTCGGCGAGCGACTCACGACGCCGACCGTCCAGTACCGTTTGCCGACGGAGGCCGAGTGGGAGAAGGCCGCTCGGGGCGGGCTCGTGGGCAGGCTCTACCCATGGGGCGATGAGCCTCCGACGTCGGACCTCTGCGACTTCGGGAACTTCGACGCGTTCGCGATCCGGCCTTCTCGCGCGTGCCCGCCGAACGGGTACGGCCTCTACGCCATGAGCGGAGGCGTGTGGGAGTGGACGCTCGACCAGTACGACGCACTCTACTACGCGGAGAGCCCCGAGAGCGACCCGCGTGGACCCGCCACGGGGAAGGAGCGAGTTCTCCGAGGCGGTTCGTGGTCCGACCCCGCGGAGGTCGTGACGGTCTCCCTTCGTATGGCCCGAGGTCAGGGGAGGAGCTGGGTCGGCGACCCCGGAGACGAGCGGTACGCGACCCATGCGACTCCGAACGTCGGGTTCCGGCTCTGCCGCGTCGAGATCGGGCGAGCCTGAAGCGGTCTCCACCTGTGCCAGCGATGGCACGGGTCGGAAGCGGTCAACGCACGTCGGCGTCGCGGGTTGAGCAACGGTCTTGCCCGTGCTGATCTCCCCGCGGTCAGGGAGAGTGGAACGTGAAGGGGAGAACCTTCGCCCGCGCCGGCAGCTTCGTCGTCGTGCTCCTCGCCCTCGGCACCGCGCCGCGCGAAGTGCTCGCCGAGAGCGATCAGCAGGTCCCGCCTCCCGCCCCGGAGCTCACGACGGACGGCGCGCTCCTCCTCCCCGACTTCGGCGCCAGCTTTCGCGCGCCCTCGGCGAAGTGGCGTTGGTGCGAGCTCGAGGAGTCCGAGAACGCGAAGATCTACGCCTGCCGCTTCGAGAACACCGAGCGGAGCTTCCTGCTCCGCGTCGAGAAGAAGCTGTGGCTGGCCTTCTCGCGCGAGAGGGCGGTTGACTACGCCGAGGGCCTCCTCATGCCCTACCTCATGGGCTACACGTGGTCGGAGTCGAAGGCCGAGCCGTCTTCCGTGCCGAAGCGGGGCTCGTTCAAGGTCGTGATCCGGGCCACCGGTGAGGCGGGGACCGACAAGGCAGGCAAGACGTTCGAGCGCACGGTGTTCGTCGGGGCGGTGAAGGAGCGATTCTTCCGCGCCTTCCGCGTCGTGCTCAAGCCCGAGGACGCCGCGGACCAGGAGCTCATGGCTCAGCTCGCGAGCGCCTGGCAGACCGGCTCCAAGGCGGCGAGCGCTCCTGAGGAACGCGCGGTCGCGAAGACGCCGATCCTGGACAAGATCCTGCGCGAGGCGGAGAGCGAGACCCAGGCTCCGGCCGAGCCGAGCGTCACGCGCACGACGGCCTCAGGCGAGAAGCGAGTGTTCGTGAAGGTGACCGCCGGTGTGATCGTCCTCGTCTTCCAGCTCGCGGGTTTCGTGGCGTTCGTCCGGCGGCGGCGCGGGGCTCAGCCGGAGCAGGTCGCTCGGCCTCGACGCGCGAGGAGGAAGCTCACGCGGAAGCCGAAGCTCGCGGAGTCCTCGGTGTAGTCAGGGAGAGTGAACTTGAAGAAGCATCGGTTCGTCGCGACGGCTCTGCTCGTCCTCGCCGTCGTCCCCTCCGCGGCCGCCGAGGATTGGAATCCGTTCGAGGAGGCGAAGAAGGGCGACTGGGCCTTCTACGTGCACGAGATCGACGGGGAACGCTGGGGGAAGGCGCTCCGCCCGCGCACTTCACACGTCCGCGTCTTGGTCGAGGACGTCGTGAAGACGAAGGTGACCGTCTCCTCGTGGGACTGCGAGCAGCCGCGCGCGCTCAAGCGCACCTTCTCGAGGCCCGACGGGGCGCCCGAGATGAAGCACCTCCTCGACGCCTTCGTCGGTCGGGGGAACGTCAAGGCTCACTGGAAGACGCTCGAGACCGCGACCGAGAAGCGCAAGGTGGGCGACCTCGAGCTCGAGTGCCGGAAGGTCGTCGGCCGCTGGACGCCGGGCAAGGGCGACTTCGAGGTGAAGGTGTGGCTGAGCGAGAGAGCCCCGCCGCTCGGTGTCGTGGCCGTCGAGGTCTCGGGAACGGAGGGACCGTTCGGCACCTCGCCCGGGGTCTGGACGCGTCGCGAGCGCTACACGCTCGTGGGCTACGGCTCGGGCGAGAAGGCGACGTGGGGCGAGGGACCGCCCGAGAACGCGTTCGGCGCCGGTGTCTTCACCGAGCACCGGCCGTTCGGCCGCGCGCAGCCGGCGCTCGAGGGGCTCTCCCCTGCGGGCGAGAAGACGGCGCTCGGCGCCGCGAAGGGGCCGCGGCTCGTGCACTTCTACTCCACGTGGAACGAGTGCGAGGAGGAGGTCGCCTTCCTCGCCGCCATGAAGAAGGCGTTCGACGGGATCGAGATCGTCGGCGTCGCGAGCGTGCCGAAGGAGAAGCTCGCTGAGTGGGCGAGATACCTCGAGAAGCGCGGAGCGAGCTGGACGAACGTCGCCGACGTGGATCGCTCGGTCGCGAAGGCGTGGGGCGTCGCGCGGCGCGAAGTGGGCGAGCACTCGATTTACTTCGCGTGCTACCTCGTCGCCGAGGGCAAGGTCGCAATGGGCGACGCGGGGTGCGCCGCCGAGCTGTTCGGCTCCGAGCGCCTCGCGACGGTGTATGACCTGAAGAAGCTCTATCCCGCCGCGAAGGTCCCGCGCGAGCTCGATTGGCTCGACGACATGAAGTGAAGGAGGTCAGAAGTACGAGAAGACCAGGATCGGCACGAGACCCGCGAACGCCGAGAAGAACGAGCACAGAGCGAGCGCACCGAGGAGCATTGCCATCGCGAAGATCGACCCGGCTCCAGGTTGCCGATGAGCCCACCGACACCAGCCAGTGTCGATGGCGAACAGACAGACCGCGACGAGCCCCACGCCGACGCTCAGGCTAGCGAACGCACTTTCACGGGCGTCCCGGCTCATGTGCCGGTCGAAGGGGCCCCTGAGCGACTCCGAGAGGCGCAGGTCGAAGAGGGTCAC
>CAZYLP010000003.1:0-36645 GCA_964648345.1 uncultured Planctomycetota bacterium
TCCGACAACCAGGCCCAGTCAGGTGTCCGAAGAAACCCTACCGCAGGAGACGCGGATGGAGAGAGGCGCTGGGAGGAGCACCGCGCGCGGCAACTAGAGCGCGCTGCCGCGGTGCGGCCTCGAGCCGGGGCCGGTGAGGCGACCGCGATGCTCGAGCTCGCGCGGTGCTTCCGAGATGCCGGCGAATGGCCGAAGGGCATGGAGTGGTTCCGCAAGGCCGCTGCCACACCCTCGTCCGAAGCGAAGCGTGAGGCAGCGCACGCTTTGCTCTACGGTCGAGGCGAACCCACGTGGCCACCGGGCGTGCAGCCGACGCCCGACGAGCGCCGGGAGATCCTCCAGTGGCTCCGCGAAGCCGGAGATCTGGCAGACGTAGAAGCCATGGTCCGCCTCGCCGGTTACCTCGAATTGGGCTGGGCATGTCCGACGGGCGAGGTCTATCGCGCCGTCGTCAAGACGAATTGGTCCGAGGAGGAGTGGGCCGCCCAGCGCGCAGATGCTCTCGTCTGGTACCAGCGCGCAGCGCAGACGGGAGACCCGAAGGGTCTCGCCGCGTGTGGTCGCCGACTCGCCGAGGAAGCGGAGCGGGCGCGGTGGAACAAGGAGCCACATCGTCCCTACGAGGTCGTCGCCGTCGATCTTCTCAGGCGGGCCGCGATTGCCGGAGACGAGCAGGCCTCGTTCCACCTCAACGGCCTCTTATGCTCGCGACCCGACCTCCGCGAGCCGGAGGACGACGTGTTCCTCGGTGAGTCGCGTGGAGACTCTCACCTGACGACGGAGCGCGCCCGGCAGTTCGCGCTCGCGATCGATGGGGAAGCCGCGGCTGGACTGGACGCGGCCAAGGTGCTCGCAGATCTCACTGGCGAGACCCAGAGAGCGACCGGCGACGCCGAGAAGCTCGCCGCGATCGCGGTGCTCTGCTGCTTGACCGACCGCGAACGCGAGGCGCGCGTCGCGGCGAGACTGGCGCTTAGAACCGACGCCGACAACGAGACGGCGTCCAACGTCATGGCGGTCACTTTCTTTCGGCGAGCGCTCGCCGGTTCTCGCGTCGCTGACGGGGCGCGGCGAGCGGCTGACTCCTATCTCGAACCCTTCCTGAGGAAGAAGAATGTGGTCTTCGCGACGTTGCTGAACCGAGGGGTCGCCCTCTCGTGGTTGTCGCTCGAGCTCGATCGACGGCCAGAGGGCGCAGGAATGAACTTCGCCTCGGCCGCGCGAAGGTGCTTCGAGCAGGCGGGCTCGCAGTGCCCGGACGATCCTAGGCCCGGGTGGAACATGGGGACGCTCGAGCGCCTCTCGAACCTCCCGCCGTGAGTCCCATCGCACTCGGGCCGCGCGCGATCGGTCAGGGCTACCGAGTGGGCAGGCCACTTTGGACGTTTAGTCGCGCGGGCCGCGACTTAACGTCCAAAGCGACGGGTTGTCCGTCGTGATGTCGGCTACTCTGAGCCCGTGCTCGTCGGACCGCTTCGAGAGACGGACAAGCCCGCTCGGTGCGCCTACTGCCACGGGCCGGTCGATGCGACGCCTGTCATCTGCTCGGGCTGCGGGACGCGGCTTCACGCGGAGTGTTCGAGGGCGCTGAGGGCCTGTCCTACGCTCGGCTGCCCGGTTGCGCCGGGGTCTGCGCAGGTCGAACCCATCGCGTGGCTGCCTCGCTCGAGGATACGGGAGGCAACGAGTCCTCCGGAAACACAAGCGCCGCGGAGCCTCGAGCCCGCGGCACTTCTCTGTGTTTCCCTGGAAGGTCCCGCTAACGCGCGTTGAGTGGGCGGGACGCCACTCCCTCTCCCCTAGACGACGCTCTCTGCTTTACCGGCGTGCTTGGGCCGGGGAGCGTCGGGTTACAGGAGTAGTGATGGCAGCGACCCCACCCCCGAGTCAAATAATTCTGGAGAGCCCGACGTAAGTCAAGAAACCGCCGCGGTCTGGATCTTGAAGTCGGACTCCTGGACGACCTCGAAGCGGATGAGGCATTCGCCGAGCAGGATCTTCGAGCCGAGCTTGAGCGGGTAGGGGACGCCCACCTTGAGGGTCTGGCCGTCGAGCTTGACCTTGTTCTTCTCGCGCGGGGCGATGATCTGCATGACGCCGCGCGAGAGCTGGATGACCGCGTGGCCCGGGGCGACGCCGATCCCGGGGAGCTGGATCGAGTCGGTCTGGCCCGAGCCGAGGCGGATCTGACGGACGAGGAAGCAGTAGGTGTGCCCCGAGTCGTCGCCCTCGCGGACCATCTTGACGCACTCGTTCGGGTGACCGCCCTCGATGCCGAGCTGGGGCGGACCGTCGGGGCGCTTGCTGGTCGCGGGGGCGCGGAAGACCGTGCCCGTGAGCGTGATCCCGGTGCCGATCTCGATCGTGAACTCGCGCTTCAAGAGCGCGCTCTGGCCGGGCTGGAGCTCCTCGTCGTTGACGTTGAGGTCGATCTTGCGGTCGTCGCGCCGGACCGTGACGCCCTCGCGCGTGAGGGCGAAGGAGCCCTGCTTGTCGCCGATCGTCTGGAACTCGTCGGCGGGCGCGATGACGAGGTCGTTCTCGACCTTGAGCTCGTCGCGCGAGAAGAGCTTGCCGAAGCGGACCTCGCGGCGAGCGAAGAGGAAGATCTTCTGCTGCTCGCCCTTGGTCGTCTGGACGTGGAGCACGGTGCGCATGTAGCGCGCGGGCTTCATGGGGCCCGCGGCGACCGGCGCGTCCTTGATCTCGGCCTGACCCTCCATGACGACGAGGGTGGGGCCCTTCGAGCCGAGCTTGAACTTGAGGCCGGCCTTGGCGACGAACGCCTTCACGCGCTCGCCGTTCACCCAGAGGCCGTCCTCCGACTTGCAGGTGTCCTCGACGACCACGCGGCCGAAGCGCGTCGCGACGAGGGCGTGCGTCTCGTCCACGTGGTCGTCGTTGACGGCGACCTCGCAGTTGCCGGAGCCGATCTTCAGGGGCTCGTTCCAGTAGTTCCAGGGGCCGCCCGACTCCTCGTCGTCGCGCTTGAAGTGGATCTGGTCCGGGTTGACGCCGTGGAGCTCGCCCGTGGCCTCGATGACGGAGAGGTCGTCGTCCTCGAAGATGCCGCGGACGATGTCGCCGGCGGCGAGGTCGAAGATCCCGCCCGCGACCTTCTTGTCGTTGATGAAGGCCTTCGTGCTCGACGGGACGAGGATCTTGGCCTTGCCGCCCGTGATGACGACCAGCGGGCGCGTGCCCGAGGGCTTGAGCTTGGGGTCGAGGTCGTTGATCCGGATGTTCTGCCCGGCGTTGATACCCGCGAGGCAGCCGATCGCGGGGCGCTCGGCCTCGAGCTTCCGGCGGCGCTCCTCCTCCTCCTCCTGACGCTTCTTCTCGGCGGCGTCCTCTTCCTGGCGGCGGCGGAGGTCCTCCTCGGCGCGCTTCTGCGCGGCCACGGCCTCTTCCTGGGCCTTCCTGAGGTCCTCCTCGCGCTTCTTCTTCTCCTCGTCGAGGCGCTTGCGCTCGGCGATCTCCGCCTCGGCCTTCTGCTTCGCCTCCTCGGCGATCCGCTTCTTGGCCGCGAACTCCTCGTCGAGCTTCCGCTTCGCCTCGGCGGCGGCCTTCTGGCGCGCCTCCTCCTCGTCGCGCTTCTTCTTCGCGGCGGCCTCGGCCTCGGCCTTCTTCCGGGCCTCCTCCTCCTCGACCTTGCGACGAGCGGCGGCCTCGGCGTCGGCCTTGGCCTTCGCGGCCTCCTCGACCTTCCGGCGCGCATCCTCCTCGGCCTTGCGGCGGCCCGCGAGGACGTCGTCCCAGTCGAGGTTGTCGGCGGAGAGCTTGAGGAGCCTCGTCAGGTCGGGCTTCGGGGCCGCGATCTCCCAGGAAGGCGCCGAGGTGTCGGGCGTGATCGCGACCGTGTCGGCGATCGCCTCGGCGTGCTCGTCCATGAGCGCGGCGTGCGCGGCGTCGCCCTGCGAGCCGAACGACGCGGCCACCGGGAGGAGCTCGCCGCAGACGCGGCAGCGGTCGTCCTCGGCCTTGAAGCGCGGGAGGACGAGCGACTCGCACGCGAGGCACTCGATCGCGACGGTGCGGAGCCGCTGGAGCGTCGCCTTCACGGCCTTCGCGCAGGCGGCGTCCTGCTTCTCGAAGGCGGCGAGCGCGACGGAGGTGGACGACTCGGTCGCGTTGAGCCCGCTCATGGCGAGCTGGCCCTTCGCGACTCCCTGCTTCGCGAGCTCGCGCCGCACGACGTCGCCGAAGAAGGCGCGCTTCTCGTCCCTGGTGAGCCGCTCGTACTCGTCGTCGTGGAGATGCTGGAGCGCCTTCTCGAGAGCCGGTGACAGCGTCTTCTCGCCGAGGAGCTTCTCGGCGAGCTCGAGGAGGTGCGTCTTCGGCCTCTCGGCAACAGCGGGTTCGGCGGTCTCGGCCATGGGCTAGTACTCGCCCACCCGGACGGTCGCCGGGCGAATGCACGTCCCGCCTTGCGAGAAGGCGGGCGTCACGACCGAGAAGATGATGTTGTTCACGCGCTTCGGCTTCGGGCCCGTCGTCTCCTTCTTGAAGCGGCCCGTGAGTACGGAGATGTCGGCGCCGGCGACGACGGCCGTGTCGATCGAGATCCCCTGCGTCTGCGAGAGGTAGGGGCCCGCGGAGCGGAAGACCACGTCGCGGAAGACGCGGTCCGCGTAGACGCCGCGGTGCGTGCGGTCGGCGATCTGCGCGAGGGCGTCGTCGTAGCGGTGGATCTGGTCGATGATGAACATGAGGAGGTCACGCAGCGAGGTCTTGGAAGGCATGGCCTTCTTCCCGGCCTTGTGCGTGTCGATCATCTTCTGACGCACCTCCTCGATGCGCTTGATCGTCCTCGGGAGGATCGTCTGGCCCTTGTCGTCGAGCGAGGCGTCCACGATCGCGCCCGGGCCCTCGGCGTAGGAGGAGAGCTTCATGACCGCCTCGTTGAGGACGCGGTCGAGCTGCACCGCCTCCGCCTCCTGCGAGGCGAGGCCCTTCCTCACGAGCGCGGCCTGGATCATCTTGCCCTGGAGCGAGACGAGCGGCCGCTCGACGGCGAGCACCTCGGGCATGCCCGGGTTGCAGAGCTCTTCCTTCACGACGAGGCCGCCCTCGGGCGCCGAGAGGGCCTTCACTTCCCGCACGCCGTCGAAGCGCTCGACCTTGAGGTTGCCCGCCTTCACGAGAGCCTGGACGAGGTAGGCGCCCGTCTTGTGGACGTCGCTCGCGGCGTCCTGAGCGTACTGCGGGTCGATCAGGTGCGCGGCGTGGAGCGTCTTGAAGGCGCCCACCTCGACGGCCTGCGTCTTCGGGCCGACCGGGAGGAGCGCGAGGCGCACCTTGTGCGTCGTCATCTCGGACTTCACGAACGGCGTCACGTCGGCGCTCTTGAGGAGCGGCTCGAGCGCCTTCGCGAAGCCCTCGAACGGAGCCGACGCGTTCTGGAGCGCGAACTGGCCCTGGGGCTCGTCCGAGATCCGGTTGCCCTCGCGGTAGACGGCGATCTGCGGCACCGAGACCGCGAAGCCGTCCGCCTTCGTCGCGTCGATCACGACCGTGAGCGAGCCCGGAGTCTTCTGCTCGTCCACGAGCTTGAGGATCTGGTCGCGCGTGTAGCTCTTGCCGGGGAGCGGCGCGAAGTCGAGCTCGAGGCCCGGGGCGTTCTTGACGATCCCGAGGAACTGGTCGAGCCGGTTCGCGTGCTCGGCCGCGAGCCAGGTCGCGAGCGTCTGGAGCGAGCGGACGAGCGCGTCCACCGAGCCGGCGTCGGGCGACGTGAAGTCGAGGATCGCCTCCTGGACGCGCGACGACATCTTGATCGGCGGCGCCTTGCCCGCGAGCACGGCGTCGAACCAGTCGATCTTGCGGAGCTCGGCGACGTAGGGCGGCGCCTTGCCGACCTTCCACGTCATCTTGAGCGGCTCGAGGACCTCCTCGCGGAAGATCGCGCCGATCTGGTCGAGGACGACCTCGCGGGTCGCCGCCTCCTGGATCTTGACGAGGATCTTCTCCTCGCCGTGCGTCTCGAGGAGCTTCCTCAGCTCGCGGTAAGTGAGGTAGCCCGGGAGGACCTCGATCTTCCAGTCCTCGCGGAGGGCCGCGAAGAGCTGGCCGAGCGTCTCGCGGTCGCCCTCGTTCCGGCTCCAGCCCACCTCGCGGAGGAGCGTGGCGACGAACTTGGCGATCTCGCGCGCGAAGACGCGGTCCGCGGTCGCGTCGCCCGCGAGCTCGGCGACGAGGCGCACGCGGTCGAGCTCGATGATCTTCTCCTCGAGCTTGCCGAGCGCCGGCCGGAGCCGCGAGTCGGCGAGGGCAGGGGAGCGGAGGAGGTCGAGCGTCTTCGGCGGCTTCCCGAGCGAGAGGGCGAGCGAGCCCGTCTCGGTCGCCTGGCCGACGACGACGGCCGGCTCGAAGGCGCCGAGGATCTTGCCGCGCTCGGCCGCATCGTAGCGGAGCTCGAGGCGGTGGAAGAGCCAGTCCACGTCCGGGCAGACGCCGAGGCGCTGGCCGTCCGCCGGGAGGACCTTGATCCCCGCGGAGCCGAGGCTCGTCACGAGGTCCTTCACGCCCGCGGGGTTGTCGCCCGCGGAGATGATCCGGAACCCGTGCGCGATCGAGCGCGCGAGGCGCCGCGCGTGGCTCGAGTCGGCGAGCGCGCCCGCGCGGAGCTTCGAGAGCTCGGAGAAGATGAACGAGCGCGTCACCTGCGTCACGTCCTCGCCGTAGAGGCCGAGGACCGAGGTGAGCGACTCGGCGACCGAGCGGAGGCGCGGCGCGTCGCCACGGCCCGCGGTGAGCGTCTGGAGGTAGGGGCGGAGGAGACGGTGCGCCGTCTTCATGCCTTCCTGACCGTCGTCGATCAGGGCGTCGAGGTGCTTCTCGAGGAAGTCGTGGACCTCGGTCCAGCCCTCTACCTCGGCGAGCGCGGGCGGCGCCGTGTCGATGAGCGCCTTCATGGAGCGCGCGGAGGCGTTCGCGAGGTCCTCGTGGCGGCCCTCGATGATCAGCTCGGCGAGCGCGCGGGCGAGCTCCTCCTCGCGCGTGCGCGAGCGCTTGAGGCGCTCCTTGTAGGCCTTGCCGACCTCGTCGTCGGGGAGGAGCTGCGTGATCTCGTCCACGGCGCCCGCGGGCGGCGGGCCCTTCGAGACGAGCGCCACGGCCTTGCGGATGACCTGGTCCTTGACCTTCACGCCCAGGCCGCCGACCTCGACGACGACGCCCGGCGGCACGTCGTAGCTCCACACTTCCTTGGGCTGCGTGTCGCCGCCGAGCTTCTGCCCCGCGGTCGGGACGATGAGCTGGACCGGCTGCCCCTCGAAGTCCTTCGTGAGCGCGTCGACGAGCTGCGCGACCTCCTGCGGCTCGTCGAGGAGCTTGAGCGGCTCGAGCGCCTCGACGAGGTCGAGGAGCGCGCCCGCGCGCTCCTCGAGCTTGGCCTTGGTGTCGTCGAAGATCCGCCGCGCGCGCGCCTCGAGCGACTTCAGGTTCGGGAGCGCGCGCTTCAAGGCCTCGGCGTCGGCCTTCGGGAGGAGCGCCTGGATCGCGCCGACCGTGTGCGACTGCGAGCCCGGCGAGAGGACGACCGTCGCCTTGGCGACCGGCTTCCCCTCCCAGGTCCAGCCCGCGCCGGCGACGAACGCGACGGTGCCCTTCGCGGCGCCCGGCGCGCCGCGCTTGCCGGTCATCGCGCGGTGGAGCTTCGCGTCGGGCGCGTCGCCCGTGTCGGGGCGGACCGCCGCCGCGCCGCGGCTCTCGAGCCACGACTCGAGCTCGCGGAGCACCTTCTGCGGGACGCCGTCCACGACCGGATCGCCCGATGCGATGAGGTGCGCGTGGTGGAGGGAGAGCGCGGAGGTGAGGCGCGCGACGGCGAGGACGTCCCCCGGCCCCGCGCCCGGGGCGCGGAGCGGCCCCGCGGCCGCGAAGGCCTCCTTGAGCTTGGCGGCCTCGATCTCGGCGCGCGCGTCCGCGTGGAGGGTGGCGTACGCCTTCGGGTCCCAGAGAGCCTTCGCGATCTCCCGGGCCTGGTCGAGCGCCGCGCGCTCGCCGAGGAGGGAGCGGACCTTGTCCGCGACCTGCTGCGCCTTGGGCGCGGCGTCCGCGAAGAAGGCGGGCACGGAGGCGAGCTTCGCGACGAAGCCCTCCGCGAACGGCGCGACGAACTTGTGGTCGTCGAACTTCCCGGGCTGAGCCTTCGCGAGCTCCTGGACGACGTGGAGGTCGCGGAGGAGCCCGTTCACGAACTCGCGGCGCGGAGTCCCCTTCTCCGCCTTCCGCTCGAGCTCCTGCGCGAAGGTCGCGACCTCGTCGCGGACCGTCTCGAAGATCGTGGTCGGGGCTGCTGTGGCCATCAGTGCTTACCCCAATCTATGCCGAGGATGTTCTTGGCTTCCGCGGAGCCGATGAAGACGTGGAGCGTCTTGTTCCGCACGAGCTTCGACGGTGCGGCAGCTCCGGCGGCGACGTCGACGGAGCTTGCGGACGGATCCTTCTTCACGGCTCCGGGAATCACGGGCCTCCCCCTGTCCCCCGGCGGGGGGGCCCACCACTCGCGGACGACGATGAGCTCCTGGCTCCGCGAGAGGTAGTAGCGCTGGTAGACGAAGTCGTGCCTCATGGGCGGCGGCTCGAACTCGCGCTCGAGGAGGTAGACCTTCTTGCGGAAGGTCGTCACGAGCTCCGGCGACTCGATGAGCGCGAGGAGCCGGAGGGCGTCCGGCTCGTCGTGCGGGATCCAGTGACGGAGCGAGATCTTCCCGTCGAGCGACGCGGGCGGCACCCGGTCGAAGCACTTCTTGATGT
Source organism: uncultured Planctomycetota bacterium (assembly GCA_964648345.1). Lineage (GTDB taxonomy): Bacteria > Planctomycetota > J058 > J058 > JACQDU01 > CAZYLP01. The sequence goes on from CAZYLP010000003.1 coordinate 8,761, forward strand.
AGGCGGTGTTCTTCTGCCACCTGCGGAAGGCCGGCAGCTCGGTGCCGGTCTTGCCGAACTTGAAGCGCTCGTCGACCTTGACCCTCCGGTCCTCGGCGGTGAACTCCTCCGGCTTGAAGAAGTCCACGACGCCCCAGGAGCCGTTGATCGCCGAGTCGGCGCTGTCGTAGGCGAAGAACTCGTAGTGCGGCGCGCCCTCGTCCACGTGGAGGCGGCGCTGGAACAGGCGCAGCTCGTCCACGGGGCCCGGGCGGAAGATCTCGATGTCGCCGACCGCGTCGCAGACTCTCACCGCGAACGGCAGCATGTCCGTCGTCGGCGCGATGCGGACCTTCTCCGCGTCGCGGCGGATGAGCGCGGCGCCCCTGTTGGCCACGCTGCGCAGCTCGATCGGCGCCTCCGCGCACGGAGCGATGTGCGCCTTCACGAACGCCTTCGGGTTCGAGCCGGCGCCGCCCGCGGCGAACTGGACGAGCGTGTCCGGGAGGATCCGCGAGTGGCCCTGCATGCCCATGAACGCGAAGCGCGTCACGGGGCGGCCGCGGGTCGTCTCGGCGACGGTCTCGTCGGCGTACTTGAAGGCCTTGAGCAGGTTCCCGTGGAGCCGGCGGAGGAACGGCTTCGCGTCGTAGAGGACCTCGCCCTTCAGGTGCGTCACGAAGGCGGAGTCGAGGGCCTCGAGGTCCCAGGGGATCGTCGTCTCCGCGTGCTTGATCGGGTCCGAGAGGATCGTCTTCTTGATCGTCTCCGCTTGCTGCCAGAGCCGCTTGAAGTGCTGGATCGCGACCTTGCGCAGAGGGGCGTAGCCCTCGCCCGGGTCCTCCTCCTCGTCGAAGACCCAGCGCGTCGGGAACAGCGCGTTCCTGAGCCGGAGCGCCTCGGGGCTCCGCGGCTTCTGGGCGCAGAGCGCCTTCGAGATCGGCTCGAAGGCCTGGTCGTAGAGCGGCGGCCGGAACACGTCCGACTTCCGCGTCGTGTCGTGGCGGAGGCGGAGGTCGGCGGGGCCCTGCGAGAGGATCAGGTCCGTGAGCTGGACCTTCAAGTCCATGAAGATCTGGAGCGTGAGCCGGTGCCCGCCGAGCGTCGGCCAGGAGCCGGCGGTCAGCTGGCGGAGCTCGGTCTTGCCGTCCTTGCCGGCGACGTCCACGAGCCCGTAGTTGAGGCCCGACGCGCCCCAGTCCCAGACGAGGAGGCGGCCCTCCTTCAAGACGGGGTCGCTCCACTCGGTCAGCTGGGCGGCCTTCGCGCGCACGCGCGGCCCACCGAGCGAGGGGTAGAGGTAGAAGTACGCGGCCGCGCAGTAGCCCGGGATCTCGACGCCGTAGAGCTTGAGCTTCGTCTTCTGCGCGACGGTCTCGCGGATCCGCTGGACGCGGTCGAGCGGGAGGAACGTCGGGAGCGTGAGGATCAGCTCCTGGGCGTCCTTGTTGCGCGCCTCCGCGACCTTGGCCGCGAGGCCCGCGAGGGCGTGGTCCGCGGGGAAGTCCACGAGGCCGATCTGCGAGGAGAGGCGGAGCGAGCCGTTGTAGCCGCGCAGCACGCGATCCGACGGCCAGAAGGCGAGCGCGTGCGTGCCCGTCTCGTACGAGGAGCGCTCGAGGGTCCGGAAGGCGTGCGGGTCGCCGGCCTTGATGCAGGTCGGCATGAAGACGCTCGTCGGCTCGTCGTGGCCGCGCTCGAACGTGGAGCCGCAGAGGTTCTCCAGGCCCACGTCGAGCGCGACGTACGCGGCGGCCTTCTCATCCGGACCGCCGCTCCACCCGAGGTCCGCGAACCGCTTGGCGCGGAGCGGCGGCTCGGGGGGAGCGGGGTAGACGAAGGGGAGCTCCCAAGTCGCCGAGGACTTGAGCTTGCCCCCCGCCGCCCTCTGCGCTTCCACCAAGGGAGCGTCTCCTCCGGGGCCCGGGGGCCTAGTGCATCCCCGAGAACGGGTTCCTCTCCGCCGGCAGCTCCTCGAGGGCCTTCTCGTCCGTCTCGGCCGCGTAGAGGACCTTCCCGTCCTTCCAGTGGTGGCGGACGAGGAAGAGCTGCTTCGTCACGTCGAGGTAGTAGCGGTGGACGATCTCACCCTCGGGCAGCGGCTCGGAGAAGGCCTGCTCGATCCAGGCGATCTTCTGGGGGAGCCGCATGTCGTTGTTGAGGATGAGCTGCATGTCCTCCATGGTGAACGTGTGGTCGCCGACCTTCTTGAACTCCTTGGCGCCGGCCGTCGCCTTGACCACGTTCACGCCCGTCTTCGGGTCCTCCGACGTCTTGCCGTCGAACGCCGTCCACGGGCCCTGGTAGATGTCCTTCAGGCGCGGGATCGCGTCGAGGCCGTAGCTCTGCTCGAGCGACTCCCAGAGGTCGTCCTCCTTGGAGAGGTCGATGAGCGGGAGGCCCTCGGTGCTCGTCTTGAAGAGGACGTAGGGCTTGTAGTTCTCGGTGCCCACGTCCTGCTCCTCGAGGCGCGTGACGAACTCGACCTCGAGGTCCTCGGAGACGCCCTTGCGCATGAAGAAGCGGAACTCGTCGATCTGACCCACGTCGAACATCTTCACGGACCGCGTGCCGAGGTTCGTGTAGAGCTCGAAGGGGAGGAGCGAGCGAGACATGTTGATGTTGATCTTGAAGCCCTCGACCTTGCGCGCGATGCGGCGGAGGCACGCGCCGATCGGGACGGCGAGCTTCGCCGTGCCGGCGTCGAACTTGATCTGCTCCGGCGTGATCCCGAGGCCGCCCTTGTCGCGCGCGGACGCGATGATCGGGCCGATGATCGGGATGCGCGCGCCGTTGCCGGCGAGGACGATGCGGTCGATCTTCTTCCCCGCGGCGAGCGAGCGCTGCTCCATGCGCTTCGACTCCTCGCACAGGCCCTGCACCGACGGACGGATGAAGTTGCAGATGTCGGCGTAGGTGAGGCTGAGGAAGTTCTTCTTGAACTCCTCGTCCTCCTGCGCGAGCGGGAGCGACTCGGCGAGCGACACGTCGCCCTGGAACTCCTCGAGGTCGGGCGCGAGCCACTTCGACTCGAGCGCCTTGAGCTCGGCCTCGGACATGTTCCGCTTGCCGGCCATGGCCTGGGAGACCTCGACGCAGAGCGCCTTCTTGAGCTGGTCGGCCTGGAGCCAGATGTAGTCGAAGTTCTTCCGGGCGACCGGCTTGAACTTGCGGTACGTCGGCGGCATGCCCTTCCAGTCCCACGCGGTCGGGAGGATGCCGTTGATCAGGTCCCAGATGTCGCGCGGGAGCGGCTCGGGCTTGTTGATGACCGCCTGGATCTTGTCCCAGTTCTGGAGGATCGCGGCCTGCTGCGGGTCGAGCTTGTAGAACTTGATCCAGGGGTTCGACGGCGGCGGGTTCTTGTCGTTCGGATCGACGAGCCGGTTCGGCGCCGCGAGCGCGAGCGCCATGCGCCGCTTCAGGATATCGAAGAGGTAGAGCGTGACGTTGTCGCCGCCGAGGTCCTGGCGGCCGCCGCGGTCCACGACGTCGATGTCGAGCGAGAGGTGCTGGGCCTCGAACTTGAGGTGGCACTTCACGAGCGCGAGGTCGGACGTTCCGCCGCCGATGTCCATGGCGAGGAGGTTGATCTCGAACTGACCGTCGCCGACCTTCATGGGGCCGAACTCGGTCTCGACGTAGTCGCGGAGGGCGGCCTTCTTGCCGAACCGCTGGAACAGCGGGTAGAGGACGTAATAGAAGGCGCAGCCGGTCGCCTCGTCCGTCGACATGTCGATGCGGTCGGGCGAGAAGCCGAGCGAACGCCACGTGTTGCGGCACTCCATCATCTGGATCGCGTTCCAGCGCGGCGGGCTGGTGACGACGATCTCGGTGATGCCCTTTCCGATCGCGGCCTTGCCTTCGGCGAGGAGCTTCTTGGCCACCGCCGTGTACATGTGCTGCGCTTCGGCGTTCCAGATCTCCGTGCCCTCGGTGAGCACGTACTTCCTCTTGGTGCCGATGCCGCGCTTGACCGAGAAGTGGAGGTTCGTCTTGCGGGGCGAGCCGACGGCGGCCTGGCCGATGTCGTAGCTCTCGGGCACGAGCGTCTTGAAGGGCTCGAGCTCGAGGACGTTGACGGCCGACGCGACCGACTGGCCCTCGCCGAGGAGGGTGGGCGCGAGCGGGAGGAAGTTCGGCTCGGGCTTCACCTCCCAGAAGGCGACGCACGAGTTCGTCGTGCCGAGGTCCACGGCGAAGACGCCGTCGAACGTCTCGTCGCCCAGGAACTTCTCCACCTGGATGAAGAAGGCCGACCACTTCTCGTCGCCCTCGACGCGGAAGTTGATCTGGCCCTCCCACTGGGGGGCTTCCTTCTGCTTGGCCGCGGGGATCGTCTTCGTGTCGAACTCGACCTTCAGCGTGTGCCCGAACTCCTTCGGGTCGAACACGAAGTTGCCGTGCCCGGTCCGCGCCGGGTCGAGCGGCACCTCGTTGTAGGAGAGCTTCACGAAGCTGACGGGCGCTCCGTGGAAGTCGACGGCGAACTCGACCTTCGCGGCCTTGTCGAGATCGGGGATCGACAGCTCGACCGCCCTCTCCTCGACGCGCAGGCCCGGCGCGAGCTCCTTGATCGTGTGAAGCGGCGTGCTCTCGTCGAACTCGATGATCATGGTTCAGTCTCACCCCAAAAGGTGTGGTTCGAATCCCCCGCTGTGCGGCCGCGATGCGAGGCCCATATTTAGCGAAATACGGGATCCCGCGCCACCCACCCCTGCGCGTCTGAACCTCAAATCCGCAATCGCTTAGGTGAGCTGGCACGCCGTTCATCAAGTCAGCTGGATCGTGTCCCAGAGGACCAGGCGCTCACCGTCCTTCGTCAACGCGCGGATCGTCCCATCCTGCGACACGACGAACCCGACCGCGCCCGGTGTCCGGTCGCAGAACCGCATCATCGAGCGGTGTCTCAGGCCGAAGTGCGCGAAGTCAACGTGCCGGCAGAGCTCCTGCGTCCCGGCCGCGTCGGCGGCGGAGAGCACGATCTTCGGCTCCTCGCGCGTCGTGATCTCGACGCCGAACCCCTTCACCTGGAGGTCGCCCTCGATGAGGACGAGGCCGTCCGCCCTCGAGAGGGACGCGATGAACCGGATGCAGCCGGCGATCTCGGAGAGGGACGCCGCCTCCTCGCTCGTGGCCAGGCCCTCCTCGAGGTAGAGGTCGCCCGGGAGGTCGCCCGAGTCGTCGTCGAGGAGGTACCCCGTCCACATGCGGTCGCGCGCGTGCGAGCCGCGGATCCGCTGGATCGCGAGCCGCTCGAGGGCCTTGCCGAGGCGCGCGTACGCGATCTCGTACTTCGCGACGAGGCCGGTCTTGACCGGGTTCGGGATCAGCAGAACGGCGCCGCCCTTCGCGTAGGACTGGATCGCGAGGAGGACGCGCGAGAGCGTGCTCACCCAGAGGCGGCGGATCGACTCGGGGCGCTTGTCGCCCGAGTCGTAGACGTCGCGCCCGACGGCCGCGCGGACGCGCTCGCCGAACGCGCCCACCGACTTCTCGATCGCCCGCGCGATCGGACCCTCGGCGAAGACGTCGTGGAAGCGATACGTGAGCTGTCCGTGGACGAGCGACGCGAGGAGGTGCGCTCTCCTGTAGACCGCGATGTTCGCGGGCGCGACGGTCGCCTGGAAGAGGCCCGGGCGGTCGGGCGACTTCTCCGACTCGTGGGAGCTCGACGTCTGCTCCTGGTCGATCATGCCCCAGACGTAGAGCGCGCCCGCGTCGTCCGAGTGGACCGCGAGCGAGCACGCCTTCGGGTCCGCGGCCGCGGAGAGCTTGACGAGGTTCGCGATCGTGAGCGGGACGCGGTTCGCGAGGAGCGTCACGGTCCACCGCCCGGGCCGCGCGTTCCTTCGCGGGGTGACCTCGGGGACGCTCGGGTCCATGTAGGTCACGGTGCACTCGACGGGCCGCCCCTCCTCGGTCCTCATGCTCGCGAAGTGGAGCGTCTCGAAGAGCCGCGTGAGCACCGCCGTGACCGGGCCGTGCTCCTTCTGGCCCTCCTTCAAGCGGCGCCTCACCTCGCGCGCGAGGTCGGCGGGATAAGCCGCGCCGCTGTCGGGGCGCTGGATCTCGGCGGAGTCGGGGCCGGACTTCTTCTCGCGGCTCGACTCGCCGCGGAGCGGCATCCGCTGGGTCGGGCGCGTGGAGGCGGCGTAGCGCTCCGAGGGAGAGCGCGAACCACCGGAAGGGTGCTGGCCCGACATCGAGAGCGCCTCGGCTCAGGAGAGTAGCCTCCAACCCCGAGCGACGCTCATCGCGTGAACCATTTTTGCCACAGAGGTCACAGAGAGCACAGAGGGGTGGAGGGCCCTCCTTCGCTCTTCTCGAGAGTGTGGAGCGGCCATCCACGTCGGTTTCGCCAACTCTCTGTGTCCTCTGTGACCTCTGTGGCAAGATTCAATCGTCGAGGCGTTTGATGATGCCTTGCGTCCGAGTCTGCTGCCGCTCCTTCGGAGGCTCGGGGCGAGTGACCCGTGAGAGAACGCCCTTGCCCTGGTCCTCCGCGGCGCGCTGACCGGTGGTGAAGCCGCAGGGGTCCTTCCTGACGTCGAGGTGCTTCTCGAGCCAGGGAGTGAAGTACCGGGAGGAGATCCGGCGCTGCTCCTCGGCCGGGATCGTGCCCTCGACCTTGCCGTCCGAGAAGCCCGCCCAGACGAGCTTCACGTCGCCGAAGTTCAGGTGCTCCCCCCTCGCGATCTCGACGTAGAGCTTCTCCTTCGAGGGGAGGAGGTCGAAGCCCGCGCGGGCGTACATCGGGGCGGGGACGACCGGGTCGAACTCGGCGCCGACGACGAGGATCGGGACCTCGACCCTCTTCGCGTAGTCGAGGAACTTCTGCCGCGAGAAGATCGCCGTGCCCGGCGCGAGCGTCGCGACGGCGCGGACGCGCGGATCCGTGGCGATCGACATCGTCGTCGCGCCCCCGTAGGAGTGGCCGAGGACGCCGAAGCGGCTCCAGTCGATCTTCTGCCCGAGCTCCGCCTGGAGCGTGTCGAGCGCGCGGAGCGCGTTCCTTCGCCAGACGTCGAGGTCGAAGTCGAGGCAGTGCGGGTTGTGGAACCGCGCGACGACGAACCCGCGCGAGGCGAGGTGCTTCGCGAAGGAGTCGTGCATGTCCGCGTTCGCCGCGAAGCCGTGGATCACGAGGACCGCCGGCCGCGGCCCCTTCGCGCCCTTCGGGAGGTAGACGGGCAAGGGCGACGTCGTCCCGTTCGTCGCGACGACGGCCACGTCCACCTGGTCGTACTTCCACGTCCCGTCGCCGTCGATCCGGTCGCACGGGTCCTCGGCGTAGGCGGCGGCCGAGCCGGGGAGTACGAGAGCCAGGGCGAGGTTTCGCATGCCCGGGCTAGATCACGTTCGGTGCCGACTTCCTAAGTGTCTCGCGGAGGGCGCACGAGACCGAAACGAGCCGGTCCGTGCCATGACGGTCGAGCAGCTTCTGCGCAGTTACTTCTTGTAGCGGCGCTGATCGAACTTGTCGGTGCCCGTGAAGATGATCTCGTTGTAGCGCCGGACCCAGGAGGGCTTCTCCTTCTCGGGCGGCTCCGCCTTCTTGTAGGCGGCCTGGAGCGAGGCCTCGAGGTGCTCCATGTTCGCGATCGGGTCCGCGGGCTCGATCCGGCGGAAGCGCGTGATGAGCTCGGTCAGGCTCTCGATGTCGCGCGGGCGCTCCTTCACGTCGCACTTGATCGTCTTCGCGATCTCATCGATCTTCGCGAGCGAGTGCTCGAAGAGCTTCGCGAAGGGGATGTTGAACTGCGTGCGGTAGAAGGCCATGAGCTCGGACGGGATGTTCGCCGCGCCGTCGAGCGCGTCGTGGAGGACGCGCACCTCCTTGAGCATGGAGCGGATCTTGGGCCCGTCCATGGTGTGCGCCATCTCGGCGACGAGGAGCTGGAGCCGCGTCGAGGCGAACGTGACGAGCGTCCAGAGGCGGAGCTCGACCTCCTGGAACTCGGGGGTCGCGCAGGCGGGGCCGAAGCGCTCGAAGCCGAGCTTCACCTGCGAGTAGAAGCGGTCGCGGAACGAGTCGATGCTCTCGGTCTGGTTGAAGATCCGCTCGAGGGCGCCGACGAAGACCGTGTAGTTGTCGTTCTTCGTGTTCGCGAGCGCGTTGAACTTGAACGGGAAGTGCGGGTCCGCCGAGGGGACGTAGAGGATCGAGTCCTGCTCGAGGCACGGGCCCACGTCGAGGTGCTCGAAGACCTTCAGGAGGTGGTCGCCGTGGGTCGCGAAGTGGCTCAGGTCCTCGAGCCTGAACTTGAAGGGCGTCTCGAGGACGCGCGTGAGGACGTGGACGATCTCGGGCCGCCAGCCGGAGAAGACGAACTTCCGGCCGTCGCCCTCCTCGTCGAAGGAGATGACGCGCGGGAACAGGCGCACGAGCCACGGGTAGCTCGCGAGGGTGCGGACCTCGACGTCGCCCTTGCGCTTCCTCTTGCCGCGGCGGAGGCGCGGGAGCATGGCCGTCGTCCGCTCGCCCCCGTAGCGGATCTCCTTCTCCTCGTAGCCCGCGACCTCGTGGAACTCGTGGAGGTGGAGGTGGACGAGCCGCTTCAGGACCTCGCCGAGGCCGCGCTTCCGGCTCGGAGGCGCGTCGTCGTCGTCGTCCTTGGCCTTGGGCTTCTCCTCCTCCTCGTCGCCCCCGAGCCAGTCGGCCGCGTTCCACGCCTCGGCGAGCGAGGTGCGGAAGACGACGCGGTACTCGGCGCCGTCCCGGACCGGGTCCATGTAGGACCAGCCGCGGCGTTCCTCGATGTTGGGGAGGGCGTGCTCACCTTGGTGGACCATGGCGCGGGAGAGGGTAGCAAGCCCGGACGCTTCATGCCCGGACGGGGAGCGGCTCGCCCTTCGGCTCGAGAGCGAGGAGCTTCTTCGTCACGGGGAGGCGGACGAGGAGGAACCGCCGGCACGGGAAGCTCCCGGCCGCGACGAGCGGGAGGAGCACGTCCCCCTTCACGTGGAGCTGCTGCTCCGTGCCCGTGTCGAGCAGGAAGGAGGGCACGCGGTCCTTGTGGCTCCACGCGACGAAGGCCTCGACGTCGAGCACCTCCACGATCCCGCCGGCCACGTCCTCGGCGAGCGGGCGCGTCCTCTCGCGGCGTCCACGCTCGAGTTGCACGACCTCGAACGTGGCGATCGTGGCTCCCAGGACCGCGAACGTCCCGAGCCATCGATCGAAGGGGATGGGCAGCACCTGCGCGACGAATGCGGCGAGGACGGCCCCTATCTGGACGCCGAGGCCCGCGCTCACGGCGACGAGCCCCGCCGAGGCAAGGACGAGACCGACGATGTTCCCCTTCTCGCGCGCGAAGATGGTGCGCGCACGGGCGCGCTCGCCGTCGTTCATGGCCCGCAAGCTCGCCTGGATGCTCATGCCGGCGCGACTCCGTCGAGGCGGAGGACGGCGCCCTCCTCGACGGGACCCACGTCGCGGCCGAGCGGGACCGGCGCGATCGGATCGCCCACGGGCTCGAGGAGGATCGCCGTCCGGTCGTTCGGGAGGCGCACGACCTCGAAGCGGCGGCACGGGAAGATCGTCTCGGAGCGCGCCGTCGGCTCGTAGGGCCGGCCGACGACGAGGAACTCGTCGCCTCCCAGGTCCGCGAGGTAGGTCCCGCTCGTCCGGTGGACCGTGTCGCCGGGCTTCAGGATCCGAGCGGTCTCGACCGAGACGACCTCGACGTCTCCGTTCGTGAGGTCGTCCTCGAGGAGCTGGAGCGCGGCGCTCGCCCGCATCCGCGCGCGCAAGCGCATGAGGCCGACGCCCGCGACGGCGACGACGATCACGGTCGCGAGCATGCGGAGCGGCTCGAAGGTGACGCGGAACAGCTGGTACGACGTGAGGCCGAGGAAGAGGCTGACGATCGGTGCGAGGATGAAGATGGCGAGGAGGTCGCCCGGGCCTTCGCGCGCGACGCGGACCTTCTCCTCGGCCTGGCGGCGGAGCTTCTCGGCCAGCGAGCGCTCCTCCTTGGTCATGGGGCGGCGTCTCGTCGTCAGGCTCACGGCAGCTTCACCACGTCGCCGTCCTGGAGCGAGTCCGAAGGGAGCACGACCGCGGTCGGCTCGAGGAGCTCGCCCGACGGGACGACCTCGAGAGTGAGCTTCGCCGTCGGCAGGCGCACGAGCGCGAAGGCGCGGCAGGGGAACTTCTTCGCCTCGACGAGCGGCTTCAGGTGAGGCCCGTGCGTGAAGAGGAAGCTCCCGTCGCCCACGTCGTGGAGGAACGTCGGCGCGTCCACGAAGTCGTTCGCGGGCCTCCGCGCCGCGGAGGACTCGACGTGGAGGACCTCCGCGACTCCCTCCGCGAGGTCGCGCTCGATCGCCGCGATGAGGAGCTGCTTCCGGTGGACGAGCGCGAAGATCGACCACGCGTTCCAGCCGAGCACGAGGAACGCCGCCGTCGCGACGATCCTGAGCGTCGTGTCCCCGTCCACGTGGAGACCCAGCCCGTCGAGGAGCATGATCGCCGCGCCCGCGAGGCAGGGCGTCAGGAAGCCCGCCGCCACCACGAGGAAGATCCCCGTCGCGGCGACTCCGAGCCACCTCGGCCGCTCGCGGACGATGAGCGCGGCTCCGCGGTCGCGCTCCGGGATCGTGAGGCGCCGGCGCTCGGTGCGAACGTTCACGGGCGCCAACCAGCGGCAAGAGATGATGTTGGAACGAGATCTCCGTCGTTGAGCGAGCCGAGGTCGAGCCCTGGCTCACCGGAGACCTCGCGAGCGGTGAGGGGCTCGCCGTGGCAGTCGATCGTGAGCGTGACGTCGCCCCGCGCGACGCGCACGAGGGTGAAGTAGCGGTTCGGGAAGCGGCCCGCCTGCACTGCTGCCCTGGTGGCGGTGCCCCGAACCACGAGGAGCTTCTCGTCGCCCACGTCGAAGAAGAAGGTCTCCTCGCGATTCGCTCGGGAGACGGCGAATGCGTGAACGTGGATGACGTCGACCTCGGTGTCCTCGTCGGACGCTGAAAAACGACGTGAGGGCCAAGGCTGTTCGTTCCGGAACGCGTAGGCGACGAACAGGACGCCGACGACGAAGCCGGTGACCGCGAGCCGACGCCAGTCGATGGGCACGACCACCGAGAGCGCCGCGCCGAGACCAGCGCCGCCCATTCCAGCTCCGAGGCCAGCCGCGAGCGCGAATCCGATGAGGCAGCCGCGCGCCTCCCTCGAGTCGCGCGCGAGGCGCTCGACCAGGGCCCGTTCCTCCTGGGACATGAGTCGCCGCGAGCGTGTGATCACGACCTCAGGGCGCCTTCACCTCGACGCGCGCGGGGGCCGCCCGCGGGAGGTCGAAGCCGGTCGCGTCCACGTCGGCGAGGAGCTCCTTCCAGCTCCGCGCGACCTTGCCGCGGAAGACCTCGCGCGTGCCCCAGCGGACGACGACGTCCTTCTCGAGGTCCACGAGCGGCTCGCCGAGGTGGAGGACCGCGGTCGCCGAGCCGGTGACGGTGAGGTCGATCTCGTTGCCCTCGACCTTCGCGTCCACGGTCGCGATCTGGCCCGGGGCGACCTCGACCCAGAAGCAGCGACGGTTCTTCGGAGACGTGAAGCGGTGGTGGAACTGCTTCGGCCACGGGTCGCGGCGCCGCTCCTTGAGCCAGGTCTTGATCTTCGCGGCGTCCTCGCCCGCCGGCCACTCGTGGCCGGCCTTCGGGTTCTCCTTGTAGACGTGCTTCACGTCGGCGGCCGTGAGGAGCTCGTCCATGCGGCGGCCGTGCTCGACCTTCACGTCGTCGTCCTTCGCTCCGTGCCAGAGGTAGACCTGGAGCGGCTGGAGGTTCTCGACGCTGTTCGGGTCGTAGCCGCAGATCGAGAGGAGCCCCGCGAAGCGGTCCGGGTGGCGGCACGCGAGCTGACAGGCGGCCGCGCCGCCGAGTGACATGCCGGACACGAGGACGCGGTCGGGGTCCGCGGCGTATGTGCGAAGGAGCCGCTCGAGGCACGCGAGGACGACCTCGTCCGTCTCCTCGGTCGGGAGGTCCTGCTTGACCGTCGGGCCGACGACGATCCCGTCCTCCCACGCGATCCTCACGTACTTGCCGCGCGGGTTCTCGATCTTGATCTTCGCGTTCTCGCCGTGCTTCTTCTTCATCTCCTCTTCGAGGGGCTTCCTGAACTCGTCCCACTCCTCGTCCGGGTAGATGAAGGGCCAGAGGCCGTGGTGGCCGTTCCCTTCGCGGCCGAAGAACGAGACGACGGTCGCGACCGGCCGCGCGACGTCGTAGCTCTTCGGCGGCACGAAGTAGCAGTCGCGCTCGAGGACCTTCTCGGTGACGCGCGAGCCGCCCTTCCGGGTCGGAGGAGTCACGACCCGCTTGATCGCGGCGACGCGCCCCTTCAAGTCCTTCGGGACCACGGCGCCCTCGAAGGCATCGAGCGCCTTCTTCTTCGCCTCGGCGTCCTTCGCGGAGAAGTAGGCCTCGAGGCGGACCTTCAGGCCCTCGGCGTCCTGCGCGAGGACGCTCCCGACGAGCGTGAGAGAGAGCGCGGCGAGGGCGAGGACGGATCGACTCATCGTCCGGTGAGTGTAGCGACTGTTCGGTCGAGGAGCGTGACTGGCCGAGCACGGGGTCCCTAGCGCATGCACGCCCCGATCGCCGGAGCTAGACTCCTCGCGCAGTGGACCCGCAACAGCTCGAGTACCTCCGGCAGATCTCGCGCAAGGTCGACGACCTCCTGTCCAAGCTCGCCACCAACGGCGGGGACGGGGGGCACCACGCGGTCGCGAGCGATGGCGCGATCTCGCGCGAGGTGACGAAGCTCGCGACGATCCTCGACCCGCAGGAGCTGCTCGTCGCGATCATGGACTCCGTGATCGCGCTCACCGGGGCGCAGCGCGGCTTCCTCATGCTCATCGAGGAGAGCAACAAGCTCCGCTTCAAGGTCGGCCGCGGCGTGGACCAGAACTCCCTCGCGAGCCAGGACTTCCAGCTCTCCCGCACGACGATCAAGCAGGTGATCCAGAGCGGCGAGTCCGTCTACTGGGACTCGTCCAAGGGCGGCGCGGACCCCACGTCGAGCATGCGGCTCATGCGCCTCCAGAGCGTCCTCTGCGTCCCGCTCAAGATGGGGAAGCGCCTCGAGGGCGCGGACCGCGTGGGCGGCGTCATCTACGTGGACTCGACGGGCCTCGCTCAGGCGCTCGGCGAGCCCCAGATCAAGGTGCTGGACCAGCTCGCGCAGCAGGCGGCGGTCGCGCTCGAGAACGCGCAGATCTTCCAGAAGAGCGAGCGCGAGCGCGCGCAGGTCTCCCGCCTCAAGGAGAACATCGCCAAGCTCTACGAGGTCGGCCGCTCGATCAGCTCGACCCTCATCCTCGACGACCTGCTCGTCACGATCGTGGACAACGTCGTCTCGATCGCGCAGGCGCAGCGCGGCTTCGTCATGCTCATCGACGCGAAGGCGGACGGGCAGCGCGAGCTCGTCTTCAAGGTCGGCCGCGACGCGCGCAAGCGGCCGCTCAACGAGCAGCACTTCGCGTTCTCGACGACGATCGCGCGGAAGACGATCGACGAGAAGAAGCCCCAGGTCCTGACGAGCGCTCTCGGCGGCGAGGACGGAGAGTCGGCGTCCCTCTCCATGGTCCAGATGAAGCTCCAGTCGATCATGTGCGTCCCGCTCATCGAGAAGGACAACGTCATCGGGCTCGTCTACGTCGACTCGCAGCAGGAGAACAAGGAGTTCGGCGTGGCCGACGCCGAGGTCCTCGAGTCGCTCGCGGGTCAGGCGGCGGTCGCGATCGTGAACGCCAAGCTCTACGCCGAGGCCTCGGACAAGGAGCGGATCCGCCACGAGCTCACGCTCGGCGCGAAGATCCAGTCGGACCTCCTCCCGAAGACGATCCCGCCCGTGGACGGCCTCGACATCTACGGCTTCATGAAGCCCGCCAAGGAAGTCGGAGGCGACTACTACGACTTCATCGTCCACGAAGGGACCAAGCGCTCGATCACCGTCTGCATCGGAGACGTGTCGGGGAAGGGCGTCGGCGCCGGCATCGTCATGGCCATGGCCCGCTCGGCGCTCCGCTCGCTGGTCCACCGCGAGAAGGTGCCGACCTCGACGCTGCCCCTCGTCCAGGGGCTGAACGCTCACCTCTGCGGCGACATCCCGCGCGGCATGTTCATGACGCTCAACGTCCTCAACTGGAGCGCGGACCAGAAGAAGCTCCGCTACACGCCCGCGGGCCACGAGCACATCCTCATCTACCGGGCGAGGACGCGAGAGGTCGAGCGCATCAAGGCCGGCGGCGTCGCGTGCGGCGTCCTCAAGCAGGCGAGCGCGCAGATGAAGGAGAAGGAGCTCGAGCTCGGGAAGGACGACGTCGTCCTCCTCTACACCGACGGCGTCACCGAGTGCATGAACGCCAAGCACGAGGAGTTCGACCTCGACCGGGTCATCGCGATCTTGAAGACCCGCGGGAACGGCACCGCGAAGGACCTCTGCGACGCGATCTACACCGCGCTCGAGGACTTCCGCGGGCAGGCCGAGGTCCACGACGACATCACGCTCGTCGCGCTCAAGTCGACCGAGCAGGCCGCCGTCGAGGGGCCGATCACGCGCAAGGCGAGGAAGCCCTGAAGCTCGCGCCGCATCCTGTAACCGCGGTGCTCCCCCCGGTCGCCCTGGTGCTCTTCATCGTCCTCGTGCTCGCCGCCGGCTGCGGCGGGCCCGAGCGGACGCCCGACTCGCCGCCCCGCGAGACGGCGACGGTCCCCGAGGACCCGCGGGCGCCTCGCTGCACGGCCTGCCGCGCGACGATCGAGCGCCGCTACATCGAGCTCGACGGGAAGAAGTACCACCCCGACTGCTACGAGCGAGTCGGCCCTCACTGCGGCGTCTGCCAGAAGTCGGTCCAGGGCTCGTACGTCACGCTCGGAGACGGACTCGACTATCACCCTCGGTGCTGGGAGACGACGCCTCGGTGCGAGGGGTGCGGCCTCGCCGCGGGCGGACTGCGCGGCCCGGCGGCTCGATGGCGCGATGGGCGTGTCACCTGCACGGTCTGCAAGGCCGAGGCGGTCGTCGAGCTCGCCGACGCTCGCCGCGTGCTCGCCGACGCGCGCGCTCTCGTGAAGGAGCACCTCGGCCTCGACCTCGGGAAGATCGAGACCCCGATCGAGCTCGTCGGGAAGCCGCAGCTGATCGCCGCGGCCGAGGAGCTCGGACAGCCCGCGATCAAGGCGCTCACGGTCGTCCGCGAGGAGGGCCCCGGGCAGGACGGCGTCCGCGGCGCGCGGACCTACAAGATCCTCGCCCTCTTCGGCCTCCCGCGGCCCGCGCTCGTGGGCATCCTCGGCCACGAGCTCTTCCACGTCGTCCAGTCCGAGGCCACGCCCGACGAGCGCGACGCCGCCTTCCGCGAGGGCGCCGCGAACTACGTCCAGGTCACGCTCCTCCGCGCCCGCGGCGAGCACACGCGCGCGCGGCTCCTCGAGCGCGACACCGACCCGACCTACGGCGAAGGCCTTCGCCGCTTCGAGCGCCTCGTCAAGGCCAAGGGCCAGCAGGACGCGCTCCGGATCGGCATCCGTTCCATCGCCTTCCCGCCGGGGTTCTGATTTCCGCGTCCTGACCGCGTGTGGACAGACCGCTCATGGACGGTCGTGGCCCTCCGTGGCTTACGCGCTGGTCCGGGCGTTGCGCACGCTCCCCGTCGAGAGAGAGATCCGAGAGATGCGCGTCGTGACCCTCATGGTCGCGGCCGCGGGCCTCCTGCTGTCTTGCGGGTCCGCGGTGGCGGCTGATTTCGTGTACCCCGAGACCGGGCGCCTGTCCGTGCCGTACGGAGCGAAGACGCCGGGCGGAGCGATCCACCACGCGATCGACGTGGCGGGCGCGAGCGGGACGCCGGTCGTGGCGGCACGCGCCGGCCGCGTCACGTTCTTCGGACCGCGAGCGGGCTACGGGACGCTCATGGTCGTGAGCCACGAGCAGGGCTTCGAGACCTACTACGCCTACCTCTCGATGGCCGCGAAGTTCGTGGGCGCGACCGTGAAGCAGGGCGAGACGATCGCCTATCAGGGGGACGACCACATCCACTTCGAGCTCCGCCGCCACGGAGCACGCCTCGCGATCCCGGGCCGCGCGAACGACAAGCTCACGCGAGGTCAGCCGATGCCGGTCTCGTTCGCGGCGCTCCACCCGGCCCCCGCGCCCGCTCCTCCGCCGCCCGCTCCGTCGCCCGCGCCGCCCGTCGCGACCGGGCCGGACGGGGCGCGCGTCGTCTCCTTCACGATCGGGAAGACGCTCGCCGCCGGGGCGAGCGCGACGTGGACGGTGGTCGTCGAGAACACGGGCACGTCCACCTGGGGGCCGGGCTTCAAGCTCGGCGTCGTGAACGATCTGCAAGGCGACGCGTGCCGCTTCATCGAGACGACGGGCGCGGAGGCGAACCGCGTCTATCTCCCGGGCGGAACCACGGTGGCGCCCGGAGGCCGGCACGGCTTCTCGTTCGCCGTGAAGGCGCCCGCGACGCAGCGGGCCTACAAGATCGAGCTCCGCATGGTCCACGAGCTCGTCCGCTGGTTCGGCGACACGGCCGCGACGACGGTGACCGTGACGAAGGCCACGGTCCCGGCGCCGGTCGCGGGCCCGTGGGAGAAGGCGGGCCTCTGGTGCGTCAACACGGACGGCTTCTCGACGCAGCTCCACGGCGACCTCATGGTCAAGAACAAGATCTCGTGGGTCGCCGTGCTCGTGCACGACGGGCTCACCGAGAACGCGAGGAACGCGGGCTACTTCCAGAGCGGCTGGATCGCCCAGCTCCGCGCGAAGGGTGTCGCGGTCGGCGCGTGGGGCGTCCAGCGCACGGACCCCGAAGGCGAGGCGAAGCTCGCGGCGAAGCTCGTCCAGAAGTGGGGCTTCGACTTCTACATCGCGGACGCGGAGGCCGAGTACAAGTACACGTCTCCGAGCGGCGCGTTCGACGCGGTCGCTTACGGCCGCTCGAAGCGCTTCGTCGCCGCGTTCCGCGCGCTCATGCCGAAGCTCCCCGCGGCGCTCTCGACGTACGGGCGCGCCGACATGTGCGACATCGACTGGGCCGCGTGGCGGGGAGCGGGCTTCGTCTACTTGCCGCAGACCTACTGGAACGAGTTCGACATCTACCAGCCCTCCGAGTGCGTGAAGGGCGCGGTGAAGGCGGGCTGGCCGAAGAACCAGGTCTTCCCCACGATCGGGATCTGGGGCGGCGGGCAGCGGAAGTACGTCTCCGCCGCCGACTACGTGGCCGACCTCAAGAAGGGCGGGACCGTCGGCTTCTCGGTCTACGTGGGCGAGTCGATGGCGCTCTCCGAGTGGGACGTCTTCGGGCCCGCCGTCGCCGCGGGTCTCGCGCGCTAGGTCGGGCGCGCGAACCGCTCCGCGAGCGCGCGCGTGTGAGCGAGGTTCTCGGCGAGCGAGACCTCGTCGATGAACGCGAAGAAGCACGGCGTCCCATCACGGAGGTCGAGCCTCAGCGCCCGGCGCGGCGGCCACATGATCATGCGCTCGACGGCGGCGCTCAGGATGTCGCCTCCGGGCCCGGAGCGGAAGGCACGGCGTGTCCCCTCCGCGCCGAAGAAGACGAGCGCGTCCCCCATGTCGATCAAGAGCCCGGGTTCGAGCGGGAGCTTCATGTCGAAGAAGCTGACGCGCCGGTAGGAGTAGTGAGCGAGCGAGATCGGCGCGTCCGGCGTCAGGTGATGGAAGCCCATCGAGTCGAGGAGCGACTTCTTCCATCGCCCGTGGCCGACGTGCATGCGCGACCGGTAGAGGAGGGCGAACGCGATCGATCCGGCGACGAGCGCGGCGCCGAGACCGCAGAGGAAGGCGAGGAGGAGGCGCGTCGATGTCGTGTTCGCGGGCCCCGTGAGCGAGACCCCGAGCCCGAGCCCGGCGCCGACCAGGAAGCCCACGGCGGCCACGAGGAACGTGGGCGTCAGCTGGATGAGCACGATCGACCAGGGCGGACGGACCCAGACATGCTCGCCCGTGGTCCGCGCGCCCTCGAGGCAGCCGGGGCACAGGATCGAGCCGGCGACGAAGTCCCCGCACCGGACGCAGGGCCGGCGCGTTTCGGTCGCCGGGGTCCCCTCCTCGCTTGCTGCCATTCGAGAAGACAGTTTACGATCTCCCGCGATCATGCCCGACCTCCCCCAGGCGCCCCCGCGGCGCGAGCCGTCCCTCGACGAGCGCGACGGCGACCGTGTCCGCGGCGTCCTCTTCATCGTGAAGGACGGCTACGGCTTCCTGCGCCAGGCGAAGAACAACTACCTCTCGGGGCCCGGCGACATCTACGTCCCGAAGAGCGTCATCCAGCGCTGGCGCATCCGCGCCGGCTCCGAGGTCGAGGGCGGTCTCGGCCGTGGGCGCCGCGGCAAGAAGAAGCGCCCGCTCGAGGTCGTCACCTCGATCAACGGCGGCCCGCCCGAGCAGCACTCGCGGACGCGTCACTGGAAGGAGTTCACGTCCGTAGACCCGAAGCGGCGGATCCGCCTCGAGTCGAAGTCGGGCGACCCGGCGCTCCGCGTCGTCGACCTCATCACGCCCATGGGCTTCGGACAGCGCGCGCTCGTCGTCGCTCCGCCCCGCACCGGCAAGACGGTCCTCATCCAGAAGATCGCGAACGCGATCGTCGAGAACCACCCGGACACGCGGATCGTCGTCCTCCTCGTGGACGAGCGGCCGGAGGAGGTGACCGACTTCAGGCGCACGATCAAGGGCGCCGAGGTCGTGGCCTCCACGCTCGACATGGACCCGGCGGACCACGTGACGGTGAGCGAGGTCGTCCTCGACCGGTGCCGGCGCCTCGTCGAGACCGGGAAGGACGTGGTCCTCCTCATCGACTCACTGACTCGCATGGCGCGCGCCTTCAACACCGAGCGCGGGCGGAGCGGCCGCACCGCCACGGGCGGCCTCGACACGCAGGCGCTCCAGAAGCCGCGCGAGATCTTCGGCGCGGCGCGCTTCCACGAGCGCGGCGGCTCGCTCACGATCATCGCGACCTGTCTCACGGACACCGGCTCGAAGATGGATCAGGTGATCTTCGAGGAGTTCAAGGGCACGGGGAACTGCGACCTCGTCCTCTCGCGCGAGCTCTCGGACAAGCGCATGTTCCCGGCGATCGACATCCGCCAGTCGGGGACGCGCAAGGAGGAGAAGCTGAGGACGCAGGAGGAGCTCAGGATCGTGAACTCCATGCGCCGCGGCATCGTCCGCTTCCCGCCGCAGAAGGCGCTCGAGACGCTCGTCGAGAAGATCGAGAAGACGCAGAACAACGCCGAGCTCCTCGTCGCGCTCCACAAGGCCAGCATCTGATCCGCGCGAAGCGAGTGAAGGAGCCGCGTGCCCCGGAGGACGGGACGCGGATCCTCGTCATGCGCCTCTGGCCGCGCGGAGTGAAGAAGACTCACTTCGATGCGTGGGAGCGCGACCTCGCTCCGCCCGTGGAGCTCATGCGAGGTCTGCTCGCGGGGGAGATCCCGTGGGCGAGCTACAAGAAGAAGTACGTGAGCGCGGTGAAGAAGTCGGGCAAGGAGAAGCTGAAAGAGCTCAGGGAGCGGTCCGCCGCTGGAGAGACGATCACGGTCCTTTGCTGGTGTGCTGATGAGAATCGATGTCATCGATCGCTTCTCAAGGCACTCCTCGAAAAGGAACGTGGATGAGCGATCGGAACGTTTTCGAACGCAGAGGCGCGGAGGCGCAGAGGCGCAGAGGGGCACGTTTCCACCCCGCAGCGTCTGTGCGTCTCTGCGTCTCCGCGGTTGAAGACGATGAGAACGCTCCTCCACGCTCGTCTTCGAGGTAGAGTCCTCTCCATGCGTCGGGGTCTTCTCGTTCTTCTCTGCGCGCTCCCGCTCGCCACTCTGTGCGCTCAGGAGAAGCCCTTCACCTGGGACCCCCGCCAGCGCCCCAAGCTCGTGGCCGGAGGCCGCAGCTTCTACGACTACGAGGTGACCTCCGTCTCCCAGATGACCCTCGGCACCGCGAAGGCCGAGTCGGTCGCTCTCTCGTCGCACACGATCACCAGCGAGAGCTACCGCTGGGTGCGGCACCTCAAGAGCGTCGAGAGCGGCGAGCTCTCCGAGGCCGACGTGAAGATCGAGCGCTGGCTCCACCTCGACGAAGGCACGGAGGACAAGTCGCTCGAGGGGAAGCACGTGACGCTGAGGAAGGTGGGCCCGAAGCTCAAGCCCTCGCTCGAGGACGACGAGGGCGTGACGCCCAAGGCGCTCGGGTGGCTCGAAGGCGAGCTGTTCCGCCGCGGCGGGCGGCTCGCGGCGAACGAGGCCGTCGAGGAGCTGCTCCTCCCCCGCGAGCCGGCGGCGGTCACGACGGGCACCGAGTGGACGCGCGACCCCAAGGCCGTCGCGCTCGGCTTCCTCGGGACGACCGACGTGGACCTCCAGCGCTCCCACGTGAAGGGGACGCTCTGGGACCTGCGGGTCGAGCGCGGCGTGCGCTACGGCAAGGCGCGCGTCGAGGCCGTGCTCCAGATCCGCAAGCTCGACATGGAGCAGCTCCGCTACGAGGACGGCGTGAAGGTCGAGCTCGGGTGGACCTTCGAGGGGTCGCTCGAACCCTCGCGGCGCGAAGATGCGACGCGCGCTCTCAGGGTCGCGTTCGCCGGGCGGCGGAAGCTCGGCGAGTCGCTCCACGCGGAGACGCGGACCGAACGGACGGAGACTCTCAAGTGCGGACCAGCCAGAAAGTAGGGCTCGTGTCGCTCCTCGTGCTCGCCGCGGTCGCGCGGGCGGACGACGCCGTCTTCAAGTGGAACGCGTTCGAGCGCCGCGAGCCGCGCGCCGGGACGAAGTTCACCGAGGAGCTCACCAAGTCCGACAAGCGCACCTTGAAGTTCGCGATCGAGGGGAAGGCCAAGGAGGAGACGCACGAGGGCAAGGAGGAGATCCGCCTGGTCCACGCGGTCGCTTCGGTCTCGAGCAACGGGATCACGGAGGACCGGATCACGTTCGAGAAGTGGTCCCGCGCCTGGGACACGGTCATCGACACCTCGCTCGAAGGCGCCGTCGTGACCGTGAAGGGCGAGGGCCCGTTCCGGACCTCGGCGACGGACTCCGAGCGGCCCGTCTCGCGGGCGGCGAACGCGTGGCTCCAGTCGCACGTCCTGAAGGACGGCAAGAAGGACCCGCTCCTCGACGAGCTCGAGTGGGACTTCATCCTCCCGAAGGACCCGGTCGTCGAGGGCGGCACGTGGACGATCGACCCCGCCGCCTTCGCGCGCGAGGTCATGGGGCCCCAGGCCTCGATCGACGCGAAGCGCTCCTCGGGCACGGGCAAGCTCGAGCGCGTGAAGACGGAGAACGGCGTCCGCTTCGGGCACGTCGAGGTGACGGTCTCGCTCGCGCTCGAGACGCTCGGGCCGAGCAAGGTCGCCTGGAAGAAGGGCGGCATCCAGGAGTTCAGGTACGTCCTCGACCTCTCGCTCGAGCCGAAGCGCAAGGACCTCGTCGCGGGCGTCATCACGATGGAGCTCTCGGGGGAGGGCACCGTCGAGCCGCCGGGCCAGGACCTGATCGACGTGGACCTCGTGGAAAAGTCACGGCTGGAGGTCCGGCGGCGTCCCGTCGAGTGAGGTGCTAAACTCATCCTCGCTTGCGTCTCCTCGTCACGGGTGGCTGTGGGTTCATAGGCTCGGCCTTCCTGCGCATCGCCCTCGCCCGGCCAAATGAGCGCGATGTAGAGCGCGTCATCAACCTCGACGTGCTCGCTTACTCGGGACGCCGGGAGAACCAGGCCGAGGTCGAGAAGGAGAGCCGCTACCGCTTCGTGCACGGCGACGTGGCCGACACCGAGCTGGTGAGGAAGGTCTTCGCCGAGGAGCGGATCGACCACGTCGTCCACTTCGCGGCCGAGTCGCACGTGGACCGCTCGCTGTTCGCGGCGAAGGCGTTCGTGAAGACGAACGTCGAGGGGACGCTCGCGCTCCTCGAGGCGGCCCGCGCGGCGCACGCGGAGGGCACCTTCAAGCGGTTCCTCCACATCTCGACGGACGAGGTGTACGGCGACCTCGGCGAGACGGGCGACATCTTCCGCGAGACGACGCCGCTCTCGCCCAAGAACCCTTACTCGGCCTCGAAGGCGGGCGCCGACCTCCTCGCCCTCAGCTACGCGCGGACGCACGGCCTCCCCGTCGTCGTGACGCGCAGCTCGAACAACTACGGCCCGCGGCAGTTCCCCGAGAAGCTCATGCCGCTCGTGATCACGAACGCGCTCCTCGGGAAGCCGGTCCCGGTCTACGGCGACGGCAAGAACATCCGCGACTGGCTGTTCGTCGAGGACAACTGCCGCGGCGTCTGGGCCGCGCTCGAGAAGGGCAAGACGGGCGAGGTCTACAACATAGGCGGCGAGAACGAGCGCGAGAACATCGTCGTCGTGAAGGCGATCCTCGCGGCGCTCGGGAAGCCCGAGTCGCTCATCACCTACGTGAAGGACCGCCCCGGTCACGACCGCCGCTACGCGCTCGACTCGGGGAAGGCTCACCGCGAGCTCGGCTGGAAGCCCGTCGTGCCGTTCGACGAAGGTTTGAAGCAGACCGTGAAGTGGTACGTCTCGAACGAGCCCTGGTGGCGGGCGATCCGCGACGAGAGCTTCGACGACTACTACAAGAAGCACTACGGAAAGCTGGGGCTCAAGTCCTGATGGTTCGCTCCGCCCTCGACGGCAAGAAGGTCCTCGTCACGGGCGCGAACGGGCGCCTCGGGAGCGAGCTCGCCGCCGCGCTCCGCGCGCGCGGAGCGGACGTGAAGGGGGTCGGCCGCGCCGACTTCGACCTCGGCGGGCGCGAGGGCGTGCTCGAGGCGGTGAAGGGCCACTCGCCGGTCGTCATCTTCCACACGGCCGCGCTCACGTCCGTGGACGACTGCGAGGAGGACCCCGACCTCGCTTACCGCATCAACGCGCTCGGGACGCGGAACGTCTGCGAGGCCGCCGAGCGCGCGGGCGCGCGGGTCATCTACATCTCGACCGACCACGTCTTCCCGGGCACGAAGGGCGAGCCCTACGACGAGTTCGACGACCCGGACCCGAAGAACGTCTACGGCCGCTCGAAGCTCTGGGGGGAGCGCTACGTCCTCCGCCTCGGGCCGCGGCACGTCGTCGTCCGCAGCTCGCGCCTCTTCGGCGGCTCGGGCCGGAACTACGTGACCTCGACGCTCGAGAAGGCGCGCGCGCTCGCGCCGGGCGAGCCGTTCGTCGCCGTGCGCGACCAGCACGCGGTCCCGACCTACGCGCCCGACCTCGCGCGGAACCTGTGCGACCTCGCCGAGCGCGGGGGCGGCGGCGTCTACCACCTCACGAGCTCGGGGCCCGCGTGCTCGTGGGTCGAGCTCGCCGAGCGCGCCCTCGCCGCCGCGGGGATGGACGTGAAGGTCCGCGGGATCTCCGGCTCCGAGCGCCCGCGGCGCGCCGTGCGCCCGTCGAACGGCGTCCTCCTGAACCGCGTCGCGACGCTCGAAGGCCTCGAGCCGCTCCCGGCGTGGCCCGAGCGGCTCGCGACGTTCGTGAAGTCCCTGCCCGTCGGGAGCGCGCCCGCATGACGCGCAAGACGACCTTCCTCGAGCGAGCCGCTCTCGCCGCGTCGCCCTACGACCGGGTCCGCCGCTTCCTGGCCGAGACGATCTGGCAGGTGGACATGGAGGCGCTCCCGCGGTTCTACCTCCGCTGGGGCGTCCTCCTCCTCCGCGTCGTCTACCTCGTCGGGCGCGGCCTCGTCTCGAGCCGGACGCAGCTCCGCGCGAGCGCGCTCACCTACACGACGATGCTCGCGCTCGTGCCGGCCTTCGCGGTCGTCTTCTCGCTCTTCCAGGGCTTCGGCGGCCTCGAGGGCACGGACACGCGCGTGAAGAGCTTCCTCATCAAGGCGCTCGCCCCGAGCGCCGAGCAGGAGGCCCAGATCCGCGAGAACCTCGACAAGCTCGTCACGAACGCGCACTCGTACGTGCAGTCGGGCTCGGGCCTCGCCGCGGTCTCGCTCATCTTCCTCGTCCTGACGGTCGTCTCGCTCCTCTCGACGGTCGAGCAGACGATGAACGAGGTCTGGGGCGTCAAGCGCTCGCGCTCGTTCCTGCAGAAGTTCATGACGTACTGGGCGCTCGCGACGCTCGGCCCGATCCTCCTCGGCGTCGGGCTCGTCATGGGGTCGAACCTGAACTCGCGCCTCGGCGACTACGCGCCGGGGAGGCTCGTCCGTCGCGTCTGGAAGCACGAGGACCAGAAGCTCGCCGAGCTGAACGTCCAGAAGGAGGTGGCGTCGGGCCGCTTCCACGCGCGCACCGAGATGATCGGCAAGCTCGAGAAGGAGGGGCAGCTCGACCCGAGCTGGACGCCGGACGCGAAGATGCGCTTCGTCCTCTTCGGCGCCTACCCCGAGGAGGACGACTCCTCGCGCCTCACCTCTCTCGTGGTCGTCGCGGTCGCGTTCACGCTCCTCTACGCGTTCATGCCGAACACGCGCGTGCGCTTGAAGCCCGCGATCTACGGTGGAGTCACGGCCGCGCTCGCATGGCAGCTCAGCCGATGGGCGCTCGCGACATCGAGCTCCTCGCTCGTCCAGTACAACACGATCTACGGCGGCCTCGCGACGATCCCGATCATGATGTTCTGGCTCTACATCTCGTGGCTCATCGTGATCATCGGCGCCGAGCTCACGTTCGCGATCCAGAACATCGGCTCCCAGGGCAAGGAGGAGCTCGCGCAGGACGCGAGCCCGAAGTGCCGCGAGACGATCGCTCTCAGGGTCATGGCCGCGATCGCCGACGCGTTCGACCAGGGCAAGGAGCCGCCCACGCTGAGCGTCCTCTCGAAGCGGCTCGGAGCGCCCGTCGGGCTCACGTCGGAGATCGTCTTCCACCTCTGCGAGGACGGGCTCCTCCGCGAGATCGAGCTCAAGGACGACCCCGGCTACGTCCCCGCGAAGCCGCTCGAGCGGATCAACCTCCAGGACGTCGTCAGCTCGCTCCACGAGCGGAACGGGACCGACTTCAAGCTCGAAGGCGGCGCCGAGGCGGCGTTCATCGCGACGGCGATCGCCCGCGCGCGGACGGCGCACGAGACGGTCGCGGGGCAGATCTCGTTCGACCGCGTCGTCTCCGCGTTGAGGGCGGGCGGCTCGACCGCGGGTCTCCCCTCGAGCACGGCGGCGGTGAAGGCCGTGACGCCCGCCGAGATCGTGGCCGCGAAGCAGACCGGCCCGGGGCAGCCGAGGGGGCTCGTGACCGCGGTCCCCGTCGCGAGCGTCGTCCCCGCGCCCGCCGTCTCGCCGGGGCCGACGGTCTCTCCCGAGGCGCGCACGCTCGCGGAGAAGTTCGCCGCCCTCAAGGCCGCGGACAGCAACCGCCTCAAGGCGGTCGTCGTCCCCGAGTCGCCCGTGGGCACCTCCGTCGGCTCGGGCGAGTCGGAGCAGCTCGCCGCGCTCCTCGAGGGCGCGGGTGACCTGACGCCCGACGAAAAGAGCTGATGGACGACGAGCTCCGCGACGCCGAGCGGCGTGCGCGCGAGCGGGGCGACGCGGCCTCGATGCTCGCGTGGGCCTCCGCCCTCCGGCGCGCCGGCCGCGACGCGGAGGCGGCGGCCGCGGCCTTCGAGGCACGGGGGCTCGGAGCCTCGCGCGAGGAGGTCGCGCCGCTCGCCCAGCCGCGCGACGGGAGCGGCGACGCGCTCGCTCCGTGGCCGCACGTCCGCGGAGACTCGGCAGGCACGCGGCGGAGCCGCGTCGAGGGGCCGGCCGAGAAGGCGCGCATCCTGTTCGAGATCGACCTCGGCGCGGAGGACGCCGCGTGGGGTCACGGTCCGATCGTGCTCCCGGACGGCGCGCTCGTCGTCACGCTCGACCGCACGGAGCGGGGCGGCAGCTACGTGAAGTGCTTCTCGCCCGACGGGGCGCCGCGGTGGACCGTCGGCCTCCGCGAGAACCTCTCGCCGCCCGCGGCCCTCGCGACGGGCGAGGTCGTCGTCGCATCACCGCGCGACGCGATCTTCCTCGTCGCCCGCACGGGCCAGGAGAGCCGTCGCGCGCCGCTCGTCGCGCGGGCCGCGCAGGAGGAGGTCATCACGTGGTTCCTCCCCGTGGCGTGGAACCGCTCCGTGGTGCTCGGCGACCGCGTCGTGGCCGCGGACGGGACCGTGGACGAGCTCCGCGTGAAGGCGGGGAAGCTCCGCGGTCGCTCGGCGCACGTCGGTCTCGACGGCTCGGCGTACATCCCCGCGAAGACCTACCGTCTCGACGCTGCGGCCGCGTCTCCGGGGAGGCTGCCGCCGCTCGTCGTCGATCCGCTCGCGCTCCACGCCTTCGGGCGCGAGCGCGAGCACCGGTGGACCGTGCCGATCGAGGCCACCGAGGCGCACGTCGCCGTCGGCAAGGAGCGCGTCGTCGTGCGCGCGCAGAGCGAGCTCCTGTTCATCGAGCGCACCACGGGCCGGATCGTCGAGCGCCGCTCGTCCGGCGGGACGTGGCTCGCCCTCGACCCGCACGACGAGCCGATCCCGTTCGCTCCGTTCGGGCCGCCGCTCCTCGCGCCGCCCGTCGTCGATGCGGTCGGCCGTCGGTACGCCGCGGTCGCTCGCGGCGACCTCGTCGGGCTCGCCCCGGATGGAAGTCCTCTCTTCGCGGCCAACCTCGGCCTCACGCCGGAGAGGCTCACGGGCTCGCTCGCGCTCGGGGCCGGCCGGATCTATCTCCTCGTTCTCGGGAGCGACCGGCGGTCGATCGTCTGCTTCGGAGATGCGTGAAGACGGGGCCGTGTCGGTTTCCGGACCTTGCGCGGGCGTTGACCCAAGTCGCTGAGGTCCCGCGAAAGTCGTTTCATCGAGGACAACGATCGCGATTTGCGGCGGGAGAGAGATCCCGATACGGTCGCGGGCAGGACGATCGAGTGGACCGGTGGCGGCTGGTTCTCATGGTTCTGGTCGCGGTCGCGGCTCTCGCCCTCATTGCGGCTTTCGGGCGATCGAGAACTCGGCCGTCTACAGCGAGGAGTGGAGTGTTTCGCATCGAGCTCGGGGCGGAGACCACGCCCATCTGCAGCTGCTGTGGGAGCCTCTCGCACGTCCTCCGGGGTTTCGTCTCCGACGAGCGCGGAGCGCGCGCTGTCTACCTCGCGGGCTACACGGAGAAGAATCCGGACCACTTCGGGACGCTCCTCATCTCGCTCGGCGGCTGGGGAGAGGGCGCGACCCCAGCGCAGCGGAAGGCGATCCTGATCCTCGTCCGCAACATCGAGGGGAAGCCTCAGTTCATGGTCGGTAGCGCCGCTGATTGTCGATGGGGAGACGTGAGCATGATGGGCCGGATCATGGAGCGGCCAGAGGCCCTCGCGGATCCCGACATCAAGGAGTTCTGGAAGATCTCGGACGAGATCTGGCTCGCCGACAGACGTTTCTCGGCGCAGTTCGAGTGACGAGATCGTTTCAGCGATTGAAATGACTTCCTCGGAAGCACCGTAGGTTGCTGCGGTGGGCGTGAGAGGTGGCATCGGGGTGATGTGAGCGCGAGGCGGAGAGTGACGCCGAGGCTCGCGTTCTCGCGCTGCCTACTTGAAGATGAGCCGGACGTCCGACGCCTCGGCGCGCGTGGGACCGGCACGGAGCACGACCTCACCCGGGATCGTCTTCTTCGACATCTCCGCCTCGAAGGCCGCGACCGAGTCCACGGAGCGTCCATCGACCGCGAAGATGCGGTCGCCCGCCTTGATCCCGCCCTTCGCCGCCGGCGACCCGCCGGCGAGACCGGCGACCTTCGGGGCCTTCTCCGCGACGCCGATCGAGCTCGGGCCCAGCTCGATGGGGCCCGTGAGGACGTTCGTGTCGCTGAGAGAGAGGCCGAGCTCGGGACGCATGGGCTTGAGAGCCTCGGGCGGCGGAGCTGGAACCGGAGCCGGAACCGGAGCCGGAGCCGGAGC
>CAZYLP010000004.1:0-36018 GCA_964648345.1 uncultured Planctomycetota bacterium
TCTCTCTGTGCTCTCGGTGACCTCTGTGGCTCATCTCGGAGAAAAGAGGAGCTGCGGCTTACTCCTCCGGGTTCTCCGGGTCGGCAGCGGCCGCGACGAGCGCGCCACGGGCGACGGACGTGAACGCGTCCTCCGCGCGGCGGATCTCCTTGATCGGGATCGGGAACTTGATCTTCGCGAACTCGTCCTTGACGACGTCGATGAACCCGCCGATGCGCGAGGTTCCGCCGGCGAAGACGATGTCCACGGGGTCCGGGAACTGCGGCACGTCGGACGCCGTCTCGAAGCGCTTCTTGATCTCGTTCAGCGTGTAACGGATGAGCTCGCGGTAGTAGACGTCGATCGCGCGCTCCTCGTTCGTGCGCGGGTTGCGGAGGTCGACGCCCTTCTCCTTGATCGCCGTCGCGCGCGAGGCCTTGATACCGAGCACGCGCGCCACGTTGCGGTCGATCCAGTCGCCGCCGCGCGTCGTCGCGAAGTAGAGGGCGGGCATCGTCTTGTACGAGACGCAGATGTTGAACATGCCGCCGCCGCAGCTGATGCCGATCCCGGTGAAGTCGTCCTCGTCGAGCTCGGCGAAGACCACGCAGTGACCTTCGATGATCGACTTCGGGTTGTAGCCGAGCTGCGTGAGGATCCCCGAGTAGACGCCCTTGTGCCAGATCGCGTCCATCTGGGCGTCGATCGGGTCGGCGGGGATCGAGAAGTAGCAGACCTCGTTCTTGATCTTCGGCGGGCCGAGGAGGCGATCGATCAGGAGCTTCTCGATCGGGATCGCGTCCTCCTTCTCCTTCGGGGAGATCATGCCGTCCTGCATGGGCCGGCGCGTCTCGCGGTTGTAGATGTTCGCGAGGTCGAACGCGGGGTCGCCGATGACGACCATCTTGTTGTTGAGGATGACGTACTGGACGTCCATCTTGGTCAGCATGTTCCGCGTGAAGTCGTTCTGCTCGATGTCGATGAACGCGTTCCGCTGGACCTTGATGATGACGTTCCCCTCGTAGTCCTGGACGGCCGAGAGGAGGTTGGCGGTGCCAACGTCGAGGCCCTTACCAGCGCGCAGGCTCGGGTTGCCGGCCGGCCGCGCCGCACCACCGGGGGAGATCGTGGGCTTGTCGCTCATTGAAGGAGAATTCCTCGCTTAGCTCGTTCTCGTGTTCACTCGGGAGAGGCGGGTTCAACTGGTCGGCGGCGGCCCCCCGCCCTTCATGCTCCTGAGCTTCGACAGCTTGTCCTTGACGCTCTTGGCCGACTGAGTCTGGACGCTCACGTCCTTGACGTTCGTCTCGATCTTCACGTCGGCACCCTGGGCGAGGAGGGCGCCGATGTCCATCGTGCTCCCCTCTTCGAACCCCTTCATACCAGATCCGGCGAACTTCCGGAGTTGATCGGTGAGGTTCTGCTGGAGGCTCTTGAACGACTTCTCGAAATCGCCACCGGAGGCGGCCGCGGCCGGGGCAGCGGCCTGGGTCTCCTTGATGACGCCGACGAGGGTCTTGAGCATCTCCGCCTGCTGGGCCTGCATCTCCTCGCGGAGCTTGTCCACGTCGGCCTCGACGGCGCCCATGCCCGACTTGGTGGCGCGCTGCTCGAGCTCGGCCTCGAGCTCGCCCACGCGGGCCGCGAGCTTGCGCGCCCGCTGCTCGGAGTCTTCGAGCTGGGCCGAGAGGCTGCGGGTCTTGCCCGCGGCCGTCTCTTCCACCATCTGCGCGTCGTTCTGCGCCTTGCGCAGCGAGCGCTCGAGCTCTTCGATCTTCGTGTTGAGGCCGGAGACGCGCTCGCGCGCCTCGGCGTGGAGCTGGTTGTACTGCTCCTGCGAGACGGCGCCGTTCGCGCGCGACTCGGCCTCGGCGAGCCGCGCCTGGAGGTCCTGGGACTGCTTCTGGGCGGCCTGGATCGCGTCGAAGCCCTTCTCCGAGAGCGTGGACTTCTCCCGCTCGAGCTGCGCCTTCTCGGCCTCGAGCCGCTTCTTCTCGGCGGCGAACTGCTGGTTGAGCTGGGCGACCTTCTGCTCGAGGTTCTGCTTGGCCTGGGCGATCTGCTCTTTGTCTGCCTCGGCCTTGTCCGAAGCCTCCTGGAGCTCCTGGAGCTGCTTCGTCTGGCGCTCGTACTCCGCCTTGGCCTCGGCGAGGACCTGCTGGCGCTCGGCCTCTCCCATGCCCGCCGGCTGCTTGGCGAGCACCGTCTGGACGGCCTTGTAGATGAGCTGGTTGATGTCTCCGGCGCGGAGGACCTTGACCTTGCGGAAGCCCTTCTTCTCGAGGTCCCGCAGGGAGACCTTAGAAGTGCTTCGCTCGATGACCTTGCGGACATCGAGAATGTCCTTCTTTATGTCCCCATCCATCGATGACATCTACCGGCACCTCGAAACGGTCGCAGCATAGCCCCATGGGCCAAGGCTTTCAACTCGTTAAAGTCTCGTTCAAGCCCAGCTAGCCAGGGGGCCAGGAGAAGGCCCGTCCACCCAGGAGGTGGAGGTGGATGTGGAAGACCGTCTGCCCGGCATCGGCCCCCGTGTTGACGACGCAGCGGTAACCCTTCGAGTGGCCGAGCTGTTTCGCGATCTTGGCCGCGGCGAGGAAGAGGTGTCCGGCGGCGGTCGCGTGGTTCGCGCCGAGGTCGTCGAGGGATGCGACGTGCTCCTTGGGGACGACGAGCACGTGTGTCGGGGCCTGGGGCTTTATGTCGTGGAAGGCGAGGACGTGGTCGTCCTCGTAGACCTTCTTCGGCTGAATCTCGCCCCGGACGAACTTGCAGAACAGGCAGTCCTTCACGCGACCCCCCGAACGGACACTACCACGCCGCTCAGCCTCCGCGCTTCCGGCGGACGTTGCGAGCGTCCCGGTCGCCGAGCTCGGCCGCCTTCCTGAGCCAGCGGAGCGCCTCCGCGTCGTCGCGGAACGGCCCTGGCGTCTCGAGGGCCTCCGCGAGGTGGACCATGCCGCGGGCGTTCCCGGCCTCGGCCGCCTTCCGGAACCAGCGGATGGCCTCGGCCTGGTCCTTCGCGACTCCGAGACCCGAGCGGTACATGTTCCCGAGGTTCGTCATGCCGACGGCGTCTCCGCGGTCGGCCGCCTTCTGGTAGAGGCGCGCCGCCTCGGCCTCATCCTTCGGGGTGCCGCGGCCGTGCTCGAGGAGGAGCCCGAGGTTGATCATCGCTCGAAAGTCGCCGCCGTCGCTCGCGCGGCGATACCAGCGGATCGCCTCGGCCTCGTCCTGAGCGACCCCGCGTCCGTTCGCGAGCATGACGGCGAGGCTCGTCATGCCGTTCACGTCTCCGGCGTCGGCGCTCTTCCGGTACCACCGGACGGCCTCGGCCTCGTCCTTCGGCACTCCGTGCCCGCTCTCGTAGGCGACGCCCATGTTGCGCATCGCGCCCGCGCTGCCGAGGGCGACGGCCTTCTTGAACCAGGCGACGGCCTCCTCGTCCTCGGCTGCTCCCTTCATGAAGAGCATCGCTCCGAGGCTGTTCATGGCGCCGACCTCACCCATCTCGGCCGCGAGGCGGAACAGGCGGAGCGCTTCGGCCTCGTTCTTCTCGACGCCCTTCCCGTCCCGGTAGCAGGTGCCGAGGTTCCTCACGCCGATCGGATGGCCGGCGTCGGCCGCTCTCCGGTACCAGAGCACCGCCTCGACGAGGTCGCGACCGCAGCCGCGTCCGAACTCGAGGGCCCAACCGAGGTCGGTCATCGAGCTCGCGTCGCCCGCTTCCGCCGCCTTGCGAGACCACTTGACGGACGCGACGAAGTCGCGGGGAGTCCCCCTCCCGCTCGCGAACACCTTCGCGAGAGAGCTCATGGCCGCAACGTCGCCGCGCTCGGCGGCGTCGAGGAGACGACGCATGGGATCGACTTCGTTCTTCGGTGTCGCCGGCGGCGGCGGCTCGGGAGCGCGAGCACGGAGGATCGCGAAGCTCGCGAGTGCGACTCCGATGAGCGCTGCCGCGAGGCGAGGAGCCTTCGATCGCGGACGGCTGGCGGCGAGGGCGCTCTCCTCGAGAGCGGTCGCGAACGCTTCGCCGTCCGGGAAGCGCTCCGCGGGGTCGCGCGCGAGCGCGCGGCGCACGAGCGCCTCGAGCCACCGCGGAGCCTCGAGGCGCTCGACCTGTCCCTTCTCGACGCGCTCGATGACCGCGAGGAAACTCTCGCCCGAGAACGCCGGACGCCCCGCGATGCACTCGTGGAGGATCGCTCCGAGCGAGAAGACGTCCGCCGCCGGGCCCGCGTTCCGCGAGTCGGCCGCTTGCTCGGGCGCCATGTAGCCCGCCGTGCCGCGGAGGGTCCCCGTCGCCGAGAGCGATGCGCTCCGGCTCGCGCCGGGGGCGTCGGACGAGAAGTGCTTCGCGAGACCGAGGTCCGCGATGAGCGGCTCGCCCGTGACGGCGTCGAAGAGCACGTTCTCGGGCTTCACGTCCCTGTGCACGACGCCGAGAGCGTGGGCACGGCCGAGAGCGCGGGCGAGCGTGACGCCGAGCTCGACGGTCTCGGGGACACCGAGCGGGCCGCGGCGGAGGCGATCGCGGAGAGTGCCGCCGCGGAGGAGAGGCATGACGAGGTAAGGGCCCTGCTCGCAGCGGCCGACCTCGAGGAGCGGGACGAAGCCCGCGGCGGCGCCGAGCTGGGACTGGAGACGCGCTTCGCGCTCGAAGCGGGCGAGCTCCTCGGGCGTGGAGCGCTGGAGGAGCTTGATCGCGACGGCGGCTCCGGACGGCGAGCGGGCCGCGAAGACGATGCCGACGGCGCCCTGGCCGAGACGCTCGGTGACCTCGTAGGGGCCGACGTGCATTCAGCTGTGCATTCTCGCGTCGGCGAGAGGGCGGAGTCCAGCGAGCGAGCTTGACCTGTCTCAGGGCTCTGCTAGCATTCGCAGCGCTTCAGCGGCGGCATAGCCAAGTGGTAAGGCAACGGATTGCAAATCCGTCATCCCCCGGTTCAAATCCGGGTGCCGCCTTTCGCAGCGATCACGATCGCTTTCAGACTTGAAAGCTGGAGCGGTCGTCGCGCGCGACGGAGCCTCCAGCTTTCAAATCTGAAAGTGGAGACGGCCTCACGGGACCGTGACGAGCTCAACGGTTTCTGTCCTGTCGCGACCTGTTCCGTTCGCGTGAGTGATCAGGAAGGCCGTTCCGTCGGAGTTGGCGACGACGTGTGGAAGGGGGCGCTCGAGCGCCCACCGAGAGTCTGCAGGAGCTGTTGAAGGGCGTCGACATCTGATCGTCAGTGCGACGAGAGCTGCATCGTCGAGAAGCAAGAAAGAGCCGCGAGCAGAAGATGCTCGTCTGACGCCCCGTCGCGCGCGACGAACCCTTGGGCGAGCATTCCCTGCTCGTCGCTCCCGACGCTGCGAGCAGCTCTTGCTTGTTCGAGCCACCGTCACGCGCGACGCCCCCCTGGACGAGCATCTTCTGCTCCTCGTCCTCGCGCCTTGTCGCTCACGCGAGGCCGCTCACGTGAGGAACGACACCGACGGCCGGACGGCCCCGCCGACGGCTACGTGTACGCGACCTTCTCGAGGATCGCCTCGCACGTCGCGGCATCGCGCCCGAGCGCGGCGCCCGTCGCCTCGAGGAACTGCCGCTCGGCGGGCCTGATGATCCCGTCGGCCGTCGCGATGTAGGCGAGGCATCCCAGGATCGCATCGCCGACCTCGGGGCCGAACTTCGCCTCGCGAAGCGTCGCGAGGAGCTGATCCCTCGACTGCCGTCGCGAGGTCACGCGCTGGCCCTGCGGCGCCGACGCGAGGTAAGCGCCGAGCGCGCTAAGGACCACGCTCTCCGGCTCGGCGA
The DNA here is from genome assembly GCA_964648345.1 of uncultured Planctomycetota bacterium. Lineage (GTDB taxonomy): Bacteria > Planctomycetota > J058 > J058 > JACQDU01 > CAZYLP01. Next base: position 5,786 of record CAZYLP010000004.1, read on the forward strand.
GCTCGAGGTCGGCGAAGGCCATGAGGCAAGCGGCGCTGAAGAGGGCCTGGCGCCCCTCGACGCCGAGAGCGTCGCGGGTCTTCTCGTCGACGATCCCACGGAGGGCGCGGTCGTGGTGGCTTTGGTCCGGCACGAGAACCTCCGAGCTCGGCGAGATTGTGGCCTATCGCGACCCGACCGTCACCACGACGAGCCGCTCGTTCGCCGCGAGCGGAGTCCCGGGAGGCACCGCCGGGTTCGGCTCGGGCGGCGCTCCCAGACTCGGGTCGCGGAACAGCCGGAGCGTCATCTTCTCGCCCACCTCGCGCGCCTGCACCCACGCGATGAACGCCGCGCGATCGACCTTCTCGCTCCGATCGTCGAAGGCGCGGATCACGTCGCCCACCGCGACACCCGCGACGGACGCCGGGGCGCCCGAGGTCACCTCCGCGACCGCGAGGCCGTTCGGTGCGTCGTAGGGGTTGAGCCCGATGTACGGCTTCTGCGCGTTGATCTCCTTGGGCGAACCCCAGAGCTCCTGCTTCGGACCGTCGGGCACGTCCAGGGCGAAGGCCCGGATCGTGTGGTGCTTGCCGTCGTCGAGCGGAGGCGGCGGGCACGTGTAGCCGTGCGCCGGGTCGGGGAAGGCGAGCGGCACGAGCTCGGGCCGGTCGAGGTTGGCGGTCACCGTCTTGTAGAGGGCGCCGTCCACCCAGATCTCGACGGAGACCGGCGAGGAGCCCGCCTCGTGATCGTACGCCCAGCCCGAGATCCGCGTCGCGTCCGCCACGTCGAGCCAACCGTACGGCCGGATGTTCCGGCTGCCGACGAAGGGCGCGGGTGAGTTCCTGAGCTCGGGGTTCACCCCCGCCGGGTGGTTCACTGCGAACATCTGGATCGTGTGCGTCTTCCCGTCGAGGTACTTCTCCGGGATCGTGAACGCGAACCCGTGGTTCGGATCCGGGAGCTGGTAGTGGTTGTATTCCTGAGGGAACGCCTTGTCCGCCGTGACCCGGCCGACGGACACCCCGTCGATCGTGACCTCGACCGAGATCGGGCCCGGCAGAGCGTCCGGGTCGAGGGCGTAGCCCGAGATCTGGTTGCCGGTGAAGAGGAGGAGCTGCCCGCGCGGCGGCTGGTTCGTGTCCTGCGCGAGCTGGAAGGGCGACCGACGCGCCTCGCGTTCGATCGCGCCGTCGGCCGACGACCTGAGCTTCACCTGGAGCCAGGTGCCGACGATCGGCTGCGGGGAGTTGAAGACGAAGGCCTGGTTGTCCGCCGGGATCTCGTAGAGCTTGATGCCCGCACGCTCCTGCCCGGCGAGGAGGACGATCTTCCCGTCCGCCGCCGCCACGGAGAACTCGAAGACGTCGTGGGGCACGGCGTCGGTCGCGCTCGCGAGGGGCCAGAAGTCGAGGTAGAGGCGCGTCGCCTTGAGCGACTGGAGCTTGGCCGCGATCGCCGCGCCGAGGCCGGGGTCCTCGGGGCCCGAGAGCCCGTCGAGGGCGACGACCGTCTTCTTCGTCGGCGAGAGCGCTCGCGCCTCGTCGAACACGGCCCGGTTGTGTCCGCGGCCCTTGGTCGTCGTCTCGCCGAGGAGCTTGCCGTCCACCTGGACGGAGACCTTCATGGGCTGGTCGAGGGCGTCGGGGTCGCGCACCCAGCCGTAGACCATGCGCTCCGACACGAAGACGATCTCGCCCCGCGGCCAGTGGACGCCGCCGAAGGTCCAGGGGGACCTCTCGAGCTCGCGCTTGGCGTCGGAGCCGGGGCGGTATCCGACGGCGCTCACCCAGTGCTTGTCGCCGTCCGCGAGGAGCGCGGGCGCGGGGACGACCCACGCGCGCGTGTTGATCGGGTTCGCCGGGTTCGCGGGGTCGAAGTTCGGCCGCTGCGCGCTCGCGGGCACCGTCGCGACGAGCTTGTTGTCCACGTAGACGTCCACGTTCGCGACCGTCGCGAGGTCGTTCCAGTCGTAGGCCCACCCCGTGATCGCGGTCGCATCGACGCTGACGATCTGCCCGAGGACGCTCCCGCGCTTCTCCGCCACGTCGTTCGCGCGCTCGACCTGGCGCGCCTTGGACGACACGTCCGCGGCCTGGCCGAGCTCGAGCGGGACGCCGCCTCGTCGCAGGACCCCCTCGTAGAGGTGCGAGCCCCCCGGACGCCGGATCCACGCTGTCCCCGCGCGGCGCCGCGCCTCCGCCTCGGGGTCCACGCCGCCACCCGCGCCGACCTCGGCGACGCCGCCCGTCCGGCCGCGCGTGCCCCGTCCGTCGCCGATCGCGACCGAGTCGGGCGCCGTGCCCGAGCTGGAGGACGCGTCGGCCACGGACGCGAGCGCCTCGTCGGTCGGCACGCCGAAGCGCCCTCGCTCGCCGCCGAGGTCCGTCACCCGCGACTCGCGCTCCCACGTGAGCGAGCGCTCGCCGGAGCGCGGTCGCTCCGGCTCGACGACGACGACGACGAGGAGGATCACGGCGCCGAGCGCGAAGGGTGCGGCGAGGAGGAGCTCGCGGTTCCGCAAGGAGACTCCAGCACCGAGATCATGTCACAATCGGGCGCGGAGCGCGCTTGACCGACCGCTGGATTCGCGCGACGTCCCTCACCCAGCTCCAGAGCGAGGGCTCGATCGCCGTCGAGGAGGGCAAGACGAAGATCGCCCTCTTCTGGTTCGAGGGCGCTCCGTGGGCGATCGCGAACACGTGCCACCACAAGGGCGGCCCTCTCGCGAAGGGCCTCATGCGCGCCGAGTTCGTCACGTGCCCGTGGCACGCGTGGGAGTACAGCGTCAAGACGGGCAAGGGTCCCCCGGGCTACGACGCGGAGGCCGTCGCGACCCACGCCGTCGAGGTGCGCGGCGACGAGGTCTGGGTCTGCCTCGACGCGAAGACTCCGCGGCAGCTCGTCCACCACGACCCGCATCCGCTCGCGCGCGCCGTGGACCGCTCGCCGCACGAGCAGCCGCGCGTCTTCGGGATCTCGACGACGGACATGGACCGCGCGAACCCGCGCTTCTCGGGCTCCGAGGCGCTCCTCGAGCACGCCCTCGAGCACGCGAAGACCCTCGGCGCCGAGACACGGCTCGTCAAGCTCCGCGAGCTCGCGTTCCGCGCGTGCGAGGGCAACTACTCGAAGGCCGCGCGCGCGTGCACGTGGCCGTGCGCGATCACCGAGCGCGACCCGGGCGACCAGCTCACGCCCGTCTACGAGGGGATCGTCCACTGGGCGGACGTGGTCCTCGTCGCGACGCCGATTCGCTGGGGTGCCGCGTCGTCCGGCTACTACCGGATGGTCGAGCGGATGAACTGCGTCCAGAACCAGATCACGATCGGGCACCGCGCCCTCATCGAGCGGAAGGTCGCCGGCTTCGTGATCATGGGGGGCCAGGACAACATCCAGGCCGTCGCGGGCCAGATGCTCGGCTTCTTCGCGGAGATCGGCTTCGTCTTCCCGCCGTTCCCGTACGTCGCGCACAGCCGGGGCTGGTCCGCCGAGGACATGGAGACGAACGTCCAGGTCATGCGCGAGAGCCAGGCGCTCCGCGCGGGCGCGCGCGAGCTCGTCGCGCGCGCGATCCAGACCTGGCGTCACCTGGAAGGCGGCGCGCGGCTCGAGCGCGGCGGCCGCAAGGCGTCGCACGACGCAGCCGAGGACTGACCGGGGGGGCGCCGCCCTGCGACCGGGTGTCGGCCCGGCGTGGTGCCCTTTCCTCTTGCGGCGCCCGTAGGGTAGCCTCTCCGCCCTCTAGGAGGACTCTAAGGCATGCGTCATCTCAAGCTCGCGATCGCCACGGCTGCCCTCGCGCTCGTCGCGTTCGGCACCGCGGTCGCCAAGGACAAGCTCCACGTGCAGGGCAAGCCCGAGAAGTACAACCCGGGCGACATCTACTGCTACGCCGTCTGGCACGATGACGACGGCTGGCATCTCCGCTGCACGACGAAGAAGAAGGAGCACCACTTCAAGGGCACGATCGTCATCAAGGGCGGCAAGTTCGGCGACACCAAGCTCGTCAAGGGCGAGCGCAAGGATCGCTACCGGATCGGCCCCGAGCGCCACAAGATGGAGTTCGACTTCACGACGGACGAGGCCGAGGACGGGATCGACTTCCACGCCGGCAAGGAAGCGGACTCGATCGAGTGGGACCTCGAGATCGGCGGCGAGAAGGGCGGCGTCAAGAAGCAGCCCGACCACGTGTTCGTCGGCAAGAACGGCGAGCACCCGGACTCGATCCCCTTCACGACGGTCGCGCACCCGAAGGCGCAGCGCTGATCGCGCTCCGAACGAACGGGTAAGACCGGTCCGGGCGCCGCTCCTCCTCGCGGAGGTCGCGGCGCCCGGTCGTTTCCACGAGGAGAGAGACATGAAGACGAACGGGACGGTGGCCCTGGTCGCGGGGGTGCTCTTGCTCGCCGGCTGCGGCGGCGGCGGACACCACCGCGAGGAGCGGCGGCAGGAGCGCCGCGACGACGCGCGCGACGCGAAGGTCGAGGACCGGACGGGCTGGGACAAGCTCGGCGAGAAGTGGGTCCACCACGGCAAGGTCGATCACGACACGATCGCCGTCGGCGGCAAGGAAGGCCGCCACACGCGGATGATGCTCGTCGTCGAGCACAGCGCCCTCGAGATGTTCGACGTCGAGGTGACGTTCGGCGACGGAGAGACCTTCTCGCCGAAGACGCGGCTGGTGTTCGGCGAGAACACGCGGAGCCGCGTCATCGACCTCCCGGGCGGCGCGCGCGTCATCCGGAAGGTCCAGTTCAAGTACAGCAACCTCCCTGGCGGCGGGAAGGCTCAGGTCGAGCTCTGGGCGAAGTAGCCCACTCGGAGATTCGGACCTAACGTCGGGGGAACGTCACCCTCACGACCGAGCCCGCTCCCGGGCGCGTCGCGACGAGGATCCCGCCGCCCGCCGCCTCGACGATCCGGCGGGCGACCCAGAGGCCCATGCTGGTCGTGCCGTCCCGGTGCTCGAGCGTCTCGAGCGGGCCCGGGGCGGCGACCCCCGCGCCGCCGTCGGCGACGATGACGCGGCCCTCGGTGGCGCTCCCCTCGACCGCGACGACGATCGGCTTCCCCGCGCCGTGGCGGAGCGCGTTCGCGATGAGCACCGTCACGATCTGCTCGAGGCGCTCGCGGTCCCAGTGACCGACGACGGCCGTCTCGGCGCGGACGTCGAGCGGCGAGCCCGCCTCCTCGAGCTCCTCCGAGAAGCGGCCCGCGACCTCGCAGACGATCGTCGCGAGGTCCACGTGGGCCGTCTCGAAGCGGATCTCGGCGCGCGGCGCGCGCGCGGCGAGGGCGACGAGGTCCACGAGCTGGCGGAGGCGCTTCAACTGCCGCCGCGCCGGGACGAGGCTCGGGCCCGCCTCCCGGTTCTCGGCGACCGCGCCGTCCAGCGCGCGCGCGAGACGCTCGAGCGGCTCGCCGAGCTCGGTCGCGATGAGGCCGGGGATCGCATCCCTCGCCCGCGCGGCGCGGCTCGCCTCGCCGTGGAGGCGGATCTGCTCCTCCTGGGCCTCGATCCGCTCGGAGACGTCGCGCGCGATCGCGATCACGACGCGCTTCTCGCCCAGGTCGACCTTCGCCGCCGAGACGTCCACGTGCGTCGTCTGCCCGTTCGCGCCGACGATCTCGAGGTCCACGAGGCGCGCCCCGGTGCCGTCGAGGACGGGCCGCATGACGTCGAGGCGCGTGCCGACGATGTCCTCCGCGGGGCGGCCGAGCAGCTTCTCGGCGCGGCGGTTGACGTCGAGGACGACGCCGCGCGCCGGGTCGAGCACGATGACGGCGTCGTTCGCGTGCTCCATGAGCCCGCGGTGCCAGCTCTCGGACGCGCGGAGGCGCTCGAAGGTCCGCGCGAGCGCGAGCGCGAGCGCGATCTGCGCGGCGACCGGCCGCGCGAAGGCGATCCAGTCGGCGCCGCCCAGGTCGCGGTCCTTCGAGGCGAGGACGAGCGCGCCGAGGCGCTCGCCGCGGAGGACGAGCGGCGCGACGAGCGCGGAGGCGAGGACGCCCGCCTCGAAGAGGCTCTCCTCGCCCGGGTGGATCCCGCGCGGGAGGGCGACGGGCGCCTCGGAGGCGAGGATGCGCGCGAGGAAGCTCGGGCTCGCCACGAGCTCGTCGAGCTTCTTCTTCGCCGCCGCGTCGAAGCCCGTCTCCGCGCGCGTGACGAGGGCGTGGTTCGCGTCGATCGTGAAGACGGCGCCCGCGGTGACGCCGCCCGCCTCGACGCACACCGCGAGCGCCTCGGCGAGGGCCCGATCGAGGTCCTCGCTCCGCGCGAGAGCATCCGACACGGAGCCGAGGATCGACAGGCCCGCCGCCTGGATCGTGCAGTCGCGCACGAGCTGCGCGTTGAGCGTCGCCTGCTTGTCGAGGTGCTGGAGGATCCGGTTCCGGGGCACGCCGGTGGGCGTCTCCGTCCCGGGCCTCGGCCGCGGCGGCGTCGCGGGCGGCTTGCGCTTCTCCAGGCACGCCTCGAGCACGTCGATCACGTCGCAGAAGTCGGGCTGGCGGACGACGAAGGCCGTCGCGCCGACGCTCTTCGCGACCTGGCAGTCCTCGGACTCGAGGTAGTTCGCCGAGAAGAGGACGACCGGGAGCCGCTCGAAGTCGGGGTCGCGGCGGAGAGCGAGGCAGAGCCCGAAGCCGTTCAGGCCCGGCATGAGGACGTCGCTCGCGATCGCGTCGGGGCGGTGAGCGGCCGCCTTGTCGAGGGCCTCCTCTCCGTTCTCGGTCGCGATGACCGTGAAGCCCTTCCGCTCGAGGTGGACCGCGAGGAGCTTCCGCTGGATCGCGTCGTCGTCCACGATGAGCACGCAGCGGCCGGGCGCGGGCGGGGGCCCTGACGGCGCCGCGTCGGGCAGGTACTGACGCACGATCTCGACGAGGCGCGAGGGCTCGATCGGCTTCACGAGGAAGTCGTCGAAGCCCGCGGCCGCGATCCGCGCGCGGTCGTCTCCCGGCAAGAAGCCCGAGCACGCGATGATCGGCACCTCCGCGCCGCGCGGAGAAGCGCGGAGCGCCCTCGCGAGCTCGAAGCCGTCCATGTCGGGGAGGACGAGGTCCTGGAGCACGAGCGCGGGCTTCGTGGCCTCGAACAGCGTGAGGGCCGACTTCGCGTCGGGGGCCGCGTGGACGGTGAAACCCGCGCCACCGAGCGCGACCTCGAGCATGCGCCGCGCCGGGGGGTTGTCCTCGATGACGAGGACGATCGGGCCGCTCAAGAGATCACTCCTCCCCGCGTGGGGACCCGGGCGCGCCCGACCGGACCCCGGATGTAGCCGAGGACCAGGCCGGCGAAGCACCGCGTGTCTATGGGCTTGGTGAGGTAGCCGTCGCAGCCCGCGCCGAGCGCCTTGGCCTCGTCGCCCTTCATGGCGTAGGCGGTCAGGGCGACGATCGGGACGTCGTGCAGCTCGGGCCGCGCCTTCATGCGGCGCGTGAGCTCGAGCCCGTCCATGCCCGGGAGCTGGATGTCCATGAGGACGAGGTCCGGCGTCTCCAGGGCCACGGCCTCGAGGGCCGACTCGGCGTCGGCGGCCGTGCGGACGGCGTGGCCCTCCTTCTCGAGGAGGACCTTCACGAGCTCCAGGTTCGCGGGGTTGTCGTCCACGACGAGGACGCGCGCGCCGGCGCGCGCCGCGCTCCGCGGCCGGGCGCTGCTCGGAGTGACGACGGCCGGGGCGGCGGGAGCGTCCGCGGCGACCCGCGGCAACACCGCGTGGAACGTGCTCCCCCGCCCCGGCTCGCTCTTCACCCCGACGGAGCCGCCGAGGGACTCGACGAGCCGCTTCGTGAGGGCGAGCCCGAGGCCGGTCCCGGCGTGCTTCTTGGCCGTCCCGGCGTCGAGCTGCTGGAAGTCCACGAAGAGACGCTTCTGGTCCTCGGCGCGGACCCCGATCCCGGTGTCCTCGACCTCGAGCACGAACCGGTCGCCCGGCTCGAGCCGCGAGCGCACGGTCACGGTCCCGTGCTCCGGGGTGAACTTGATCGCGTTCGACACGTAGTTGTAGAGGACCTGCTTCAGGCGCGCGCCGTCGATCACGACGTCGCCGACCGCGGGGTCGGCCTCGACGCGGAGCGTGAGCCGCTTCGAGACGGCGAGCGCGCGCAGGACCTGCACCACCTCGGCGAGGAGCGCCCCGAGCTCGTGCCGCTCCGGGCTCGTGACGAGCTTGCCGGCCTCGACCTTCGCCAGGTCGAGGACGTCGTTCACGAGGCGCAGGAGGTGACGCGAGCTGAGGAGCACCTCGCCGAGGTACTCGCGCTGCTTCCCGGAGAGCGGACCGCCCGCTCCGTCCTGGAGCAGCTCGGTGAAGCCGATGATCGCGTTGAGCGGGCTCCTCAGCTCGTGGGACATGTTCGCGAGGAACTCGCTCTTGTGGCGGTTCGCGGCCTGGATCTCGGCGACGAGCCGCTTCTTCTCCGTCACGTCGCGGAAGACGGCGACGCCGCCCATGAGGACGCCGTGACGGTCGCGGAGCGGCCGCGCGTTCGCCGAGAGGCAGACGGAGCCGCCCGGCCCCGGGACGACGAGCTCGAAGTCGTCCACGGGCTCGCCACGGATCGCGCGGCGGAGCGGCAGCCGATCGACCGGCGCCGTCCCCTCGCCGACCGCAGTCCCCTCCCCGAGGAGCCTCCGCGCCGCCGGGTTCATGCAGAGGAGGGCGCCGCTCTCGTCGGCGACGACGACGCCGTCGGCGATGCTCTCGATGATCGACTGCCACGTCCGCGCCTGGCCCTCGAGGGCCGAGCGCGCGACCTCGAGCTCCTGCGCGCGGACGAAGATGCCCGCGCGGCACTCCGCGAGCTCGCGCTCGAGGGCCTCGATGTCGGCCTCGCGGCGGGCCTTCCTCTCGGTCACCCGGTGTGACTCTCCTGGTGGCGCTCGTCGTGGGTGGCCACCCCTGCGCCGGCTCCGGCAGGAACGAGTGATCCGGAGTCGGCGCAGGGGAGCTTCTCGGTGTCCGGGACGACGATGCGGTCCACCCGGGGCAAGGGTCTCGGCAGCACGGCTGCCGACGAGGCCGCGACTTCGGCGGACACCAGCGACTCGAGCTGATCGCGGTACAGGTAGCGCGGATGGCGCCGGCCGGGGTTGCTCATGGCGCCACTCACTCGGCCCTGGTGGTCGCTTCGACCTCGGCCTCTACGAACTGCCAGGGGTACTGGAGGAACACCCGCTGGCAGCGATCGCTGCACAGGGCGACCTCCTCGAGCGTGCGGATCAACGTGACGCGTTCGCGGGTACGAGTCCCGCAGACGACACAAGCTTCGAACATCGCGTCACCCCTCCCTCTACCGCTTCCAGCCCGACTCGCAGACTCCTTCTTTTGGAAGCGAGATGCGTACGCAACGGCCGGACCTCGGACACCAGCGCGGCAAATCGCGGCGGGGGAACGAGCGCGGACGGCCGGGGCTCCCCCACCCTCGATGCCTTGTTTCGTCGTCCCGTTCCTTGGCTCGATGGACCGTTCGGTGGAGAACTCGAAAGGTCGGAAGTAACTCCAATGTTTCGACGACCCGGTGGTGTCCGGGGCGCCGGTTGCTCGACGTCACGCTCGGTCTCTGGTCGAGGCGGGCTGGGAGAAGGGGTCGCATGGAGGCGCCGCCGACCGTCCAGTGGGCTCTGGCCCATCGAAACTCGCGGGGGGAGCACGAGATCGTCGAGCTCTCCGGACGGACGACCGTCGTCCTCGGCCGCTCGGTCGGGTGCGACGTCATCCTCGTCGACCCGCGGGTCTCGCGGCGGCATGCCACCATCCAGCTCGTCGAGGATCAGCACCTCCTCCGTGACGAGGGGAGCTCGAACGGGACCTTCCTGAACGGCTTCCGGCTCACCCCCGAGCGCGTCTTCGTCCTCCGCGAAGGAGACGTGATCGAGATCGGGAGCGGGCTCCTCGTCTACGGGAAGAAGGGCGAGATCCACACGCCGTCCTCCAGCCTCGTCTCGAGCGGCTCGTCCTTCCCGCTCGCCGACCTCATCCGCGAAGGCACGGCCGCCCTCGACATCGAGGGGACGGAGTCGATCTCCGCGACCGTGAAGTCCGTCTTCCAGGACGTCGGCCGGGTCCGGGGCCTCGAGCTCGCGCTCGCGCTCGTCGTCGAGCGGCTCCAGCTCCACGGAGCGGCGATCTTCCTCGAGGAGCGGCGCCGCCTCCGCCTCATCGCCGCGAAGCCCACGGTCGAGACCGTGGCCGACTTCGAGCCGCTCGTCGTCAAGGCGCTCTCGTCGGGCGAGGGGCAGCTCATCCACGGCGTCGGCGGCCTCGAGCACACCTCGCACGGCAAGACGCACGTCCACCTCGTGCAGAGCGTCGCCGTCGCGCCCTTCCGTGCATCGACGGCCGTGTCGGGTGCGATCGCCGGGACGCGCACGGGCGACAAGCCTCTCGACCGCCTCGACCTCGCGCGGATCGCCGCGATCGCGGACGCCGTCTCCCGCGAGCTCCTCGTGCACGAGCGCGCGCGGACGGACACGCGCCTCGGCTTCGGGGGCTGACCCGCGCTCAGCGCCAGAGGGGCGCCGCGAGGACGGGGTCGAGACGCACGAGGTGCTCGACGAGCGCGGAGCGCTCCGCCGCCTTCTCGAGGTCCTGGCTCCTCGCGCGCGCGAGCCGGGCGCGGAGGAGCACGCCCGTCGGCGAGGTCGAGTCCGGCGGCGGCTCGGCGGTCTTCGCGCTCACGCACGCGAACGCGTAGGCTCCGAGCTCCCGCTCCGTCTGATCCTCGTGCCGCTGGGAGATGCCGTACGTCATCGGCACGCTGTCGGGCGCGACGACCTCCCGCTCCTCGATGCGCGCGTCCGCGTGAGCAACCGCGACCTGCGCCGCGACGGCGAGGCCCGGGCGCCGGTCCGCGCCGAGGGCCCACGCGAGACGGCGCGCGCGCTCGACGAGCTCGCGGAGCCTCCGGAGCCGCTCCGCCACCTCCGCGGCGCCGAGGCTCGCCGCGTAGCGACGGACGAGCTCGAATTGCTCGACTCCGTGGGCGACCGCGCCGAGGAGGGACTCGAGCGCGGCGCCCCGGTCGCCCGCGGCCTCCTGCCGGTCCGCGAGGCGCGAGTAGTGAGCCGCGAGCGAGTCGTGGAGCGCGAGCAGCTTGCTCGGTGCGATGAGCGTGTCGAGCGCTCGCTCCCAGTGCCGGAGACCGAGCTCCAGCTCATCGCGCGCGCCGGGCGCGTCGCCGAGCGCAAGGCCCCGCTCGGAGTGAGCGTCGCCCCAGACCGTCTCCACCGCGGAGCCCACGGCGCCCAGGTCCGCGGCGCGGCGGCAGTGCTCGATCGTCCGGTCGAGGTCGGCCACGGCGTACGCGGCGCGCGCCCGGACGACCCACGCGGCGGACTCGAGGTCCGGCGACAGCGCCGCGGCGGCCGCCGCCCCGGCGAGGACGACGGGCCCCTGCTCGCAGCCGAGGTGGAGGGAGTCGTGGACGACGTAGCCCTCGGCGAGACGCCGGAGGAGCACCGGCGCATCGTACTCCCGCTCGAGGGCATCGACGGTCCGCGCCGCCGGCCCGGCGCCCTCGGCCTTCGCGAAGCGCTCGGCGAGGGCGCGCGCATCCTTCTCGTCGCCCGCGAGGACCGCGGCGAGGACCGCGCGCGCGAAGGCGTCGCGCCGGATCGTCGGGTCCTCGAGGGATGCCGCGGCGACGACGAGGCTCCTCCGCGCGTCCCTGGCCCGCTCCTTGCGCGTGTCCGCCCGTCGCGCCGCGGTGCCCTGGACGGCCGCCGAGTCGAGGTATGCCGGGTCGGACAGCTGCGCGAGGCGGAGCGCGCCCTCGCGCCACCGGGCCCGCGCCGTCGCGTCGCCCGGAGGCCGGACCTCGCGCGGCGCGGCGACGACGACCTCGGAGAAGCGGACGCGGGGCGCGGTGGAGCCGTAGCCCGGCCGCGCGGGGGCTCCTCCGAGCGGGTCCGCGACCTCGAGCTGGACCGAGAAGCCGTCGCCCCGCGCGCGCCCGCGGACGAGGCCGCCGGTGCGCTCGAGCTCGAGCGTGCCCTCGGAGGGCGGCGCGATCCGCCCGGTGCTCGCGCGCGCGACGACGGCGCCGCCGCGCGAGAGGACGAGCGTCTCCTCGTCGAGCTCGAGGCGGAGCGCGTCCGGACCGCCGGCCCCGAGCGCCACGAACGGACCGCCGAGGCCGGGCCCCTTCCGCGCGAACGACGCGCAGATGCGCGCGTCGCCGAGGGGCTCGATGCGCGCGAGGGCCATCGCGGGGACGTCGGCGCGCTCGGGCCGTCCGGAGATGGCGACCTCCGAGACGAGCCAGTCGACGCCGACGATCCTGAGGAAGATGCGGCCGGGCCGGGGTAGCGCGACGTGGGGCCCCAGGGTCGAGGAGAACCTGCCGCCGAAGCCAACCCGCTCCCCGGGCGCCGCGCCCGGAGCATAGAGGAGGTCGAAGGCGCCCTCGGTCCCGAGCCCCGGCTCCCGCTCGCGGCCGACCCGCACCTCTCCGTCCGGGGGGCGGCTCGCGACGTAGACGAGCTCGGAGCCCTGGTCGGCGCCGATCACGAGCGCCCGGAAGCCGCCGTCGCGGCGCTGCGCCCGGGCGGTGAGCGTCACGCGGGGGTCGCGCCAGCGGGCCTCTCCGAGGGGCACGACCAGGCCGGCCGCGTCGCTCGGGACCGCGGCCCGGATCTCGGTCTCCGTGCGCTGGAGACCGACCGGCCCGTAGGCGACCCACGAGGCGGGACGCTCGAAGATCGTGCGCGCCGCCGCGAGGTCGGGACGGTGGACCACGCGCTGGCCGTCGAAGACGACCGTGCCTCGGAACGCCGGCGCGAGCCTGGCGATCTCGCCGCCCACGAGGCCCGCGAGCGGCGCCGCCTCGAGGCCCGAGTCGTCCTCCCAGAGCGCGCGCGAGCCGAGCTCCGGATCGGGGCGGTCCCCCGTACGCCAGACCGTGCGCCACTCGCCCCGGTCCTTCGCCGGCGCGCCGCCGTGAGAGCGCGGTGACCGGGCTCGCGCGACGCCGCCGAGGAGGACGAGGAGGACGGCCGCCACGGCGGCCGGCCAGAGAGAGACGCGCGGCGCGTGCTCGACCGCGGCGAGGGCGCGCTCGAGGTCCGCTCCGTCCGCGAAGCGCTCCTCGGGCGTGGCGCGCAGGCAGCGCTCGATGACCGCGGCGAGACGTCGCGGGACGTCGGGCCGGAGCGACTCGATGGACACCCAGCGCCCCTCCTGGATGTCCTTGAGGAGCGCGACCAGGCCCTTCCCGGGGAACGGGTGCGCCAGGGCGAGGCACTCGAAGAGGAGGACGCCGAGGCTGAAGACGTCGGCGGGCGGCCGGGCGGAGCGCGAGTCCAGGAGCTGCTCCGGGGCCATGTAGTGGAGTGTCCCGAACAGCTCGCCCGACCCGGTCAGGTCCTCGCTCCCCGTCGCGCCGGGGACGTCGGTCCGGAAGTGCTTCGCGAGGCCGAGGTCCGCGACGAGCGGCGCGCCGTTCTTCGCGAACAGGACGTTCGCCGGCGTCAGGTCGCGGTGGACGATCCCCGCCGCGTGCGCGCGGCCGGCCGCCCGCGCGAGCGTGCGTCCGAGCGCGACCACCTCCGCGACGCCGAGGCGTCCGCCGCGCTTGAGCCGGTCCGCGAGCGTGCCGGCTTCGAGGAACGGCATGACGATCCAGGGCCTTCCGCTCGTCGTCCCGCGATCGAGGAGCGGCACGAAGCCGTCGGCCTCTCCCAGCATCGAGAGGAGCCTCTGCTCGCGCTCGAATCGCGCCGCGTCCTCGAGCGAGGCGTGCTCGAGGACCTTCAGGGCGACGACGGCGCCCGTCTGCCGGTCGCGGGCGCGATAGACGACGCCCATCCCTCCCCGGCCCACCTCGCCGAGCTTCTCGTAGCGCTCGTCCACGGTCGGGTCCAAGCACCGGAGCATGACTTGGGCAAGGAGGTTGCGCGAGAGGGACCTCGGTCAAACGGAGGTCTTCCATGAACTCAGTCGTGGAGTCGGTCAAGAAGGTCCTCACGGGCGGCGAGAAGGAGGACATCGTCACGAGCACGATCGAAGGCGCGACCGCCAAGATCCCCTCGAGCACGTTCCTCGGTCTCGCGCTCGGAGCCCTGGGCGTCGGGTTCGCCTGCCACATGGCGGGGCGGAAACAGCTCGGGAACTTCGTCGCGAGCTGGGCGCCGTCGCTCCTCGTCATGGGGCTCTACAACAAGGTCGTGAAGCAGCACGGACACTGACGCCGCGTCTCAGCCAAGGAGACGCGGAGTCGAGCAGATTCCGCACACCCCGGAGCCGCGCCCCGCCCGGCGCTCGACGCAAGGCGCCGCGGCCCGGGGTCTTCCACATCCGGCCCGATCGGGCACGGCATCTGTTCTCTCGCGAGGCGGACAGGGAGAGAACCATGCCCCTCAACTTCGCCCTCGGCGCCCTCGCGGGCGCGCTCGGAGCCGTCGTCGGCGGCGGCTTCTCCGCCTTCTCGGCGTGGCGCGCGGGTCAGCCCGTCACGTGGCGCGACGTCCTCGCGGGCGCCGCGGGCGGAGCGACGGCGGGCTTCGTGGGCGGCTCGACCCTCGGGCTCGGTCTCGTGCCCGGGATCCTCGGCGGCGAGGCGGGTGCGCTCCTCGGCCTCGGCGTCTCGAGCCTCATCAAGTGGCGACGGCCGACCGGCACGGAGGTCGCCGCGACCGCCGTCGCGGGCGCGATCGCGATCGGCGGCATGGCCGCGCTCCAGCCGATCGCGAAGACGGCGCCCCAGATGATCGCGAGCGGGGCGGTGGCCGGTGCGACCGCGAACGGCGCCAGCCAGGTGACGGCGAACGTGCTCGACAGGCGACCGATCCTCGAGAGCGTGCCGGGCGCGACGCTCACGGGCGGCGCTCTCGGCGCGGGGACCATGGTCCTCGGCATGGGCACGGCCGCCACGATCGACAAGGTCACGAAGATGGTCACGCCCCCGGAGCCGCCGCCGCCGCCGCCGAAGCCCGCCTCGCGCGGCATGATCGGCGCGCTCTCGAACGGGCGCGTCCTCACGAACGACGAGATCTACGTCCTGAGCTGCATCGAGAGCAAGGGCGGCGCGGACGTGCGCGCCGTCGCGCACGCGATCCGCGAGGGGAAGCTCGACCTCCGCCTCAACGACCGCGGCTCGGTCGCCGTGAAGCCCGACCCGGTGAACAAGCTCGTCCTCGAGGTGCGGCCCGACGAGCAGACGTCGTATCAGATCTTCGACGCCGCGTTCCGGCGCGCGAAGACGAAGCTCGAGCTCCAGAAGATGCTCCGCGACCCGGAGGCGGGGCCGACGACGCCGCCCGCGGACGCGACGCCGGCCGAGCTCACGGCACGCGCGCGCGCGTTCGACCAGATGGAGTACTACGGCACGGACGAGGCGATCGAGGTCTGGCAGGCACTCCGCGAGAACCGGCTCGTCCTCCGCGTCGGGCGGCCGGCGGACGAGCCGCTCCTCCCCGGGCAGATGCGCGTGGACGACCCGGTCCGGGCGTTCGCCGATCTCCACGGGACGATCGCGTTCATCCGCGAGGCGCTCGAGCACATGACGATGCCGAAGGCCCCCTTCACGGTCCGGCCGGCGAACGCCATCGACGCGCGGTGACGGCGAGCGCGAGGAGACCGGACGTGAAGAGGAGGAGCCCGCCGCCCCAGCCGCGCGGCGAGTAGTCGAAGACGACGCGCGTCGTCCCGCGCTCGATGCGGACGGCACGGAAGCACTCGAAGGCGCGGAGGACGCGCTCGTCGCGGGCGCCCTTCACGCCCTCCACGCGAGCGGTCCAGCCGTCGCCCCACGCATCGGGGAGGACGAGCCAGCCGGCATCGCCGGCCGCGAGCTTCACCTTCACGCGGCACGCCGTCGCTTCCTCGATCGTCGCGACGGTCGCGGAGGTCGGGGGCGCGTCGAGCGACCGGACGACGATCGCTCTCGGGAGCGCGGTCTCGCGCCGCGCCAGGCCGCGCGCCGGGAGGCCGTCCTTCGCGGTGCGCGTCACGATCGCCGCGACGCCGAGCGCGTCGAGGCGCGCGTCGGTCAGGTGGTCGAGGAACTCCTGCTGGAAGCGCGGGACCGGCTCGCCGTAGCCGAGCGCGTGCTCGACGCCGTAGAGGAGCGCGCGGCTCCCGTTCGCCCAGTCCTGCGTCGCGACGATCGACGCGAGCGGCGCCGCGCCGAGCGAGCCGAGCCGCGGGATGTCGAACGCGGGGAGGCCCGGCACGAGGTAGCGCGCGGGCGCGCCCGACGCGTCGCGCGGGAGGGCGCGCAGCTCCTTCACGATCGAGGGCTCGGTCTCGTAGAGCTCGGGGTAGCACGTGATCTGCGCGCGCCACGTCGAGACGACGAGCTCGAGAGCGGTGAGGAGGACGAGCGCGACGCGGACTCCGCGCGGCTTCACGAGCCGGTCGAGCGCGAGCGCGCCCGCGAGCGAGGCTCCGAGCGAGAAGAGGAGCAGGAAGCGGACGGGGAAGCGCAGGCTCCGCAGGACCGGGAGAGAGCTGAGCGAGAAGAAGGGCGTGGCTGGTCCGAGTGCATAGAGGAGAGCGAGGAGCGCGGCGAGCGCGAACACGACGAGCGGCGCCGCGCTCCGGTCGCGCTTCGCGAGTGCGTGGAGCAGGCCAGCGAGCGCGAGCGCGAGCGTGATCACGCCCACGTGCCCGCGGTCGCCCGACGCCTGGCCGGCGGCGAGGAGCGCGACCGCGACGAGCGCGAGGTCCTCCTTCTCGAGCGAGCCCTTCGCGCGCTCCTCGAAGGAGAGCCCGGCGCCGCTCCGGCTCGACTCGGAGACGAGCGCGAGCGTCGGGAGAGCTTGCGGCGCTCCGAGCAGGAAGCCGACGAGCGAGCCGAGGAGCAGAACGCCCGCGAGCCGACGCGACCGCTCCACGATCGCGAGGAGCGAGCCGTACGCGGCGACGAGCGGCGCGAGGACGACGAGTGCCTGCGGTCTCCCTGCAAGGAGAGCGCATCCGGTGAGGAGCGCGAAGGCGATCGTGAAGCGCGGACGTCCGGGATCCTTGCGCGCTCGCTCGAGGACGAGGAGGAGCGCCGGGGCGAGGGCCGCGACGACGGATGCGTTCGGGAAGACGGGGACCGCGAGCTGGCCGCAGAGCCCGTAGCCGAGCCCGCCGAGGAGCGCGGCCTCGCGGCCCCCGCCGAGCTGGAGGACGAGGAGCGCGGCGAGGAGGGCCGCGGCGAGCGAGCCGAGGACGAACGTCGCGTCGGTCGCTCGATGCGGCGCGAGGAGGAGGCGCTGCGGGAGCTCGAAGGGGGAGAGCAGCGAGGCCTCGCCGTTCGCGTGGAGCGGGTAGCCGGCGCGGATCGCGGGCGTCCAGAGCGGGAGCTCGCCCGCGCGCAGAGAGGCGGCAGCGACGGCGCGGAAGGGGACGTGCTCGTAGAAGAGGTCCTGATGCGCGACCGAGCGCCGGCCCGAGATCACGGGGGCCCAGGCCGCGAGGATGCACGCGATCAGGATCGGCGCGAGGACTCGCAGAGGCGTGAGCTTGGCACTACTCCAGCTTCGAGTCCACGGCGCGCCCCGTCGCGAGGTCGATGAGCCTGACCACGCCCTTCGCCGTGAGCACCGCGAGCGTCCGTCCGTCGGGCGAGACCGAGTAGAGCCCCCAGCCGCGCCAGTCGCGCCGCGGCAGGTCGGGCCCGAGCAAGAAGATCCGGGCGATCTTCCCGTCCTCGACGCTCACGACCTCGACGCCGCGCGCCGAGGCGAGGACGAGCTCCTCCTCGTTCATGAAGGCCGCGAACGTCGGGTCGATCCTCGACTCCACGTCGAGCGGCCGCGGCCCATCGAGCGAGTAGAGCCTGATCTTCTGGTCGAAGCCGAGGAGGAGGGTCCGCCCCGCCGGCGAGAGCGCGTAGTGGCTCAGCAGGTCCGCCTCGACCCGCGGCCCGCCCTTCGTGTCGATCATGTGGACCGGCCGGTCGAACTCGAGGAGGGACTCGCCCTCCGTGTTCGTGACACTCACGGTCCTCGTCCCGACCCGCGCGATGGCGTCGCCGCGCGCGAGGAAGTCGTGCTGGCGCTCCGCCTCGAGCGAAGTGAGGCGCGTGCCGTCGCTCACCTGGAACACGCGGAGCAGCATGCTCCCGAAGTAGTCCGGGTCTCCGCGCGGGTCCTTCACCGGGTAGTGCATCGAGGCCTGCGTGACGAGCCGTCCGTCGTGGATCGACAGCACGCCCACGGAGACCGTGTCCTCGAGGTCCAGGCTCCAGAGCTCGGCGCCCGTCGCCGCGTCCTCGACGTGGACGCGGACGAGGAGCTTCTTGAAGTCGGCGGTGAACCTCGCGCAGCGCGCGATCGTCTTGCCGTCGTCCGCGAGCGTGACGAGGTGGCCCTTCGCCAGGCCGTCCGGGTCCGCGGCGATCACGCGGCTCCCGAGCTTCGTGCCGTCGCGTGCAATGCGATGAACGCGGCCATCGTGGAGGACGACGACGCTGCCCTCCTTCGTGAACGCGAGACCGTTCGCTCCTCGGTAGACCGACCAGGTCGCGACCGGCGCCGTGTCCTCGTCGGCGGCGAAGGTCGGCGAGGTCAGGACTGCGACGAGCGAGAACGCGACGAGCCCGAGGGCGAACGAGGTGCGCACGGGACCACTCCCTCTCCCTCGAGACACTACGTTGCTCTGCGTCATCTCGTTCCCGGCGGATGGTCGGGGCGGGATTCGAACCCGCACGCCCCTTGCGGAGCAGGACCTTTTAAGGGACCGGCGTCTACCAATTCCGCCACCCGACCCGCAGAGTCACGATTGTAACGTTGGCCGCGGGCGTCGACCTTCGGCGCGACGCTCCGCGAGTAACTCCTCGACGAGTCTTCGCTCGGGAGCGACCGCCGCGAACAGGCCGATTCCAGCTCTCACTCGTTCCAGGAGTGAGAGCTGACGCTCTCCCGTGTTGGACTTCTTCCTCGGCACGACTGAACCTCGCCCTAGATCCTACTCGGTGGAACCACTGACGCTTCCGTGACGTGGCAGTGTCTGGAGAGTTGGGCGATGGACTTCCCGGAGGCGGACGACCCTCTCGAGCAGATCGCGAATCGAGTGGTCAAGCGGGCCGTCAAGAGCTCTCCCTGGTTCGCGCTCAGCCTCGCCTTCCACGCCGCGGGCTTCGCGCTCCTCCCGCTCATCATGTTCTCGGAGAAGCTCGCCGTCCCCGAGTCCACCCCGGTCCAGATCTCGATGGACGCGAAGCGCCTCGACCCGGACCGCTTCTACAAGCCCATGTCGGGCGGCCCGCCCTCCGCCGAAGGCCTCGGCCTCGACGAGCCGACGATCAGCTTCCCGGACGCTCTCCCCGCGGAGCGCAACGAGTCGAAGAACAGCGAGGACCACGGCCAGATCTCGGGCGAGTCCTACGCCGCGCTCTCGCACTTCACGGACGAGGCCGCGCAGGGCTCGTTCCGCGGCCGGCTCCTCAAGGGCCCGCCGGGCACGAACGACGTCATGGGCGTGGGCGGCGGCTCGGGCATGGGCATGCGCTACGGCGGCAAGCTCGGCGGGCGACAGAACCTGGTCGCGCGCGGCGGCGGCTCGTCCGCGACGGAGGCGGCCGTCGAGGCAGGCCTCGCGTGGCTCGCGCGGCACCAGGAGCCCGACGGCAGCTGGGTCACCATGGGCGACTACGCGCGCTGCAAGAAGTGCTCGATCGGCGCCGGGCTCAGGGGCTGCGAGGTGGGCGTCACCGCTCTCGCGGCGCTCGCTTACATCGGCGCAGGCTACGGCCCCGGCTGCGGTGAGGGCTCGGCGCGCGACCCCTCGACGGGGAAGACGCTCCGCTACGGCGACACGGTCCGCTCCGCGCTCCGCTACCTCGAGCGAAACCTCGAGGAGAGCGGCCGCTTCAAGGGGATCTGGGGCGAGGGCCACTCGCTCGCTCCGATGTACAACCAGGCCTTCGCGACGCTCGCCTTCTGCGAGGCGTTCCGGGCGACGAAGTCCGACCACTACAAGGCGCTCGCCGAGAAGTCGCTCACGTGGCTCCAGAACGCGCGCTCCTACACGAGCGGCTGGCGCTACGTCCCGAACACGACCGAGAACGACGTGGACCTCTCGGTGACGGGCGCGTGCGTCCAGGCGCTCCGCTCGGCGCAGCTCTCGGGCCTCCCCGTCATGGAGAAGGCGCGCGCCGGCGTCGAGTCGTTCGTCTCGAAGGTCACCAACGAGGACGGCGAGGCCGGCTACCAGTTCACGACACGCAAGATCCGCAAGCTCGGCGCGGCCATGCCCGCGATCGGCGTCTACGTCTGGCGCTTCGCGACGCCCAAGGAGCGGCAACCCAACTACGACAAGGCCGCGGCGACCGTCGTGAAGAACGTCATCGAGAAGACGGGCTACTCCTTCGACATGGAGTTCACCTCCGACGCCTACTGCTGGTACTACGCCATGCTCTCGCTCTTCGACGCGGAGGGGCCGCGGGGCGTCCACTTCAAGGCGGTGAACTCCCACGTCACGCGCTCCCTCTGCAAGCTCCAGGAGCGCTACGGCTGCGGCGCGGGCTCGTGGGACGCCTCGACCGACCTCTACATGCGCCACGGCGGCGGCCGCGCGTGCGCGACCGCGCTCGACGTCCTCACGCTCGAGGTCTATTACCGCTACGCCACGGATCGTTAGATAAACTGCTGGCGATGACCCGCACGCACGCGCTCCTCGCCGCCGTCCTGCTCCTGCCGGCGCTCGCTCTCGCCGCGCCGGAGCCGAACAAGAAGTACGTCGAGGCCAACGCCGCGCTCGGCAAGCCCAAGGCCGGCGAGAAGCGCGTGATCTTCATCGGCAGCTCGTCCGTCGAGGGGTGGAAGCTCGACAAGGAGTTCCCGAAGCGCGACTTCGTGAACCGCGGGATCTCCGGCGAGAACACGCGGCAGATGCTCGCCCGCTTCGAGCAGGACGTGATCGCCCTCGGCCCCACGGTCGTCCTCATCCACATCGGCGGCGCGAACGACCTCGGCGCGATCAAGACCGCGGAGACGATCGACAACCTCGGGCAGATGATCCGCGCGGCCAAGAAGGCCGGCGCGACGCCGATCCTGCTCTCGCCCACGCCGTCGCGCGGCGACCACCTCAAGAACCGCCCGGTCGCGAAGGTCCAGGCGCTCCGCGACGAGATGCAGAAGCTCGCGACCGACGAGAAGGTCGCCTGGGTCGATGTCTACTCGCTCGTCGCCGACGCGAAGGGTGAGCTCAAGGAAGAGATCACCCGCGACGGGCTCCACCTCAAGGCCGCGGGCTACGCCCTCCTCCGCGCCGCGGTCACGACGGCGATCGACGACGCGCTCGCCGGCAAGAAGCCCAACGCGAAGGCCAAGGACACCAAGTAGCCCTCAGGGGAGCGGATCGAACTTCACGAGCGGCTCGATCGCGGCGAGCGCCTTCGCGAGGCGCGCTTCGTGCGAGCCCTCGACGAGGATCCAGGGCCGCTTCTTCCGCTCGAGGACCTCGACGAACCACTCGTGCATCTTCAGGCGGATGTGCTCGCCGTCGCGCGTGCCGTCCTGCACGAAGTCGAAGTCGGGCGCCGTGAGGACGTGGAGGTCGTAGCGGCGCGCGTCACCCACCGCCTCGACGTCCGCGGAGTAGCTGCCGACGTACCGTCGATGCCAGACGTGGGTCGCGAGTGGGTCCGTGTCGCACACGAGGACCCTCTCCGCGCGGCGAGCGAGCGCATCCTCCCAGCTCGCCTGGCCGCGCGCGATCGTGACGAACTCGCTCGTCCGCCAGTCCTCGCCCGTGAAGCGACGGCCCTCCCAGTAGTGACGGCCGAACTCGGGGACCCACGCGGTCCGGTAGTGCTCGGCGAGCGCCTGCGCGAGAGTCGTCGTGCCGCTCGACTCGACGCCGAGGACGACGACGCGCTTCGTGAAGTGAGCCTTCGCGGGCGGCGAGAGGAGCGCGAAGTGGCGGCCGAGGTCCGCACGGAGAGCCGTCCCCGAGATCGCGAAGGTGCTCCGGGCGAGATCGATCGCGACGTGCTTCGCGCCCATGGCCGCGGCCCAGGGCTCGCCGTAGCTCTCGGACGTGAAGGCGACGTCCGGCCGCCGCCCTCCGAGCACTTCGAGGGCGCGCTTCGCCCACGGCTCGGGGGCCTCGGGGATGTCCTCGTCCGTCACGATCGTCTCGACGTCAGGGTGAAGCTCGCGGATCCAGCTCGCGATGAGCGGCGCCGGGATCGCACGCCCGGCCTTCGCGCCCACGAGGACCACGAGGTGATCGCACTGCTCCCTGCTTCGAGCGATGAGGTGAAGGTGTCCCGCGTGGAGGGGGTAGAACTTCCCGACGGTCACGCCGACCTTCACGCGGCTTTCTTCTCCCGCGCGAGCTTCTCGAAGTTGAAGTAGCCGTGGAGCGCCATGAACCAGAAGACGACGTAGAGCCCGGCCGTGAGCTTCAAGTCGCGCGACCAGAAGAGCGGCACGTAGATCGTGTCCACGAGCACCCAGAGGTACCAGCTCTCGACGTAGCGGAGCATGAGGAAGACGTGCGCGATGAGGCTGATCACCGTCGTGAGCGCGTCCCAGAACGGCACCGCGCCGCGCATCCACGTGAGGAGCTCGATGAGCCCGAACGTCGCGGCGCACCCGACGAGAAGAGCTGGAATCCAGAGCCGCGGCGGCACGTGCGTCACGGGGCGCTCCGTGCGCTCGGCGCCGCCCTTGAGCCAGATCCAGATCGCCTGGACGCTCGTCACGAAGTAGACGGCCTGGAGGCCGATCTCCGCGAAGAGGCGGCTCTCGTAGAAGACCCACGCGTAGGCCACGATCCCGACGAGGCCGACCCACCAGCCGTGCGCGCTGTTGCGCGCGAGGAGCGCGACGCAGACGAGCGAGAAGGCGGACGCGATGATCTCGGCCCAGCTCACGGAGCGGCCGCCGGCACGAAGACGGGGCGCGCGACGAAGCCGGCCTCGTGGCCCGCGTACTTCGTGGAGAGGAGGCCGCGCTGCATCTCGAAGCGGCCGTTCTCGTCGGCGGCCTCGCGGTAGAGCACGCCTTCGCGCGTCCCCAGCTTCGGGATCGCACGCACGGAGTGGAACCCGCTCCCCGTCCCGGCGACGACCGGGTCGCGGCGCGGCCCCGCCGCGTAGGCCTCGGGGTCGTACTCGTCGAGCATCCACTCGACGCGCTCCGAGTCGAGCGTCGCGCCGTACGGGTTGACGAGGTCCTTCCGGAACAGGCTCGCGCGGAAGACACGCTCCCACTGCGCCTCGGAGATGAGCGCCCACTTGCCGGGGCGTCCGCCGAGCTTCTCCTTGCCCGCGAGGAAGACGACCGCGTTGAGCGCCTGCGTGTAGTTCCAGCACTGGAAGGGGAGCGGCCGGTTCCACGCCCTCGCCTGCTCGTTCTGCCCGGACATCGCGTAGTTCTCGCGCCACCCGTCGAGCGCGCCGCGCGTGACCGGCTTCGAGGCGACGTAGAACGCGGAGAGGTTCACGACGTGGAGCGGCTTCGTGTCCGCGTCGAGATCGTCCGCCCCCATGGCGAACGGGCCGCCCGGGACGTAGCGGAGCTCCATGTCCGGGAGCTTGATCGCGCGCGCATCGAGACGAGCGCGGAGGTCGTCCCAGAGGTCGTCGGCTCCGAGCCGCCACGCGAGGTCGATCGCCGCGAGGCCGCGGTCTTCCTGCCCCGCACGGAGCAGCGCCTGCGCGTGGCGCCGCCTCGGCTCGAGCGCGCCCGCGTCGAGGAGGATCTCCCGCTCGATCGTCCTCAGCTCCTCGTCGTGACTCACGGGAGCACCAGGCCCGCGCCGTCGGGGCGCGGCTCCCACTTGCACCACGGGTCCTTCGCGTCGAGGTCGCCCGTCGCGACGAGCGCGCGCGCGCGGCAGCCGCCGCCGCAGTGGTCGTAGTGGCGGCACGTCCAGCAGTCGCCGTTCCCTTCGAGGAGGCGGAGCCGCGTGAAGGGGCGGCCGTTCGTCCAGAGCTCGTGGAGCGTGTGATCGCGCAGCGAGCCCGCGTCGAACCGAGGACCGAGGAGCGCGCACGGGTTCACCTGGCCCGCGGGCGTGACGCTGCAGACGAGGTTCCCCGCGACGCAGCCGAAGCGCTCGAGCACGAAGGCCGACGTCTTCTCGTGCGGGACCTCGGGCGGGTGGAAGAGCGGGATCGGGCTCGTCTCCTGGAGGCGGTCGAGCTCCTTCGTCGCATCGAGGAAGTCCTTCTGCGCGGCGACGAGCCACGGCTGCGCGAGCGCGCGCCCCGAAGGGAGCGCGGGCCGGAGCGACAGCGAGGCGGCGCCGGACTCGATCACGAGAGCGACGAGCTCCTCGATCTTGCCCACGAGCGCCGGCGTGAACGTCGTCGTGACGCCGACGGGCCGGAGCTTCGCGAGCCGTTTCAAGCCCTCGAGAGCGGGCGCGAACGAGCCTGCTCCGCGCACGAGGTCGTTCGCGGCGGCGGGGCCATCGAGACTCACCGAGAGAGTGCGGAAGGGCCGCTTCGCGAGCTCCTCCGCGACCTCGTCCGTCACGAGAGTCCCGTTCGTCGTGATGAGGACGTTCAAGCCGAGCGCGAAGGCCGGCTCGAGAGCCGGGAGGAGGTCCGGGCGGAGGAGAGGCTCGCCGCCCGAGACGTGGACCTGCATGCAGCCGAGGTCGTGGAGCTCGTGGAACAGCCGCTCCATGAGCGCGGCGTCGAGCGCGCCCAGCGCCCCCGGCCCCGAGCCCGTGGAGCAGTGGCCGCACGCGAGGTTGCAGCCCTGCGTCGCGCCCAGGTAGACGGTGAGCGGCGCCGACAGCCGATCGGGCGCCGAGCGGTCGGCGACGACCCGCGCGTCGAGCGCTCCGTTCGCGTCGAGCACTCCCTCGGCGATGAGAGACTCGCGGAAGGCCCCCTCCCCGGCACTCCCTCCCCCACGAAGTGGGGGAGGGCCGGGGAGGGGGCCGCGCAGAAGAAACTCCGTCGCCTCGACGTCGTAAGGGACGTACTGCATCGTCTCCTTGTCGTAGAGGAGCGAGCCGAAGTACTCGCGCCGGAGGACGTGCCGCGGCCCCGCACGCGGAGCGAAGTCCCAGGCGGGGACGATCTCCCTCATGGGCCGCTCCGGGGCTTGAGCTTCCACTGGACGGCCTCGCCGAAGCAGCCGGCGCTGACCCAGGTCCGCTCGACGACCTCGCTCACCTCTCCGCGGCCCTTGCGCTTTCGCTTCGGGGGCCCCCCCCCGGCCCCCCCCGCTGCGCGGGGGGAGAGGACCGCCTCGCGGAGCGCGCGAGCGAGGAGCTCGCGCTCCTTCGCGACGAGGTCTTCCGCCGGCGGCGCCACGTCAGCCGCACGCCCAGCGGAAGGCCAGCACGTCCGGGTGGCGCGGGCACTGGCTCAGGTGGCCGGTGCCGTCCGCCGCGAAGAGCATCTCGAGAGGTCCCTCGTCGGCGTCCACCTGGAAGACGAGCGCGAGCCTCTCGCTGCAGCGAGGGCACGACTCCCACTCCGAGCCTTGCGTCCAGTTCGGCCATCCGAGGAGCTTCTCGCCCGTGCGCGGCCCCGCGAGGGTCTCCTCCTCCTCGCTCGCATCGCCGTCCCGGGCGCGGTCCGCGAGCTGCTCGCGCGCCTCGCGGAGCTCGTCGTCGAGGCCGGGGACGTCGTCGTCCGCGGGCGTCTCCTCGTGGCGCTCGAAGCGGACGATGTCGCGCGGCGCGAAGCCGTGGTCGAACTCCGGCACCGAGGAGGCCGGCTCGCCCGACTCGATGAAACGGATGAGCTTGTTCCTCGAGGCGGGCGATGCGGCGTCGCGGACGCCGCAGTCGCCGCTCGTGCAGTAGAAGAACTGGAGGTGCGTCGCGCGCGGCGGGAAGATGGGGGCGGGCTCGGCCGGTGCGTCCGCCCGCGCGAGCTGGAGCGCGAGCGGCATCGCGGCGGCGCACTCGCCGCAGCGAGGCCACTCCTCGCCGGTCGCGAGGAGCGGCACGCCCGGGAGCCGCGAGCGGGCGGCATCGCCGCCGGGCTCGCCGAGGACGGGCACGAAGACGGGCCGGCGGAGCGGCGCGAGCTTCGCCCGGAGACGCTCGAGCAGCGCCTCGTCGAGGGGCGGCACGGGCTCGCGCGCGGCGGGAGGCGGCGGGACGTAGGGCTCGTGGCCCGTGACGCGCGCCCTCGCGGGCACGGGCTCGCCGCGCTTCCAGATCGTCCCGCCGCCGGGGCTCTCGACGACGCGCGCGACGCCCTTCGCGTCGGCGACGACGATCCGCGAGAAGGTCTGCTGCAGGTAGGGCTCGAGGCGGCGGAGGGCGTCGAGGACGGGCGCCTCGTCCTTCGCGTCCGTCGCGCGGACGAGGACTCCGTGCCCGGTCAGGGCCGTCTGGACGAGCATCTCCCAGGGGAGCGCGGCGAGGCACTCCTCGAGGATCACGAAGTCGGGGTCCTGCCGGAGCGCCGCTCGGAGGCCCTTCGTCGCGTCGAGGTCCCCCTCGAGCTTCACGAGCGAGAGACGCGCGCGCTCGCTCGCGAAGCCCTGGTGGTCGCGCGAGAAGCCGATCGCGTGCACGCGCCCGAGCGCGGCGGCGAGCGAGCGGAGGAGCTCGCGCGCCTCGCCGGCGACGACGAGCCCGAAGCACTCCTGCGCGAGCGCCTCCTCGAGGACCTTCGCGACGCCTTCGGCCATGCGCCCGAGAGGATACCGCGCCCTCAGGGCAGCGAGGGCCCCTTCGGGCGGACCTCGAGGCGGCGCTCGCCCTCCTCGTCCACGATCTCGAGGCGCGAGATCCGGTCCTCCATGTCCTCGCGGCGGTAGCTCGGGACGGGCTGCCCGCGCCGCCAGCGAGCGACGTCGAGGCCGCGCACGCCGAGCGCCTTGGCGACGAGCGTCACGGAGACCCCGCGCTGCGCGAGGAGCCGCTCGAGCGCCGCGGAGACTCGCGCCGCGGAGGCGGCCGCCGGCGTGGGCGCGGTGGCCGGACGCGAGTGCGTCCGGTTCGAGGACGCGCGCCCCGAGCCTCGCCGTCCGTTGCTCCGACCGCCCTGTCCCCGCACTCCGTCCTCCTGTGTGATCTCCGCCCAAGCGGCCTCTTGTTAATACTTCTTGATACGACGCGGAGCCGCATGGGACGCTGTCCGGCCTATGGCACTCGACACGCGCTCCGAGAATCGTATCCCGGTCCAGGGCGTGAGTGCAGCGAGCGGGGACGAGCTCCACACGCTCGGCCTCCACGCGGCGCGCCAGAGGCCCGCTCACGAGACCAAGAAGTACAAGAAGGACGAGACGCCGATCCCGCGCGAGGCCAAGATCGGCTTCGCGGTGGGCGCGGGGCTCCTCTTCATCTGCTTCGCCACGGTCGTCGTCCAGAAGATCGCGAACCGCCCCGAGCAGCCGGCCGGGACCACGGCCCCCGCGATCAGCGCTCCGCCGCCGAAGCCGCCCGAGACGGCGCCCGAGCACGAGACGCCTCGAAGCGAATGAGCGCGCCCGCGACCCAGCTTTCATCAGTGCCGCCCGGGTCCGGTGCCCTCAGCGTCTCGGAGTAGTCGGCGAGATCCAGGTCCAGCACGCTCGCCTCGAGCTCTCCTTCTCGTGAGAGGAGAGCCGCGACGACGACCCCCGCGTCCCTGAAGTCCGAGCGTGCCTTCTTGCACTGCTCGAGGAACGCCCCGTAGTCCCTCCGCGCGAGGAGGGCGAGCCCTTCCTCGATGGACGCGCGCGCGAACCCGAGAGACTCCGAGCGAGGCCGCTGCTCCGCGAGCGGGGTGCCGTAGCCCGCTCCGTGGTGGATCGGGTCGGCGGTCGCGACGAGAGCGGCGCCTCTCGCTCGCAGCGAGAACAACTCCTCGATCCCCTCCATGTCCTCGGGCTTCTCACCGGCGAGGAACGGAAAGCGCGCGACGAGACGAGGGGCCGGCTTCTCCTCCACGCTCGCACAGACACGGAGCAGGGCCTCGAAGCCGTCGAGGGAGAACTCGTCCTTCGTCACTTCACCGGGCGAGTGGACGCGCCGGAGAGACTCCGCGCCGTCTCGAGGGCGGTGGAGGACACCGAGCGCGAGCACCGTGTCGCGGCCCGAGCGGACGACCGCGCGCGCGACCGCGGCCGTGAAGTGACCCGACGCGCGGAGGTGCGTGTGCGGGAAGACGAGCGCTCCGTGGTCGGGGAGCGAGACGTCCGGCGCCCGCTCCACGAGAGCACGGAGGCCGGCCGCGCCGAGCGATTCACGCTCGAGCCGGTAGTGCTCCTTCCACTCCTTCGCCGACTTCACGCACCACATGGTGCGACAGCGAGCGGCGGCGCGCACGTAACTCTCCTGGACCTGAAAGGAGGTCGCCTTCATGCTTCGCTACCTCAAGATCGCCAAGAACGAGCGCGGCTTCCTGTTCAAGGGCCGCGACTACGTCGGCTACCTCCGTCCGGGCGCTCACTGGGTCTGGGGCTTCGGCCTCGGCGTCCACGTCGCTCCGGTGACGGACGTCGCCCTCCACTCGGACGCCCTCGAGCTCATCGCCAAGGACCCGGCGGTCTGGGAGGACCTCGCGGTCGCGGACCTCCGCGAGCACGAGCGCGCCCTCGTCTGGATCGACGGCCGCCTCCGCTGCATCCTCGGCCCCGGCCGGTCGGGCTTCTGGAAGACGAACCGCGAGGTCCGCGTCGACGTGATCGACGCCCGCGCGGTCCTCTTCGACGACGACACGGTCGAGAAGGCCCTCAAGACGCCGGGCGGCGCCGAGGCGCTCCAGGACGTCGTCGTCCCCGCGGGCTCGGTCGGCCTCCTCGTCATCGACGAGAAGGTCGTCGAGGACCTCGCGGCGGGCCGCTACGCCCTCTGGAAGAACGTCGCGCGCGCGCGGGTCGACATCGTCGATCTCCGCGAGCAGGCGGTCGAGATCACGGGCCAGGAGGTCCTCACGAAGGACAAGGCGACGCTCCGCCTGAACCTCGTCGCGACGTACCGCGTCGAGGCTCCCCGCACGTGGGTCGGCACGTCGACGGGCGCCCTCGCGGCGCTCTACCGCGAGCTCCAGCTGGCCGCCCGCAAGGCGGACGGCGCGCGCTCGCTCGACGAGCTGCTCTCGGCGAAGGACCAGGTCCAGGTCGAGATCAAGGACGCGGTCGTGGCCAAGGCGAAGAGCCTGGGCGCGGTCCTCCTCGATGTCGGTCTCAAGGACGTGATCCTGCCCGGCGAGATGCGGACGCTCATGAACCAGGTCCTCGAGGCCGAGAAGCGGGCTCAGGCGAACCTGATCGCCCGTCGCGAGGAGACGGCGGCGACGCGCGCGCTCCTCAACACGGCGAAGCTGTACGCCGAGAACCCCACTCTCCTCCGGCTCAAGGAGCTCGAGACGGCGGAGAAGGTGGCCGAGAAGGTCGCGGAGCTTCGCGTCGGCGGCCACGACGAGCTGCTGTCGCGGCTGCTCCCGAAGCAGACCTGAGCTCGGGCCCCCTCCCCGACCCTCCCCCACTTCGTGGGGGAGGGAGCCGGGGAGGGGGCCCTTCTCATTTGACCGGCGCCGGCGTGAGACGGAGGAGGTGCTCGACGAGCCGGTCCTTCCGCGCCGCGGCGACGACCGGTTCGAGCGAGCGCCGAGCGGCGAGCGTGCGGACGAGGAGCGCGGTCGGACGGTCGCTCGCGAGCTTCGCGGCTCGCGAGGCGCCCTCCGGATCGCGCGCCGCGAGGAGGGCGTAGAGCGCGAGGTCGTGCTCGATGCCCTCCGGCCCCTCGAGCGCGATCCGCGCGTAGCCGAGCGCGTTGGAGGCCTCCGGGTCCGCGGTCGTCGGGGTCCGCCCCTGGACGACCGCGATCACGGCGAGCGCCGCGGCCGCGAGACCCGGGCGCACGCCCGCGGCCGCATCGGCCGCGGCCTTGAAGCTCGCGAGGCTCCGGTCGACGACCTCCGTCGCCGCGCCAACCTCGGGCGCGCTCCGCTGCATGCTCCGGATGAGCCTCAGGCGCATCACGGAGTGGGCGACGGAACCGAGGAGCGCCTCGAGCCTCGCGCCCGCCTCGCCGGTGGCCGCGTGCCGCTCCGAGAGGTCGAACTGCGCCTGCGCGATCATGCCGTGGAGCGCCAAGACCTTCTGCGCCTGGATGCGCACGCCCGAGGCTCTCTCCCACCGCTCGAGGGCCTCCTCGAGATCGGCCACGGCTGCCGCGTGGTCCGCGTGACGGGCCTCCGCTCGCTCGATGAGCGCGTCGCCGATCATCGCGTTGACCGCGGACGAGACCGAACCGAGCGACTCGGCCTCGCGCGAAGTCGAATAGAGGTATTCGACGCCGGGAATTTCCCAGAGCAGTTTTTCCATCGGCCGCGTGGCGCGTTCCTCGACTTCCTTGGCGCTGAAGCCGGGCATGGCCACGAGCACGTCAATCATC
>CAZYLP010000005.1:0-23488 GCA_964648345.1 uncultured Planctomycetota bacterium
GGGCGGCGTCGCCGCCTTGCTGTCGCGCATCTGCTCGGGCGGCATGTAGCCCGCGGTCCCGCGGGACTCGCCGGTCACCGAGATCGAGACGCCGCCCGGGTCCTGGCTCCCCGACACGAGCTTCCCGAGCCCGAGGTCCGCGACGAGGGCGCGGCTCCAGCTCGCCCCTTGCGCCAGGGGCTCGGCGAAGAGGATGTTCTCGGGCTTCAGGTCCCGGTGGACGATCCCCTGCTCGTGAGCGCGCGCGAGCGCGGAGCCGAGCTCGCGGGCGAGGCGCTCGACGGCGTCGATCGTGAACGGCCCGAGGCGGAGCCGCGCGCGGAGCGTCCCGCCGGCGAGGAACGGCATGACGAGGTACGGGTTGCCGGCGGTCTCCCCCGAGTCGAGGAGCGGGACGAAGCCGTCGCCCTCGCCGAGCGCCCCGAGGAGGCGCTTCTCGCGGTCGAAGCGCTGCCGCTCGTGGGGCTCGAGGCGGCGGAGGACCTTGATCGCGAGCGCGCGCCCGTCGCCCGTGGCGGCCCGGTAGACGACGCCGTTCGCGCCGCGGCCGATCTCGCTGATCAGGCGGTAAGGACCGACGAACACGGCGTCAGGATGTCAGGCCGCGCCTCAGCGCGCGACGAGCGCGGGGAGCCTCTCGCGGGCGGGCTCGGTCGCCTCGAGCGCCGTCTCGAGGTGCGCGAGGAAGCCGTGCGCGGCGACGAGGCCCTCGCGGCGGAGCTTGTAGATCCGCTGCTTGGCGCGGACGCGCGCCTCGACGAGGCCGGCGCGGCGGAGGCCGCCCAGGTGGATCGACGTGAGCGAGGGCGAGGTCTTGACCTCGAACGCGAGCTCGGAGACGGCGCGCTCGCGCTGCGCGAGCAGCTCGAGGAGACGACGGCGCACGTCGTTCGACAGCGCCTTGAAGACGGCGCGCTCCCGGGTCTTGACGCGACGCATGCGGTCTCCCGGCCAGCGTTTCTACCCTTCGCGGGGTGTCGGAATCAAGCTCCGTCCTTGGAGCCCGCTCGCGCGCGCCGGCGCTCGATCTCGACCGCGATCGCGCTCGCGCGGAAGCGCGGGACGAGGGGGCGCACCATGCGCTGGGCGCGCTCGATCGCGACGAGGCGCTCGCTCGCGGAGTCGAACCGCCCGAGCTCCGCCTCCGCGAGGGCGAGGACGCTGAGCGCGTTCGCGCGGTCCGTCGCGTTGACCGCGTCCTGCGCGATCGCCTGCTCGGCGAGGGCGACCGCGGCCTCGGGCTCGCCGCGGAGGCGCGCGAGCTCGGCCTGGAGCCCGGGCCCCTCGCAGAAGCGCGCGAGCGCGGTCTCGATCTCGTCCGTCTTGCCGAGGAGGAAGATGAGCTCGAGGTACCGGCGGCGGTCCTCCGAGAGGTCGAGGTGCTCGGTCGTCCCGAGCGCGAAGGCGTACGCGATCCGCGCGCCCTCGAGGGCCTTCTCGAGGTGCCCGCGCCGGATCTCCGGGTTCGTCGTGAGGTTCGCGAGCGCGAGGCTCTCCCGCCACTCGGCGATCGCGGACTCGCGCGTCGAGGCGGGCGGCTTCTTCTCGAGGGCCTTGCGGGTCGCCTCCTCGGCCCAGGGCGCGATCACGCAGCGCGCGAGGGTGAGCGCGGGGAAGACGTAGAGGAGGAGCGAGCTCGCGTTCGCGAGCGCGTGGACCGATGCGCCGGCGAGGCCGAGCGCGGCCGCGAAGAACGGGACGAGGACGAGGAGGCTCGTGTAGCTCACGATCATGACGGCCCGCGGCGCCGCCTCGCGCAGGGAGAACGCCCCGTCGCGGAGGGAGATCCTCTCGAACGGCACGCCCGCGATCGCCTGCCCGAGCCCGAGCCCGAGCCCGATCGTGAAGCCGAAGAACGCGAGGATCGCGCCCGCGCCCGGCGACGCCGGCACGGCGAGGAACGGCCCGAGCGTCGCGAGCGCGGCCCCGAACCCGGTGAGGAGGAGGACGAGCCGCTTCCCCGCGGCCGTCCGCGCGTGCTCCCACGCCGCGGGCGCGAGCGCGAAGAACGCACCGCCGAGCACGAGCCCGGCCCAGCCCGCGGCCAGCTCCTCGCCGGTCGTGCGGGACGTCATCATCGCGATGAGCGGGACGATCAGGCTCGCCGCGCAGGCGAACTCGACTCCTCCGCGCACGAAGGCGGCCGCGAGGTCCGGCACCAGGCTGGACCCGACGACGTCGCGCGCCTCGACGGTCTCCTCCAAGCGGCCACCCCCATCCGGGGAGATACGCCGGAGAGCGCCGCCCGGTTCCTACCGTCCGGGGTGGATCACGTAGATCGTCTTGGGGTCGTGGAAGTTGAGGCCCTTCACGAAAGCCTCCGCCTCGAGCTTCGTCGCGAACTTCGCGAGGGCGTCGCCGCGGGGCTCACGGCTCGGATACTCGGCCTCGAAGACGGAGAAGCCGCTCGCGGGCTTCTTCGAGTGCTCCTCGCCGCCGTTCTTGCCCTTCCGGCGCGTCGTCATCCTCGCCAAGGTCCACCCCCTGGTGCGTCACTCTACCGCGTGGAGGGGTACGGCGGTGCAGCCCGGGGCCGAGCGCTCCCGGGGAGAACGCGCGAAGAGAGCGCGCGCCTCGCTCCCGGGGCAGAGGACCGTGTTCCGCGCCGCCGTGCCGGGGTCGTCCTCCGCGTAGTAGACCGCGACCGTGCCCGGCTCCGAGGCGAGCTCCCAGACGAGGCCCGCGCACATCTTGCAGGGGCGGAGCGTCGCGTAGAGGCGCGTGCCCGGCTCGAGCCGGGCGCGCGTCTCGCCCCAGCGCGCGAGGAGGACGTTGAGCTCGGCGTGGCGCGTCCGGTCCGTGCCGTTCGTGTTCGCGCTCGCCGCGAGGAGACGGCCGTCCGGCGCGACGAGCGCGGCGCCGACCCGGCGGTCGCGCGCGTGCCGCGGCAGCTCCTCGCGGAGCGGTCCGACGAGACCGCCCGCGAAGCGGAGCCACTCCGCGTGGGAGGCGGTCGTCCCCGGAGCGACCAGGTCTGCTCCATGCATCGAGGGGAGCGGCGGTGCGGTCACTTCTCGCAGCTCGAAAGGGACGTCGAGGCCGCGTGCCTTCTCCTCCACGACACGGATCCTCCGCGCGGCGACCTTCACCATCCCGAGCGCGAAGGGGCCGGGCGCGCGCGTCGCGTGGATCATGTTCCTGAGGATGAAGTGCGCGTCGCGCGGGAGCGAAGCGCACACGCCCGACACGAGGACGACGGCCGCGGAGCGGAGCTCGTCCTCGCCGCGCGCGAAGTAGATCGCGTCGCGTTGCAGGAGGAACGCCACGTCGCTCGAGCCCGTCCGGGCCGCGAGGCGGGCGGCGATCTCCGCGGCGAGTTCCGTGTCGAGGCGGGGCACGCCGCGATGCTAGCTTTGTCGCCCCGGGAGGACACAGTGAAGAAGGTCGTGCTCGCGGCCGGCGGAGTGCTCGCGCTCGCCGTCACCGTCTGGGCGGAGGGGAAGAACCTCCAGCACTTCCCGAAGGACATGAAGCAAGAGGACCTCAAGGCCGAGATGAGCCTCATCAAGCGCTCCCTCGGCGTCGAGTGCGGCTACTGCCACAAGATGGAGCCCGCGCGCGACATGCCCTTCGACACGGAGAAGAAGAAGGTCGGGCGCCAGATGCTCGACATGCAGAAGAAGCTGAACGAGAAGTGCTTCACGACCGAGTTCCTCGCCATGAAGCGGGCCCCGAAGGCGACCTGCTACATGTGCCACCACGGCCACGACGAGGTCGAGACGAAGCCCGAGAACCCGGACGACGAGAAGAAGTTCAACGCCGCCGTCGAGTCGGGCAAGAAGAAGAAGGTCGTCGAGTCCATGAAGAAGCTCGTGGAGGAGCTCAACACGAACTACTTCACGTGGAAGGACGCGCCCAAGGCGACCTGCTGGATGTGCCACCGCGGGAAGATGGAGTGGAAGTACCAGCTCAAGCCCGAGGCGGAGAAGGCGGACGAGAAGAAGCCCGAGGGCGACAAGAAGCCCGAGGACGAGAAGAAGCCCGAGGAGAAGAAGCCCGAGGAGAAGCCCACGGGCGAGAAGAAGGAGCCGGACTGATCATGCGTCGAGCGAACACCGTCGTCGCGGCGCTGGCCGTCGCGGCTGCGAGCGCCGCGTTCTTCGTCACCGCCCGCGCCGAGGAGAAGGGCGGCGAGGCCGTCGTCTACAAGCACGGCGACGTCGAGCTCGAGGGCTACCTCGCGCTCCCCGCGGGGGGCAAGGCGCACGCGGGCGTCGTCATCGTCCACGAGTGGTGGGGTCACAACCCGTACGGCCGCGCGCGCGCGGACCAGCTGGCCAGGCTCGGCTACGCGGCCTTCGCGCTCGACATGTACGGAAAGGGCGTCTACACGGACGACCCCGCGAAGGCGAAGGAGATCTCGGGCAAGTTCTACACCGACCGGAAGCTCATGCGCGACCGCGCGGCCGCCGGCCTCGACGTGCTCAGGAACTGCAAGGCGAAGCCGGCTGCGCTCGCCGCGATCGGCTACTGCTTCGGCGGCACCGTCGCCCTCGAGCTCGCGCGGAGCGGCGCGGACCTCAAGGCCGCCGTGAGCTTCCACGGCGGGCTCGGGACGCCGAAGCCCGAGGAGGCGAAGAACATCAAGGGGAAGGTCCTCGTCCTCCACGGAGCGGACGACAACTTCATCTCGCCCGAGGAGCTCGCGGGGTTCGAGAAGGAGATGCGCGACGCGAAGGTGGACTGGCAGCTCGTGAAGTACGGCGGGGCCGTCCACAGCTTCACGAACCCGGGGGCCGACAAGCACAACATCCCGGGCGTCAAGTAC
Source organism: uncultured Planctomycetota bacterium (assembly GCA_964648345.1). Lineage (GTDB taxonomy): Bacteria > Planctomycetota > J058 > J058 > JACQDU01 > CAZYLP01. The sequence continues at coordinate 4,769 of CAZYLP010000005.1, forward strand.
GACGAGAAGGCCGACAAGCGCTCGTGGCAGGCCATGCTGGATCTGTTCCACGAGGTCCTGGCGAAGTAGCCGAAGGACGAAAGACGAAAGCTAGCCAACGCGGCTACTCTTCGGGGTCTTCGCGGCCGAAGGCCGAAGACCCCTAGGAGTGGCCGAAGAGGCAAGCCTTTCGTGATCACTGGAGTCGCGTAGCCGCGGAGTCGCCGGGCTGGATCGACGCGCCCTCCTTCGTGAAGAGCACCCGGCAGCCGCACGAGTCCTCGAGGACCTTCTCGACGACGACCTTCCCGATGAACTCGGTCTCGCGGTAGACCGAGAAGTGGAAGCCCTTCTGGACCTTGTCCTCCGAGCCCACGGAGAGCAGGACGAGAGTGGGCTGCACGTCGGTCTTCACGGCCGCGACGCGAGCGTCGATCGCGGGTACGGGAGGTCCCTTCCCGGCGATCAGCTCGGACAGCGTGTGCTCCGGGATGAGGGCGAGGAGCGTCTCCTTCTCCTTCAGGGTCTGCCGTGTCTGTCGGTACGCCTCGATCAGCTGACGCGGTTCAGCGTCGAGAGCCTTCTCGAGGTAGGTGAGCTGCTCGACGCGCTCCTCGCTCTGCCGCAGACGGATCCTGACCTCGAGCAGCTCGGCCTTCAGGACACTCATGCGCCGCAACTGTTCTTCGTGCCCGCACGGCTCCGGCTGCGGGCTCGAGCAGCAAGCGGGCAGGGCGACGATGAGCATCAGAGTGGCGAGGATTCTCATGCCCGCATCGAAGCGCGCTACGGTCACCGCCGAGACGACGACCCGTCACGTCCGCGTCACCCGCGAGCGGGACGGCAGGCCGCGATCGTGGTTGCCCGCTGAGGACTCCTCCGGGCAGGCATTCAACGCATCGCTGCGTGCGGCTCGGGGCCGGAAGCAGAAGATGCTCGTCCAGGGCGTCGTCGCGCGCGACGGCTCATCCAACGACGAAGCCGAGGCGACAAGGATCCTCTCACCGGCTCAGCTCGTAGACGAGAAACTCCGAGGCCTCCCCCCGGAGCACCGGATTCACCCCCGCCCGCGCCGCAAGACCGAGGAACCGCTCGGCCCGCGCGTCCCGTGCCAGCACCGGCTTGGCCACGACGACGAGGAGCGCGCGCTCCGAGCGGAACAGGGCGATCACGTGCTCCTCGTCCGGGAGCCAGAGATCCGGTCGCTCGCGCTCGAGCGTGGCTCGCTTGAGCTCGGCATGTGAGAGGGCGATCGTCGTCGGCTCGCCGCGGTAGTAGGGCAGACCCCGGATGTAACTGAGGAACGTCACGACCCTCGCGTCGGGCCGGGTCTTCGCGAGGAGCTCGGCCACGGGCGCGACGCTCTTCCAGCGAGCGATCGTACCGATCACGGGCACCGCGGCGAGGAGCGCGACGCTCGACGCCGCGAGCGCGCAGGCGACGGACGCCGTCGCGCGGCCCTTCCGCGCGGCGGCGATCGAAGCGACGGCGAGGGGCGCGGCGAGGACGGCGAGCGCGGCGCAGACGGGCGCGCTCGCCGCGATGGCGACGATGTGCCCATCCGAGCTCCGCGCCCCGATCCAGCCGAACGCGAGCCAGGCGAGCGGCGTGACGCCGATCACCGCGCTCCAGCCGACGGCGATTCGCACGAGCCGCGGGCGCGCGACGGCCGACGCGAGACCCGAGTCGATCCGTCGCGCGAGGAGCGCGACGAGGACGGGAGACGCCGGGAGGATGTAGGCCTCGACCTTCGAGGACGCGAGCGTGAAGACGCCGAGGGTCACGACGACGAACGCGACGAGCGGCCGGCTCGTCCGCGGCGGCTCGTTCACGTCCCGGCCGGCGCCCGCGACGAGGAGCCACGCGAGCGGCGCGTGTCCCCAGAGAGCCGTCACGAAGTAGAAGTGCGGCCCGTGCCGGTGCTCGTGCCAGCCGAGGAACCGCGCGGCGTTCTCCTCGACGAGGAACGCACGGAGCCCGTCCGGCACGCGGAGACCGAAGGCCACGTACCACGGCGCCGCGACCACGAGAGCGAGCGTCACCGGGAGCACGACGAGCCGCGCGAAGACGAGCGGGTCGCGCTCCCACGCCGCGAGGAGCGCGGCCGAGCCGACGACGAGGACGAGCGCGGCGGGCCCCTTCGCGAGGACCGCGAGGCCGAGGAGCAGTCCTCCGAGGACGCGATCGCGCGGGCCGCGCTGGACGAGCGCCCACGCGCCCGCGACGAGGGCCGCGAAGGTCGCATCGAGCGAGAGGAACTTCGCGACGGCGAGCCAGAGTGGCGACGCGAGGAGGATCAGCACCGCGAGCCACCGAGCGCGCCCGGCCCGCGCGACGAGGAGCGCCGCGACGACGAGGCCCGCCCAGCCCGCGGCCGCCGAGACGAGACGGGCGACGGCGGGACCGAAGCCGATCGTGCGGAAGAGCACGCCGACGAGCCACGGCACGAGCGGCGGCTTGTCGTGGAACGTGACCCCGTTGAGGCGCGGCACGACCCAGTCGCCCCGATCCGCGAAGCCGCGCGCGATGTCGGCGTAGCGCCCCTCGTCCGGCTCGAGGAGCGGCGTCGCGCCGAGACCGAACGCGATGAGCACCGCTCCGAGCGCGAGCGCCGCGACGAACGGACGGTTCAAGACCGGACCCTGAACAGGAGGACGAGCGTCACGACCCACGCCGCCGCTTGAAGCGCGAAGGCCGCGCGCGCGAGGCTCGCGTCGTACTCGAACACGACTCGCCGCGCGCCCGGCGGCAGCTTCACGGCGCGGAACGCGAAGTTCGCGCGCACGACCGCCGCGGTCTTGCCGTCCACGGTCGCTCTCCACCTCGGCTCGAAGGCGTCGCGCGCGACGAGCCAGGTCGGCCCCGACGTCGGCGGCGAGGCCGCGCCCGGCGCGGGCTCCGGCAACTCGAGCTCGACGCGGCGCGCTCCGAGCGACACGACCTTCGCGGCGACGCCCGGCTCGAGGGCCGGCGCGAGCCGTGAGCGCGCGCGCTCGTCGAGCGCGATCGAGACGAGGAGGTCGGGCTCGCGCTCGATGGCCGCGTAGTCCTCGGGCTCGTCGGCGGCCGCGGGCTCACGGAGGAGGACGTTCCGGTCGGGCCGAGCGACTCCGCTCGCGAGGGCCGCGATCGCGGCCGCGTGCGACGGATAGCGCTCCTCGCCGCTCACGAGCTGGTAGCGCGGGAGCGCGTCCTTGAAGCGATAGAGCCGCTGCACGGGCGCGGTCGAGCTCACCGCCGCGAGCTCGAGCCGCGGGTGGTCGAGGAGCTGGCGGCTGATCACGTGCTCCGCGCCCGACGCCGCGATGAGGCGCGCGCGGAGCTCGGGCGGCGCCGCCTGGATCGCGAGGTAGAGGACGTTCAGCCACGCGAGCCGGCCCGGGTTGTAGTTGCCGAGCTGATGGACGGAGAAGAACGTCGCGAGGTTGTACTGGAGACGCTCGCGCTGGTACTCGCGGTAAGCAGGTCCCGCGTCGCGCTCGAAGCGCGGCGGGAGGAGGTCGTGCGCCTCGCCCTGGTAGAACCGCGAGGGCGGCGTGCCGTCGAGCGCGGCCGCGAGGACGGGCCGCTTCTCGTAGAAGTCGAGCGGGACGAGCGCGGTCGCGCGGTGCGAGGTCACGGCGAGGTCGAGGAGCGCGAACGCGGCGACGACCGCGAGCCGGCGTGCGCGCGTGCGCTCGCTGCGGGCACTCGCTGCGCCGAGGAGCGCGAGCGCGACTCCGGCGACGATCACTCCGCGGAGGAGGAGCGCGGGCGCGGAGTCCTTCATGCCGGCCTCGGCGATCGCGAGGACCGCGGGCATCGCGGACCCGGCCAGCGCGTGCGCGACGCGCGCACGCTCGGGCTCGAAGAGGACGAGCGCTCCACCCGCGAGCGCCGCGAGCGCGCCCGCGGCGGCGACGACGCCGAGGCGCGGCGCGCGCCGCGGCCGAGCGAGGAGCTCCTCGAGCCCGAGAGCCGCGAGCACGGCGAGCGCGGGCGCCGCGAAGGCCCACGCCTTGTAGGCGTAACGAAAGACCCGCAGCGGCGGCACCGCGCCGAGCACGAGCGTGAAGAGTCCGCCCCTCGTCCCGAGCGCGAAGACGACCCCGAGGACGAGGAGCGCGAGGAGCGCCTTCGCCGCACCCGAGCGCCGGAGCGGCGCGAAGAAGACGAGGAGACACGCGAGCGCGCCCGGGTAGAGGACGGGCAGGAAGTAGCTCTGCCCGAACGCGACGCGGCCGAGCGTCCACGGCTCGCGCGCCGTGTTGCCGTAGATCCCGGGGAGGAGGAGCGTCGCGAGCTCGGCCGGGTGCGTCGGGTGATCCGCGATCTGCTCCCACGCGACGCCCGAGCGCCGCGTCGAGATCCGCGCGAGCTCGAGCGCGGGGAGGAGCGTCCCCAGGACGAGGAGCCCCGCGACGACACCGGCGAGCAAGGCCAGGAGGAGAGGCCCCACTCCCGGCCTCCTCCCCCCGCGAAGCGGGGGGAGGCCGGGAGGGGGGCCGATCGCTGCGGCCACCGCTGCCGCACCGAAGATCGCGCCGCACCCGAGCGCGTACTCGGGGAGCCCTCCGTGGAAGGCGAGCGCGACGACGACGCCCGCCCCGAGGGCGCGCCGGACCGTCGGCGTCTCGTGGAACGCGAGCGCGAGCTCGAGCATCCACGGGATCCACGCGGCGCTCGCGAGCGCGGCCTCGAAGCCGCCGAGCGAGCGGAACGGTCCGCCCGCTCCGAGCGACACGGCCGCGAAGGCCGCGACCCACGGGCGCGCGCCCACTCTCCGCGCGAGGCGGAACGTCCCCGCGGCCGCGATGAGGTGGCACGCCACGAGGTGGAGCCCGTAGCCGTAGACGCACGGGAGCGGGAAGAAGACCCAGCGCACCGGATCGAGCGCGCCCCCGTAGACCGCGGCGAGGAGCGGCGTGCCCGCGCCCGCGCGCGGGTCCCAGAGCGGGAGCTCGCCCGCGAGGAGGCTCGCGCGCTGGAACTGCCACGTCGGCAGGAACTCGATGGCGTGGTCCATGCCGACGAACGCCTGCCCGAGGAAGACCACGTCCGCGAAGCACGCGAGGACGAGGAGCAGGCTCGCCGCGAGCCAGCCGCGCTCGCTCACGGTCGCTTCCTGACGAGCAGCGCGACGGCGCCGACGAGGCAGAGCGCCCAGGTCGCGAAGCCCATGACGTCCGTCACGGGGCTGATCCACGTCCCGTGCGCCCACGAGCTCGCGTAGCCGAGCCCGCCGAAGCTCCACTCCCGGTACACGAGCAGGAGGAACGCGCCCGAGACGACGGCGAAGATCGCGCCGCGTCGCGCGCTCCCGAGAGCGAGGAGCGCTCCGGGCCACGCGAGGTACTGCGGGCCGAAGCCCGGCGTGAACGCGAGGAACGCGAGGATGCTCGCCGCGGCGAGGTCTGCTCCGCGCACGTTCCTCAGTCCGCGCGCGCCGGTCGCGAGCGCCGCGACGAACACGACGACGACCTTGCCCGACTCGAAGTAAGGACCGCGGATCGATCGCACGAGGTGCGAGGAGAGGCCGACGGTCCCCTCCGTGGCCCAGAGGCTCGCCACGAGGAGCGACGAGAGTCCCCACCACCGCGGCGTCGAGGCGTAGGCGAGCGACTTCGCGAAGGAGCCCGCGGGGAGGGAGCTCACGGTCTGGCCCCAGAGGACCGCGAAGACGGACCCGAGCCCGAGGAGGAGGTCGAACCACCGCTTCGGCGACACCGTCAGGAAGACGGCGGGCGCGACGAGGAGCCCCGAGAGCTTGACGCTCGTCGCGAGCCCGAGGAGGACGCCCGCCCACCACGCGCGCTCCTGCTCGGCGCAGACGACCGCCGCGAGCGTCAAGAAGACGAGGAGCGAGTCCGTGTTTCCGTGGAAGCCCGAGACGAGGACGAGCGCGGGCGAGAAGAGGACGACTCCCGCCTTGAGGAGGCCGCGCTCGTCGCCGCGCTTCAAGCACGCGAAGAGGACGAGCGCCGCGGTCGCGAGGTCGGCGAGCGACGGGATCAGCCGGAACGCGACGGGGAACGGGAGCCCGAGCGCGCGGAGCCGGGCGAGGAAGCCGATGTAATGGACCATCGGCGGCGGGTGCGCGAAGACGAAGTAGGGGTCGCTCCGCACGAGCGCGGGGTCGATCGTGTAGAGCGCGCCCGCGCCTTGCCGCTCGTGGATGTCGGCGTAGGCCTCGAACGTCGTCACGTCGTTCGTGCCGGTCGTCGTCGCGACGAGCGCGAGACGGACCGCGAGCGCGAGGGCCGCGAGGATGAGGAAACGCCTCCACGCGGCTTGTTCGGTCAGGGAGTCTGCTTCCTGTGGGCCTCGAGAGAGGCCTTGAGCATGGCGACGTACTCATCGCCGATCTCCGTCATGGCCATGCCCATGACGCCCGCCGCCTCGTTGAGGAGCTTCTCGCGGTCGGGCGAGAGCACGTAGGTCCGCACGAGGTAGCAGCGGTAGAACGGGTTCAGGATCGTCCGGTCGGGCCCGAGGCAGAGGTCCCACTCGCTCCCGTAGCGCGAGAGCGCGGGGGCCTCGGGGAAGCCTTCCTCGCGGATGTCGATCCAGACGGGGACGAACTGCTCGTTGACGAGCTTGATGACGCTCTGGTTCGAGAGAGGGCCCACACGGAGCCAGTCGGCCCCGATTCAGCAGAAGCCGTTCTTCGCGCCCGCGGCGACGACCGTGAGGAGCGGCTTGTTGTTCGCGACGGCGTCGGCCTTCGCGACCTCGAAGTCCTTCCGCCACTCGATCTGGTTCCAGCGGCGCGGGCCGGGGTCGGGCGCCATGTGGGTCGTGGCGATGCAACCGGGCGCGAGGGCGACGAGCGCGAGGACCCCCGCGAGGCGAGCGAGACGGTTCACGACCCCACCTCCCAGGCCTGCGATCCTAGCATCAACCCGTGAGCCCGGCGCCGAGCCCGGCGAGGAAACCGAGCGCGGGCCCGGAGAGGGCGAGGAGCCCGGCGAGGATCCCCTCGATCACGAGGCGGGCCGTGCCCGGATCGCTGCTCGTCCAGAAGAGCGCGTGGAAGACGACCGCGAGGAGGACGCCCGGGGTCGCGAAGATCGCGAAGCCCTCGCCGCGGACGTCCCGCTCGATGCGCCCGGCCATGAAGGCGAGGAGAGCGGAGCCACCGAGCGCGACCGCGAGGAGCACGACCTGCGCCGTCGAGCGCTCCGCGCGGACGAGGAGCGGCCCCGCGACGGTCGCCGCGGCCAGGAGGAGGGCGACCACGTAGAGGATCGCTCCGAGCCGCTTCGCGTCTTCCTGGTAGCCCACCGCTCAGTGCTCGGACGTGAAGGTGAGGACGTGCCCGTCCGGATCGGGGCACGTGAAGGAGCGGTGGGACGACCACTCGTCGCGCATCATCGGGCCCGGCTCGAAGCCCCGCGCTCTGAGGTCGGCCTGGAGCGCGTCCACGCTCGCGACGAGGAAGTCGAAGGAGAGCCGCACGGGCTTCGGCTTCCGCTTCGCGCGGAAGATGAGCATGTGCGTCCCGCCGCGGAGGGCGAGGATCGCCATGCCCTTCGTCGGCTCGTGGTCGATCGTCATGCCGAGCGAGACGTAGAACTCCGCCGAGCGCGCCACGTCGGTCACCCTCAGCGAGAAGTGACCGACCGCGATGCGGGGCTCGTCGCGCGCGGGCTCGTCTACCTCTCGTTCAGCTTCCAGGCACCGTCCTCCTCGAGCATCTTCACCTTCCTCGCGAAGGTCTCGGCGGTCATCTCGGCGCAGCCCTTCTTCCAGATCTCGAACCACTCGTCGAAGTTCTTCTCTTGCTTGTCGAGGATCCGCTTCGAGACGTGCTTCTTGAAGGCGTCCTTGTCGCCCGCCTTGAGCGCCGCGAGGATCGCCTCGGCCGTCTTCTCCTTCGCGAGCACCTCGGGGCTCTTCGCCTCGCGCGGCTCGGGGACGACGGGCTTCTCGGCCGCGGTCTTCTGCTGCTCCTCGGCCGTCTTGCCCCAGAGCGTCTTCTCCTTGTTGCCGAAGCCCACCAGGCGGAGCTCCATGGTCTGCTCGCCGCGCGCCACGGTCGCGGAGACGAGCCCCGAGCCCTTGACCTCGGCCGAGAGGAGGACCGTCCACTTCTTGGCGCCGCCCTCGGAGGCGAAGGAGACCTTCTTGCACGCGAAGGTCTTCCCCTCGACCGTCGCTTTCTCGTCGGAGGGCGCCTGGACCCCTTGCACCTGCTCCGAGAAGAACTTCGCGAACGTCGGGGCCTCCTTCGTGCTGAGCGGGTTGCCCTTGTGCTCGGAGTGCCCCTCGCGGCCCGCGTAGACGTGGTGCACCTTCACGGCCCCGTCCTCGCCGACCGAGGCGACGCGCCACGTCCAGATCGCCGACTTCCTCGGGCCGCTCCCGGCGGCCGCCGTCATGACGACGACGGACCAGTCGCCCTCCTTGGCGTCCACGAACGGGTTCAACGGGAGCTTCGTCGTCGTGTCCTTCTCCTGCGCGGCCGCGACCGCGGGCAGGAGAACGACGAGAGCGACGAGCACGGCGCGAGCGAGCATTCTGGACCCTCTTCCGGCCGGCGTCCCCATCCACGCGGCGGCACGCCATTCTACGCGGCGCGACGCTGGGCGAGGGTCGCGAGTGTCCAGAGGACGGCGACCGCGGCGAGCGAGGCGAGGAGCGCTCCCCGCGAGAGGCCGAGGCCGAACGTCGCGACGAGGAGCCAGACCGCGCCCGCGCCGAGGCCGAAGCTGAACGCGAGGCCGCCGAGCACGGTGCGGACGAGCGCGTAGCGCTCGGGCGCGACGCTCATCATCGCGACCTCGGTCGCCGGCGCGTAGAGCGTGCTCGTCACGCCGTCGCGCGCGACGCGCATGCAGCAGAACGCGAGGAGCGTGCCGTGCACGAGGAGCGCGCCCGCGCCGAGGCCGACGACGACGGGCAGAGCGAGGAGCGCGAACGCGAGCCCGAGCCGCTTCATGAGGCGCCCCGTGCCGAAGACGAGGAGGACGAGGCTCGCCGCGTTGAGCCAGAAGTAGAACGTCGCGAACCACACCGTGCGTCCGTTCGACGCGCTCACGCCCTCGGTGATCGCGGCGTAGAAGACGTAGTCGAGGACGATCGCGGCGAGCCCCGTGAAGAAGAGGATCGCTCCCGTCCACCGGAGGTGCGCGTCCCGCAGGATCGAGCCCGCGACCGCGAGGAGGCCGGCCGTCGCGGCGGGCGGCTCCTCGGCCGCGGAGACGCGCCGCGCGACGATCCGCGCGACGAGCGCGTAGAGGACGACGCACGCCGCCGTGACGAGGAGGAGGTGGTCGCGCGCGATCTCGTAGCGGAGGCCCTCCGCCACGAGCCACGGCACGAACGCGCCCGCGAGCGCGCTCCCCGCCATCCCGCCCGCGAGCGTCGCGCCCGCCATGACGCCGATCAGGTCCGCGCAGTCGCCGCCGCCCACGCGCTTCGCGAGGCGGACGAGGTTCGTGAAGAGGAGCACCGAGAGCGGGTCCACGACCACGAAGTACGAGAGGTAAGCGGCCTGGATCTCGCGGACGGGCGTGCCTCCGGGCGCGGCGTACGGGTTGTTCATGACCGCGGACCAGGTCCACAGCCGGAAGATGACGAGCACCGCCGCGGCGATGAGGGACGACTTCACCTGGAACTGCTCGAAGCGCGCGCCGAGGAGACGGACCTGGAGCGCGACGAACGGGACGGCGACGAGCGCGATCGCGAGCGACGCGAGCGGCGCGAGGCGGTAGCCCACGTTGCAGGTGAGCGAGCAGTCGCGCACGATCAGCCCCGCGCCCACTCCGAGGCCGAGCGCGAGCGCGGGGAGCGCGACGAGGACCCGCTTCGCGAGAGGGCCGAGCTCCGGCACGTCAGTCCTCTCGAGGCGCGGCGCCGAGGCCGAGGCGCCGCTCGAGCTCCCGCCTCAACGCGGCGGGGATCGGCTCGCAGAACTTCGCGACCTGCATGTCGATGGTCCCGGACAGCCGCTGGAGCTTCGAGTCGAGGACGGGCTCCGTGAAGACCATCTCGGTGTCGTCGTACGGCTCGCGCACGAGGAGCCGGTGGACGCCCTTCGCGTACGCGTAGAGGAGCGCGCCCGGCTTCGCGGCGCCCAGCTTGCGGCTGCCGCTCCCATCCGCGATCCCCGGCCCCGCGAGGCGGAGGAGCGCCTTCCTCGTCTTCGCGTCGAGGTCGGGCTGCGCGCGGAACTCGCTCCATCGCGGCGCGGGGAACGGGAGCAACGCCTTCGCGTCGAGCTTGCTGCCGAAAGTGAAGCTCGCCTTCAGCTTCGCGTTCCGCATCACGCCCCGCAGGACTACGCGCTGCCCCTGCTTCAAGCGCATCCCGGGCGCGACCGCGGCCGCAGCGAAGTGGACGTTCCGGCCCTCGTCGTCGCGCACGCGACCCGAACCGAGCGGCGTCGCGAGGTAGAAGAGGATCCCGGGCGTGCCCGACTCGAGCGCGACCTCCGCGAAGCCCGCCTCGAGCGCCCAGCGCGACCAGAGCGCGACGAGCCGCCGCGCCTCGGCCTCCGAGCGGCACTTCACCTTCGCGCGGCGCGTGAACTTCGACGCCTCGCCGAACTCGAGCTCGAACGTCGCGCCGCGGGCGCCGAACCGGCGGAACGGCCCGAGCGCGCCCTTCCTCTCGAAGTGGCGGGGCCGGCTCACCGCGGCTTCTCGAGGTACGCGCGGTGGAACTTCGCGATCGCGGCCGCGAGGTCGCGCGCGAGCTTCTCGCGGGCCGCCTTGTCCTCGCGGAGCCTGCGCCCGATCTCGATCTGGATCGCGTCGATCCCGTCCTTCGCGTGGCTCCCGTACGTCGCGACGATGTAGCCGCCCTCGAAGGACGGGTTCTCTCGCTGGACGAAGGGCGCTCCGCGCGGCGGGTCCGTCTTGTAGCCGAGGTCGCCGAGCGCTCCGAACACGCTCTTGCTGCCGACGACCGCCTCCTCGCCCGCTCGTGCGAGGAGGGCCTTCACGGTCTTCCCGTCGCGCGTCCCGCGCACGAGCGTGTCGGGGAGCTGCTTCTGCCCGTGGATGTCCACGAGGAGCGCGCGGCCGTTCGTCCGGGTCCGCGCGTCGTCCACGAGGCTCCGCAGCGCCTCGTGGTAGGCGGCGTAGACGGGCCGCGCTCCCTCGTCCTCGAGGGCCTCGCTCTCGCGGCGGTTCGCGTCGCAGAACTTCCGGTGGAAGTACGCGCGCACGAGCGCGGGCCGCGCGTGGAGCTCCTTCTCGAGCGCCGCGGCCACGAGCGCCGCGACCTCGCCCGTGTGGTCGTCGCGGACCCGCGTGCCCTTCGTGCGCTCGGGGACGCCCGGGATCCCCTCCGTGCCGCCGTGAGGCGCGGAGAGGATGATCGGGAGCGTGCCCGACTCGATGGCGATGAGCCCGTGGGCGAGCGGCCGCGCTTCACCAGGGCGGTGAGCGCCCACGAGGGAGAGCGCGCCGGCGAGGGCGGCGAGGAGGATCGGGACGTGACGTCGCACGCGCGGATCCTACGCTAAGGCTTGCTCGCCTGGATGAGCCACGGCGTCCCGAAGCGGTCGGTCACCATTCCGAAGCGCTCGGCCCAGAACGTCTTCGCGATCGCGAGCTGCACTCTGCCGCCCTCCGCGAGCGCCGCGAAGATGCGGTCGGCGTCCGCGGCCGACGCGGCCTGCAGCAGGACCTGGAACCCGCTCGGCTTCTCGTACTGATCGGGGAGGACATCGGCTCCGGTGAGCGTCTGCTCGCCGAGCTTGAGCGTCCCGTGGAGGATCCGCCCGTGGTGCTCGCGCGGCGTCTGCGCGGCCATGGGCGACTCGCCGTAGGTCATGAGGTAAGGAGCCTTCGCGCCCAGGCACTTCTGGTAGAGCGCGAACGCGGCCCGGCAGTCGCCGTCGAACGTGAGGTGAGGGTTCCACGTCGTCATGTCGGTCTCCGCAGCAGGTAGGCGAGGAACGACGTGAGCCCCGCGAACTTGAACGACGGGTCCACGTAGTGCTCGATCACGTAGAACGCGAAGTAGTAGGCGCGCGCGAAGGCCCAGACCGCGATGCCGAGGAGCAGGGCGACCCGGTAGTCGGGCGCGAGCCAGAGGAGCGTCGCCGAGGCGATGAGGCCGAGGACGACGAAGAGCGCCCCCTTCGCGTAGAGGAGACGGGGGCTCTTGATGTCGGTCATCGAGCGGCGCTCCGCGGCCGCTCAGTGTCGCACGCGCCGCCTCCGGGCCGGCTCCCAGGCCGGCGCGTTGGCCGCCTGCGCCGAGGAGAAGGAGTCCACGATGATCCAGATGTGGAGCGCGAGGATCGCGAGGAGCGAGAGCGGGATCGGCAGCACGACGAGGAGCGCGAGGTAGGCGAAACCGATGCCGAAGAAGATCGCGACGCCGAGGCCGACCTTCCCCGCGTAGACGTGCCCGAGCCCGGGGGCGATGAGAGTGAGGAGGAGCGCGAGCCACGGCTCCTTCGCGGCGGCCTGCACGACGACCGGGCGCCGCATCTCGCGCGAGAGGAGCTCACCGCACGACGCGCAGGCGCGGCACTCGCGGGAGCACGCGCGGTGGTGGAGCGCCTGACACTCGCGGCAGACGATCGCCGCCATGCCGCGCTCGACGTCTTCACGGCAGTAGGGACACCTCGGAGCGCCGATGCGCCTCGATGGCAACTCTCCGCTGGACCGGAACGTCTTCTTCATCGACTTCCCCCTCGGCCCGACCGCGAACGTTTTCGCCAGGTGTCGGTGACGCGCACCATCGGAGTCGCGCGCGCCACGGCGTGAGCGTTCGAGTTATCGTGGCCGGCGGCGCCAGGAGGAAACGCCGTTCCAGTCGTGGACCCGATCCCGGTCGAGACCCCGTTCGACGAGTACGAGGCCATGCGCGCGCTCCGCTGCGAGTGCGGCGGCGCCTTCGCGTGGGGCGAGCGCGACTGCGAGCGCCTCGCGCCTCCGCGCGAGCACCTCGTGCTCGACCGCTACACGCTCACGTGCACCGCGTGCGGCCGCGAGCGCCCGATCGAGTTCCACTGCGACACGAGCTCCGAGTCGTACACCGGGATCGCATCGTCCGCGTTCGGCGTGGCGCTCGGCCTCGGACCGGACGGCGCGGCGGCGCTCCTCGCGGCGGCGGCCGGCGAACGGCCCATGTTCACGCTGCCGCCTGCCCCCGAGCCGGAGGCCCGTCCGAAGCGCAAGGCGAAGCCGAAGCCGAAGCCGAAGAAGCAGAAGGCCAGGGCGAAGCCGAAGGCCAGGAAGCCGAAGAAGAGGCGCCGCTCCTAGGGGGGCGGCAGGCCGTCCGGCGCGAGCGCGACGGCGTACTCCTCGATGAGCGGGAGCACGCGCTGGTCGAGCCCCGGCTTCGAGAAGAGCGGGCCGGCCTTGGCGACGGCCTGGGCGAACCAGCCCGGCTTCGCGCCGTCCTTCGCCGCGGTGCGGATCGCCATCGAGAGCTCCCAGAGGGCCGAGCTCTTCGCGTCCCAGGGGTTCAGGCCCACACGCTCGATGCCGCGCCGGAGCGTCGCGTCGATCTCGGAGATGTCGTTGCTCCACGAGAGTCCGCCCGGCTTCCGCTGCATCTCGGCGTTGCTGCGGAACCAGGCGCGCGCGCTCGCGTCCCGCGGCGTGTAGAAGGGCTTCGTACCCGGAGCCGCGTCGAACATCTCGCCGAGGATGCGCCGGAAGCTCCATTCCTCGACTCCGAGCGGGGCGAGGTGCCGGATGTCCTTCTCCGTCTCCGCGAGGAACTGGGCCTTCGAGACGCCCGCCTTCTTGGCGGCCTCGGCGTACGCCTCGACCTTCGCGAAGTACTGCTCGAGCGCCTTCACGTCCTTCGCGAGGTCGGACATGTGCGGCGAGTAGTTGTTGGGCCCGCGGCCGCCCGAGGAGCGCTGGAGGTTCCACGCGTTCTCCTCGATCCGCGCGGCCTGGGCGCGGAGGCTCTGGACGAGCTGCACGCGCGGGGCGACGACCGGCGCCGTCGCGGCCGCCGGCGTGCCGTTCGTCGCGACGGGCGCCTCACGGTCGAGCGCGCCGATCGCGCCGCGCGTGTTCGACGGGGCGCCCGGGCGCGCCGCGTTCGCGAGCGCGCGCTCGGCGGCCGCGGCCCCGTTGACTCCGGTGCCGGCCGCGCCGTTGCTCGCGGCCGTCGAGGCCGGCGTCAACTTCGCGACGGGCTCGCCCAGGGGGCGCGGGACCGAGACCTCCGGCGCCACGCCCGACGGCGTCGCGACGGTCTCGCTGCTCGGCTTGTTGAACCGGAGCGCCGGGACGACCTTGAAGACCGCCCAGACGAGCGCCGCGATCGCCGTCGCGAAGAGCGCGCTCTTCCCGATCTCGGCCCAGCTCAGACCGGCGTTCCACTTCTCGCCGCGGAGGAGGTTCGAGACGATCTTGACGGCGAGGCCGATCCCGACGGCGACGAGCGCCGCCGCGATGACCATGAGGAGCTTGGGGCCGAGGAGCACGCCGACCACGCCCGCCGCCGCGCCGATGCCCACCGTCGTGAGGACGCGGCCCACCGTCCAGGGCTGACCCCGGTTGAGGAGAGCGTCCATGCCAAGCGAGAGTCCCCCGCTCGTCGCGCCCGCGACGAGGAGCGGGATGAGAGGTAGCGGCACGGTCGTCCAGCCTTTCCCGCTCGTCCCGTGGGCAAACGAGGTGCCGGGCCGCCGCCGCTCGAAGTCCTTGCGGCACGTAGGGCGCCGGTGCGTTGAACCGTATCCGCTCGTTTCGAGGAGGACTCTTGCCTCAACGTGCCGCAGTCACGCGCACCACGCCCCGGGGCGTGGGATCCGGAGCGAGAGGCAAGTGAGCGCGCCGTCTCCCTTGTGGAGCTCGGTCACGTCGATCGTGCGGACCTCGACGCCCGCTTCGCGCTCCAGGCGAGCGGCCGTGCGCGGAGCGGCCGACGAGACGAGGACGACGCGCCCGAGCGCGAGGACGTTCGCGCCTGCGGGCTCGTCCACCTCGATGCAGCGAGCGCCGCGCGAGCGGATCACGTCGAGCCCCGGGGCTCCTTCGAGCGCGACGACGCACCCGGGAGCGACGAGCGTGAGGACGCTCTTCAGGTGGAGCCCCTCCGCGAGCGGCAGCGCCACGACCGAGAGGCCGACCTCGCCGGCGACCCGCTCGAGCGCCGCGGCGCCCTCCCGGTTCGTGCGCTCGGAGAGTCCGACGAGGAGGAGATCGTCGAGCCGTAGCACGTCCCCGCCGTCGAGCGTCGCCCGCGCGTCCCCCTGCTCCAGGCGCACGAGCTTCGCGAAGCGGCCGCCGAGCGCCTCCGCGACCGGGGGGACCTCGGGGCGGCGCGATGCGGCGCCGGGCTTCGAGATCACCGCGAGCGACGCGTCGAGGACGACAGCGGTGTCCTCGATGAAGCAGGCGTCGGGGCAGGCCTCGTCGGTCGCGACGCGCGCGACGGCCACTCCGTGCTCGGAGAGGGCGCGCGCGTACCCTTCGACCTGGGCGCGGGCGAGCGCCGGGTCCACCGCGACGGCTTCACGCCGCAGGCAGCGCGAGTAGCTGTCGGGGACTCCTCGCACGAGCGCGGCGACGGGCGCCTCGAAGGCTCGCGCGCTCACGCGAGCTTCGCCGAGTAGATCGACCGCTCCCACTCGGGCTGGCTCAGCCAGTGAGGGCCGACGCGCTCGAAGCCCGCCTCGACGTAGCCCTTCGTGAGCCCGGGCCACGAGACGTGCTCCTTGTGCTTCGCGACGGCGCTCGCGTCGAAGGGGTAGCCCTCGATCGCCGTCCACTTCTGCGCGCGGCCGTACGCCAGGAGCTCGCGGAGGAGCCCCGCCTGCTGCCCCTGCCCGCGGAGCGAAGGCGCGACGACCATGCAGGTGATCCCGGCCACCGTCTTCGCCGCGTCGCCCACCTGAGCGACGCGGCGCCACGCCCAGTGCACCTCGCTGAGCGGCGCGACCGAGAGCCACGCGACGAGCTCGCCCTCGCGGTAGGCGAGGACGCCGACGTGGAAGTTCGAGCGGACCCGGTCGAGCATCGTCTCGCGGTTGAGGCCGGGCGCTTCCTTCTGCCGCTTCTTCCAGTCGTCGATCGACGCCCACTTCTGGTGCCAGAAGGCGCAGTAGCAGCCGCCGTCCTCCTGCTTGCAGGTCAGCTTCTCGAAGTCGGCGAAGTTCGACTCCGCGAGCCGCTCCAGGTTCATGGGGTCAATGCTCGTCGAGCTTCCAGCCCCCGTCCTCGAGCGAGAGCTTCACGTGCTCGACGAACTGCTCGGCCGAGATCCCGCGATCCACGACCTCCTTCTTCCAGAGGGCGAAGAACTCGTCGAGCTTGTCCTTCTGCTCCTCGAGGATCTTCTTCGTCAGGCACTTCTTGAACTTGTCCTTCTCGCCGGCCTTGAGGACCTTGATGATCGTCTCGGCCGCCTTGAGCTTCGTCGAGAGGTCGAGCCCGTCCTTCTCCGCGGCGGCCTTGTCGGCGGCGGCCTTGTCGGCGCCGGCCTTCTCGAGGGACTTCTTCACGTCCTCCGGGGTCTTCCCCCAGGTGGTCGCGCCCTTCGCGCCGTAGCCCCCGAGCTTGATCTCGATCGACCGGCCCTCGACCGCGACCGTCGAGGTGACGATCCCGCACGCCTTCACGCCGGGCGCGAGCCAGAGCGTCCACTTCGTCTTGCCGCCGTCGGCGATGACCGTGAGCCTCGTGCAGTCGAACTCCTGGCCCTCGTGGCTCACCTTCTCCGCCTTCGGCTCCCCCTCCACCGTGAAGTGGTCGTCGAGGCAGAACTTCGCGATGGTCGGCGCCTCCTTCGTGCTGAACGGGCTGCCTCGGTGGTCGTGAGGCTCGCGGCCGGTGGTCTCGTTCGTCACCTTGACCGCGCCGTCCTCCCCGACCGACGCCACGCGCCAGGTCATCTGGGTCGTCCGGTCGTCCATGTCCTTGACCTTCATGGTGACGACGTAGGTGGACCAGTCGCCCTCCTTCGCGTCGGCGAAGGCGTTCACGGGCAAGCGGGTCGTGGTGTCCTTCCTGGCCTTCTCCTGCGCGGACACGGGCGCGGCGAAGGCGACGAGAGCGGCGACGGCGACGGCGAGCGAGCGCTCGAGCACGGTTCGACTCCTCGCCGGCATTCTAAGGATTCGCCGCTAGCCGCTGTCGTCGTCGCTCGCCGCCACGTCCGTCACGACGGCGGCGAGCGCGCCGCCGCGGTCGTAGCCGGCGTAGACGTCGAGGCTCGTCCCCTCGCCGCTCGCGAGGAAGACGAACGCGCTCGTCGCCCCCGCGTGCTCGAGGGTCTTCAGGTCCCACCACGCGAGGACCTTCGCCTTCTTCTCGTACGTCTCGAGCATCTCGTCGATCCAGGGGAAGTAGAACCCCTCGAAGAAATCCGGCTCCGCGCGGAGAGCCGCGAGATGCGCCGAGTCGGCGAAGGAGGCGAAACGCGCCCGCGAGTTGTCGAACTTCCCGAGGCGCTCCCAGCGCGCCGGCCGCGCCGCGCCGAACCTCACTCCGACCAGGGCCAGCGCGCGCCCGCGTCCCCCTCCGTCGACCGAGAGGCTCACGACCTCGTGCTCCCCGGCGGCGCAGCGGATCGCACGGCACACGCTCGGCGCGCCGGGCCGGTCGTCCTGGCTCGCCTCGGGGAGGTCGCACGCGAGGAGCTGTCCCGTCGGGACCGCGATCCTCCCCTCGACCACGCCGTCGCGATCCCACTCCTCGAGACGCGCGACCGGGACCGGCGGCGGAGGCGGCGGAGCCTCGACGAGGGGGGCCGACAGCGGCCGGTCGAGGAGCGCGAGGGCCTCGGCGGCCGAGCTCGCGATCGGGATCGAGTTCTTCGCGCTCGTCGCGGCGAGCGCCTCCGGCAGGGAGGCTTCCGTCGAGAGGACGACGAGCCGGCCGCCGGCCTTCGCGAGGTCCTGGTGAGCCGCTGCGAGCGGGACCGCGGCTGCCATGCCGTCGGCGCCCGTCGCACCGCCGAGGTCGAGGAGCACTCGCCTGACGCCCTTGGCGATCAGCTCCCGGACCTTGGCGAAGAAGGTCATCCAGATGTCGTCGGTCGCGGGTCCGTCGATGACGAGCTCGCGCGCGTCCGCCCTCCCCGCGATCGTGAAGACGTCGAGCGAGCTCCGCGGCGGCCCCTTCACGCGCTCCTCCTCTCGAACGCCGCGTGGAGTCGGAGGAGCGCCAGCCCGCACGCGACGTTCATGGGCGACGAGACTCCGAGCCCGAACCAGGCGAACGGCGTCAGGTCGTGCGAGAAGGCGAGGTACGTCCAGTCGGTGAAGACGTCGCTCAGCCGGACGCCCGCGACGACCGCGAGCCAGCGCGGAGACTCTCGCCACTTCACGAAGGCGATCCCCTGGAGGAGCGCGAACGCGGCCCAGTTCGCGGCGCAGCGGCGGAGGAACCCCTGCGGGTCCACGTAGGGCACGCCGTGGAAGGCCGCGAACCAGAGGCTCGGGAAGACGCCGGCCCAGATCACGAGCGTCACGTCGAAGAGGAAGAGGAAGCCGAGGAGCGCGGATGCGCGCCGCGCGCGCCGGCCGTCGAGGCTCGGTGACTCCATCGCGTTGCACTCACTCCTGGCGTGGAGGGTGACGCCCGGCATGGCATGTGCGCAAACCGCGCGCGCGACGTGCTCGCCCGCGGCCGGTCCGGCACCGACCACGGGCCGTGGTCACGGTGTAGCCACGAGATTCGGAAAATCGGGGAGGGGGAGCCATGTCAGGGAGAGACCGCCGTCGGCTTTCAGTCGCGGGGCTACTCCTCGCGGGCTCCCTCGGCGCGTGCGGCGGCGGCGGCTCGCGCGGCGGCGGAGGGTCCTCGCTCGCGCCCGCGACGAGCGGCAGCG
>CAZYLP010000005.1:23498-35031 GCA_964648345.1 uncultured Planctomycetota bacterium
CCGGGGGATCGTCCAGCTGGACTGACCAGCCCTTGCTTCCCACAAATTGTGGGAAACATGTGCCGGAAGGGGTAAAGCGCCGGTTCACGGTTACGGTGCGGCTCTTGGTCTGACGCTGCCGCACCGCTTCTTCCAGGAACATCTCGCCTTGCGCTAACGGCCACCCTTGACCCTCGTGACGAGCGTGGCCATTCTTCATCGCCTCCAGTGGAACGGTCGTCAGTCCCGACGCCGATCGCACAAGGCGTCTGGAAGACTCGAATGTCCGATGACCGTCTCTCCCGCATCTTCGACAAGACCCACGGCTACTGCCACCTGTGCGGCGGGCGCTTGGCCTTCGGCCGGTACGGCGAGCAGTGGGAGATCGAGCACTCGATCCCGAAGGCGCGCGGCGGGACCGACCACATGAACAACCTCTTCGCCGCGCATGTGCCCTGCAACCGCTCAAAGCAGGCGTGCTCCACGCGCGGTGCGCGCGCGAAGAACGGCCTTCGGTGCGCTCCGTACTCGAAGGCGAAGCGGAAGCAGGTCCGGACCGCGAACACCATGAAGGGCGCCGCCGCGGGCGCGGCGATCGGAAGCCTCTTCGGGCCTGCGGGCACGTTCATCGGCGGGGTGATCGGCGCGCTCGCGGGGGACGCCAAGAGGGTCAACGGCTGGCGCAAGTAGCGCGCGTATCCTTCCAGTGTTCGGGGAGGTCACGTTCGTGCGCTACGAGCGTGCTCCGTTTCGGGGTCGCGGGCCGTCGAGGTTCACCCAGAGCCTCTGTGTAGCGGCGCCGACGCAAGCGGGTTGAGCGCTTCGGGGAGATCGCACGATTGTACCTCTCGAAGTGAGGCGGTTGCCTTGAACCCCGATTAGCGCGGCGCCATCCTCCTGACGAGGGGACGACCAGTGGCAAACCGGGATCGGCCGAGTCGGCTCGCCCTTCTCCTTCTCGCAGGTCTCGCTGGGACGGTGACGGGATGTGGCCCAGTCCCGCTTCTCGTGGGAGGCGCGGCCGCAGCGGCCGTCGGGCTCGGGACCAGCGGAGGAGGGGGAGGTGGCGGCGGCTCGTTGGGCCCGGGGCAGGGGTTCGTTCCGCAGCCCCCCGCGCCCGGACCCGCGCCGCTGGTCCCGCCGGCGCCGCCTGCTCCGCCACCGCCGCCGGTCGCTCCGCCGCCGCCGTCCTTCAACGTCGTGAGCATCACGCCGGGCGAGGGCCCCGTCGCCGGAGGGACCCCTGTAACGATCCGGGGCAGCGCGTTCGACTCGAGCACGACGATCCGCATCGGCTCGGTGGCCCTCGTCGCACAACAGCTCGTCGACTCGACGACGATCACGGGCGTCACACCGGCCGGAGCGACGCCGGGAACCGTCGCGATCCTGGCGCTCAAGCCCGGCAAGTTCGCCTCCTCGTCCGTGGTCTTCGCCTACGGGGTCGGGCTGGTCGGGGTCGGACCCGGCGCGTCGCCGGTCGGCGGCGGCGGCGCCGCCAAGATCGTCGGCTTCGGGTTCGAGCCCGGGAGCGTGTTCAAGCTGAACGGGGCCGTCCTCGGGGGCACCGTGTCCAATCAGGGTCGGCAGTTCTCCTTCACGATCCCCGCGGGTCCCGCGGGGCCAGTCGATGTCGAGATCGACAACTCGCTCGGCACGGTGATCGCGCGCGGCGGGTTCTTCTACGGTCCTCCGACGATCACGGGCATCTCGCCCTCCGCGGTCGCGACGCGGGGCGGTGCGCCGATCACGATCACGGGCACGGGCTTCTATCCCGGTCTCGTCGCCAACGGCGTGACGGTCACCGTCGGCGGCCAGCCGCTCGGCGTGACGGCCGTCACCACGACCTCCATCACTGGAACGGTCCCGGCCCGGCCTGCTGGCCCCGCGACGCTCGTCGTGACGACGAGCGGCGGCACCGCGAGCGTCACGAGCCTGACTTTCGAGGAGGCGTGGACCTCCGCGAACAACGGCCTCTACGGCGGCTCGATCCGCTCGATCGCGGTCGCGAAGAGCGCGCCCTCGACCACATACGTCGTCGCGAACCGGGGCGGGGTCTTCAAGACGACCGACGATGGCCTGACGTGGACCCCGCTCGACGGGCTCCCTTACAGGGGGAACCTGTCCCGGAGCGTCGTCGTCGACCCGACCAACCCCGACAGCGTCGGCGTATCCGGCACGGGGTTCTATCGGTCGAGCGACGGCGGCGGCACCTGGAACCTCCAGGTCGGGGACTTCTACTCCTACGGGGAAGCCCTCCTGGCGGATCCGTCCTCGCCGAACCGGTTCTTCGCCGGCGGTGGAAGCCTCGCGACCCTGTTCTCGCTCGACCGCGGAGTTTCGTGGCAGCCGTTCATCGACCCCTACGGCTACCCCATGACGTACGACTCGAACTTCGTGGCGCTCGACCCCTCCAGCCCGAACACGGTGTACACGGGCAAGAACTACTCGATCTACCGCTCGACGACCGGAGGGCAGAGCACGGTCATCGCGGGCAGCACTCCGACCCGGTTCACCCTCTTCGGCGTAGACCCCTTCTCGGCATCGACGCTCTACGGAGGCGATGTGTTCTTCCCCGGCGGGTTCTACCGCTCCACCAACGGAGGCGTCTCGTGGTCGGGGGTCGCCGGCCTCGCGAGCGTGACGGTCAGCGCGCTCCTCCTCGACCCCGCGCTCGCGGGCAACATGTACGTGGGCCTCACGGGCGGCGGAGTCCTCCGCTCGACGGACGGCGGCGCGACGTGGCAGACCACGGGCGCCCTGGCGCCGGTCGACGTGCTCTCGCTCGCCTTCGCCGGCTCGAGCAACAGGATCTACGTGGGAACGGCGGGAGGCCCCGGCCTCTACCGGAGCAACGACGGCGGAGCGACGTGGACCCCCTCGAACGTCGGCATAGCCGCCCAGGAGATCACCGCGCTCGCCGTGGACCCTCTATCCCCGAGCACGATCTACGCGGCCACGCGCGGCGCGGGCGTCTACAAGTCCTCGGACGGCGCCTCGTCCTGGTCGGCGACGAGCGTGGGGCTCGCGGATCCGCGCGTGCTTTCGCTCGCGTGCGACCCGACCGCGGCGCTGCGTGTGTACGCGGGCACCGCCGGCCCCGTGTGCGTGTCGCACGACGGCGCCGCGACCTGGAGCACGCTCGGTGACGGCGCCGGCGCGGTCGTCGGAGTGCGCTGGCTCTGGTACGACACGACGCGCGGACGGCTCTATGCCGGCACCGCGACGAAGATCTTCTTCACCATCGATCTCGGGGTCACATGGATCGACGTCTCGCCGGTCGTTTCGCCGGCGCTGCACTGCGTCGGCTGGGCCCTCGACGGCACGATCTACGCGGTGGCGGAGGTCAACTACGCCTACCTGTTCTACAGGAGCACCGACGGCGGCACGACGTGGATCAAGCCGACCAGCAGTTACAACAACATCTCGCACTTCGCGGTGGACCCGATGGACTCCCGCACCCTCTACGGAGACCTCGCCAACGGGCCTCTCTACCGGTCGCTCGACGCCGGCGTGACCTGGATCCAACGGAACAGCCCGACGGGCACAAACCCGAGCGACGGCACGAGGATCTGGGTCCACCCCTCTGCGCCCGCGCGCGTGTTCGTGGGCGGCCCCGGCCCGCTCTACGGCGGGCCAGCGGTGTTCCTCCTCTCCTACGACCAGGCGCTGCACTGGATCGTTCTCACGACGCCGGTCGACCCGGTCTACATCGAGTCCCTGGACTTCGACCCCACCTCGCCCGAGGTGGTCTACGCCGGGACGGTCGGCCGCGGAGTCCTCAAGACCCGCGTCGGAGGCTAGACGTGAGACAGCTCTCGCGGTTGAGCTCGCTCGCGCTGCTCGCCCTCCTCGCGGGGTGCGGACCCGTGCCGCTCGCCATCGGGATCGGAGTCGGGGTCGCGGCAGGCGCCGGCGGCGGCGGGGGTGGCGGCGGCGGCGGCGGAGGACCGCCGGTGGCGAACACACCGCCGCCCGCTCCGGCGCCTCCGATCCCACCGCCTCCTCCTCCGAGCCCGCCCAAGCCTCCGGCGCCGCCCGCGCCTCCGCCGGCGCCCCCGCCCTCACCGCCCGGACCCAGCCCGGCGATCTGGGCCCGACAGACGCAGGGGCCGTCGGATGTGTACGGGATCGCGGCCCTCCCCGATGGCGGCTCCGTCCTCACCGGCGAGTACGTCCAGACCGCGACGTTCGGCCCGAACGAGCCGGGCGCCGTGACGCTCACGTCCGCGGGCTTCCGCGACTTCTACCTGGCGCGGTACTCGCCGCAGGGTGATCTCCTCTGGGCCAAACGTGGCGGCGGGCCCCAGGACGACTGGGGCAGCAGCATCGCGCTCGTCGGGTCGGAGCTCATCGCCACGGGAGCCTTCGTCGGGACGGCCACGTTCTCGACGGGGCAGCCCGACCAGACGACCGTGACCTCGCCCGGTTTCAGAGATCTGTTCGTGGCCCGGTACGGCCTCGACGGGCAGCTCCTCTCGATGAAGACCGCGGGCGGCCCACCCGAGGGCAACTTCTACGGCGGCTCGATCGCGCCCTGCGGGAGCGGCGTCGTCATCGTCACGGTCGTCCAGGGCGTCAACAACAGCACCGACATCACCTACGGCAAGGGGGAGCCGAACGAGACCACCCTGACGGTGGCCGACATCTCCCACCCCACGCTCGCGATCGTCCGCTACGCCCCCGATCTCTCTTTCCTCTGGGTCCGGCACTGCCCGTCCACGTACTTCGCGACCGCTTATGGCCGTCCGTCGTCCTTCGCCGACGGATCGTTCGTGATCGGCGGCGCCGTGAACCGCGGGACGCTGACCCTCGCGAAGGGCGAGCCCAACGAGACGAACCTGACCGCGTCCGGCTACTCGGCCTGGCTCGCGCGCTACGCCGCCAACGGAGACCTCCTCTGGGCACGGAGCGTGACGGGCGTCGAGGGTCGCTGCGCGATCGCCCTGGCGGGCGGCGAGTGCATCCTGATCGCCAACCTCCAGGGCGGACCGGCAACGTTCGGCGCCGGCGAGCCCAACCAGACGACGCTCGGCACCAGCGGCAGCTCCAACTGCATCGCCGCGCGCTACGACGCGAACGGCGCGCTCGTCTGGGCGAGCGACCTCGGCCTGCGCGGGGAGTACTGCGGCGCGAGCGTGCTCCCCGACGAGACGATCCTCATGCCGCTCAACGGCTACGACTACACGACCTCGGAGTACAGCATCTTCCTGGGAAAGGTCTCACCGACGGGCGCCGTGTCGGTGACGAAGATCCTCGTGCCGGCGAAGGAGCCGAGCACAACGTTCGCGCGCGCCGTCGCCGGACTCCCCGACGGAACGGCGATCCTCGGAGGGGTCTTCGTGCCGTCCTACCTCGATTTCGTGAACGGGCCCCGGTTGAACCGGGTGGGGAGCGCGAACATCTACCTCGCGCGCATCCGTTGACCGCGCCGTAGCGGTCACGCATTCGCGAGGTGGGTCACTTCTCGAGGACCTTGAGCTTTCGCCGGACCGTCGCATCGTTGGGGCTCAGGACGAGCGCACTCGAGATCGCTGCGCGCTGCGGATGCGTTTCCGGTCCTCGTGCAAGCGAGCGGCCGACGAGCTCCTCCGCCGACAGTGGCGCCAGCTGGCCTGCGGTGTCGCGGAAGGCTGTGTGGCGAAGGAGCTTCTGTGATACTCGGGACGCCTTCGGAAGCGCCACTTCGGCGTTGCTCGAGCGGACCCGGAGAAGACCGTCGAGAGGTCCATACTTTTCGATGAAAGCGAGACGGCCGAGATAACGTCCTGGGTGGTTCGGCGTCGCGCGACCCGCGCTTCGGTCCGTCGCCACACCCGACCTCGAGGAGACGGCCCATGGGGATCATCAAGACCGCGAGCTTCGGCGACCTTGGGTACACGAAGCTCGGTCCGCGCGACGACGCTGACGTGGCGAGGACGGAGGCGCTCCGGCGGGTGATCGAGAAGTACTCGGGCTGTCAGATCCAGCTCTCGGGGCGCGACGTATGGTTCCGAGACCCCGCTCGCAAGCGCGGGGTCGCCTTGCCAAAGGCCCACGACGAGGTCGCTCACATCACACGGCAGAACCTCGGCGACGACGATGAGTTCCGGTGCTTCGAGCGTTACGCGGCGACGGACTACGCGAGGAAGCACGCCGAGACTGTCGACGCCAAGTTGGACGGAGCGGTTCGTCTCCTGGGAGGTTTCCGTGACGCGACGGCACCGCGGTGGAAGGCGGCCCACGACCTCGCCGTGGCGATCCAGTTTTGCCCGGCGGAACGCTTGACGGACTTCATGCGCGAGCACGTCCTGCCGGCGTTCTTCGAGGCTCATCCGCGCGGCGAGGTCTTGGTGTTCATGGACAACGACGCGTTCCAGTCGCGGTTCGCCGCCCTGAGGGCCGGCTACACGTTGAGCCAGTATCCGTTGTCGGAGCTGCAGGCGAGCGGCGTGGACCGCTTCGGCACGCTCAGCGAGTGGCAATCAGCCGAGGTTCCTCTCCAGACGCGGACTGTCTCCGCGCTGGGAACGCTCGCGTTCTATCCGTTCGTGCCCTACCTCCACGCCGGCCCACTCGGCCTGGACATCTTCTTCGTGTTCGACGACCAGCCGGCGAACACGGCCGTGCCGTTCCCCTCCTCGTGGCTCGCGCTCGCCAGATCGAAGTCCGACTTCGCGAGGCAAGGCGGAGGCGCCATCACACCGGCAGACTTGTCGAACACCGACCGCCGGCATGCTCGCCTCGTGAACTCGCGGCGCCTCGCACCCGCCGAGATCGTTGCGTTCGTGCGGTGGCTCATGGGGCGCTACGACACCTACCTGTTTCACGCGACCGACCCTGGCGAGTTCGAGGCCGACGGCGTGGCCGACTTCGTTCTCGCCATCGAGCATTCACTCACTGTCGATCGGGTGCTGCGGCGGAGCCTCTCTTGCCTGTCCTCGGAGGAGACCTCGTGGCGCAAGATGGCGGCGATGGAGGTCGCGGATCTCCTGGAGAGTGTTCAGCGGGACTGGACTGGCCGGCAGGACGAGTGGTTCAAGACACTCTTCAACCCGACGTTCGGGCGGCAAATCGTCCGCAGGGCTCTCGGAAGCGTCCCGGCAGCCGCGCAGGGGTTGTTGCTCGACGCCGTGGACAAGGCCTACAACGACCTGCTCGCGACGGTGAAGGCGTCCGTCTGGTTGAAGTCGAAGGCGTCGGCGACCGGCGTGAAGGTCAAGTCGAAGGATCTCGCGAAGGAGCGCGAGGAGAGCTGGGACGAGTTCACGGCGAACCTGATGCGCGTGCTCCGCAACACGCACCACGGGTACTTGACCGCGGGCGACCGAGCCGCGCGCCCCTCGCGGTACCTTGCGCTCGTTACCGGCGATACGCCGGACTCACTCTCACACCTCGGCGTCTTGTGGGCGATCGCGATGCTCGCGGAGCCGAAGGAGATCATCGGGTGGGACTGGAAGCCGACGGGGGTGTGGGACTGAGCGCTCCGCTGTTCACTCCGTGGCGCTCGAAGGTCGGGGACTCGTGAGCAAGACTCGCGCGGACGCCGGTGAAACCGGACCCGACGGTGATCTACTTGGTCTTGCGCGCCGGGCAGTCGGCACGCTCGATGCGTCGCTCGCCGACGTGCTGGCGCTCCGGCTCCGGCGTATCGACCCGGACCACTCAACCGTAGCCGCAGCCCGTGAGCAGCTCAGGGCCGCGTACTTCGCGGCCATCCAACTCCGGGCAAGACGGTTCTGCGCGTTCGTCCGGTCCGAGTCTCCCTCGTTCGAGTTCGCGATCGACGCCCTCGAGAACGAGATCGTCGACCTCTTCCGCGTCGATCCACAGACAGCGCGCGACGCGCCCTACTGCACCTTGATCACGGACAACGGCAAGCTCCACGAGGTCATGGTCACCGTGTGCACCCTGTGGACTCGCCACCACACGAGCGACTTCATCGAGAGCTCCACGAGCATGAGGGAGCACGCGCGGAGACGGTTGACGACCATCACCGACTACCTCGCGTTCTTCATCGCTCGCGCGGATCTCGAGTCGCAGTTCCTCACGCTCGCCGGAGCGCGCAGCCTCCTCGAGGCGCTCGGCCCCGGAGAGGTGGAGCGTGTGACGGCGATGCGGCAGGGACTCGCGAGAGCCAAGGCGGAGGATCTCTGGAGGCTCTCCTCTCCGCTCTGAGCGCCGGCCGAAAGTGTCGGACCCATCGAGTAGAAGGAAAGTGGAGTAGTGGGCCGATGGTCAGTACCGACGAGGAGATCCGAGAGCTCCTGGGCAAGGTCCGGGCGATCGTCGCGGAGTTCTCCACGCCCGGGGGCAACTACGGTGCGGCCATCAACTCGTTCGTCGAGCTCGTGTTCTCACTCAAGGCCGACGACCACTTCGCGGCATTCGATCAGCTCAAGGACTTCGCGAACGGCCTGGACGAGCTCGCCGCCGGGATCGCCGAGGCTCCGAGCCTCATGCGCGCACTTCAACGTCTCGTCGGCCGCCCGCTCGATCCGGTCGTGACGCCGCGTCCCCCGCAGTGCATTGCCGCGCGTCGATCCACGCTTGAGCGACGAGGTCGGCGGCGGATGAGCCGCCGGTCCGCGAGAGCCGTGCGCTTGTCCTTCACGAAGGCGACGAACAACCCCGACGCGGCCGCTGAGGCCCTCACGGACTTCGTCTTCTCGAACGGCGAGGTCGACACGGGCGACCAGATCGTCGACTTCCTCAACGGGCTCGACGAGCTCGCCGCGGGCGTGGACGAGAGCCCGAGCTTGAAGCTCGCCTGCGACCGGGTCCTCGGTTCCCCACGCCGACGGCACCGGCTGCGGCCGGCACGGAGGTGCGCCGTCCGGCGCCCCGGTTCGAGCTCGAGGATCCGGAAGGCCAACGACGTCGGGGGCATCGATCCTCCCGATCCAGAACCACCATCGCGATCGCGAGAGAGCGCTCCTCCAGCGCGACTCGATGATCCTACCGGGCTGCTCCTCGTCGTCCTGAAGACACCTGCGCCCGATCCAGCGGCGCTTCGAGCACTCTTCGTTCGGCTCGTGGTCGCGAACGCGCGCGAGGAACTCCGCGGCCATGCACCGCGGGAGGGGTGCTCGTGAGCGCGTTGAGCCCGAACACGGCCGTGATTGAACGCACTCTCACGGCTGATGAGCGTGAGAGTCGGCTGCGAGTCCGCAGCCGAGTCCCGCCGCTTCGGGGTGTTGTTCTCGGAGATCGAGTCGCCTTAACGCACGGCGTGGCAGCCCCTTGCGCTCCGGCAACGATGCCTGCGCGTGCGGCGGCCGGGAACTCTCGGGCTCTCAGATCGGCTCTCAGGTGGCTCTCACGGGGGGCTCGACCCGGTGCAAGCCGTCATGCCCATGGGCCGGCACAAACACAGGGAGACCAGGCATCTCCGGCGTCCTATCACCCGACTTCAGACGAGAGCACTCTGCGAGTGAGAGGGGCCTTCCCGGGGGGACTTCAATGAGGTCAACGCGATGAAGAAGACGACGAAGGACGAGACCTTGAGCCCGACCGTGATCCGGGTGTTGAGGATGATCGTCAAGCGCCCCTCGCGAGTCACCGAGATGGTCCAGCCCGGACTGTCCGAGGCCACGATTCATCGTGCGACCTCGGACCTGCGGAAGCGCGGACTCGTCGTCGCCGACGACGGAGTGCAGTCGGCGACGGACGCGGCGCACCTCGCGCTCGAGGCTGCGGACGCCACGTCTGCGGTGATCCCCACGCTGCCGATCCCCGCCTTGGGCCACCTCCCCACGACGAAGCACCGCGCGTTCGTTGAGATTGGGCTCTGCGCCGCGGCTGCGCGCACTCACCTCACGGTCCGCGAGGGGCTGCCCGGGATCATCTTCGTCGGTGAGCCGGGTGCTCAGAAGACGCGCGCGTGTCGAGCTCTGATCGCGGCTGCGGTGGGAGACCCGTACCTGGACCTTGTCGAGGCAGCCCTGCCGTCTGGCCGCGGCGTGTTCATCCGACACGACGCCCGCGGGGACGAGGTATCGCGCTCCCACCTCCTGTCGGTCCCCGTGGCGGTCTTCGACGAGTGCGACAAGATCGAGGATCCGGTCACGAGGCGCATGGTCGAACAGGCGTACTTTCACGGCACGGCCCAGGTGGTCCTCGACAAGGATCCGGTCGAAATGAAGGCGATGCCGGTCGCGGTGATGAACCCCCTGGCGGTGATGAACTCAGACTTCGAGGCGAGGACCGGGTTCCACCACTCGATCTTCCGGCGTGTCATCTACGCCGACTTCGCCACCCTCAAGGCCCCAAAGGACCACGACACGGACTGGCTCAAGGAGTTCTTCGCGACCGACTCGGCGCGCAAAGTGAAGCTGCCGAAGCCACGGACTCCGAGCCTCGACGCCGCCTTGCGCATCCGCAAGGCCATCGATGCGCTCGCCAAGAGCGCGGACGTGAAGGAGAAGACGGACGAGTTCATGCTCGCGGTCATCGCGAAGGGGGCCACGGCATGGCTCGACGATGAGGCCGCGATCCGCCTCGTCGTCTTCAACTGGGCGCTCCTCATCGAGGCGACCGGCGTGCTCGTCTCCGAGTGGCAGCTCGCCTTCAAGATGCACTTCGCGCCGAAGGAGACGAAGGAGGAGATCGAGCTCGCTAAGACGAAGAGAGCGATCGAGAACCTCTGCCACGGTGCCCGCGTCGCGTTCAAGAACGACCTGGGCCTTGCGACCGACTACATGTTCATCGCCTCCGAGATTCAGAAGCACGGACTGGAGCTCGCTTCCAGGGAGGGACTCACGAACCTTGCGAGAGCCCTCGTCACGATCGCGACCGCCCTCAAGGGCTGGAAGCGCGCTCACGGGGCGCTGTCGCTGCGGAAGAAGCTGCGCGAGATCAACGTGACCGTCGAGACGGCGAGGGAGTTGGCGGTGAAGGCCTCGGAGCTCTCGCTCGGCGACGACCCGGAGGGCGCGAGCTATCTTCTCGACCTCGGCCACTTGGCGTACACGCAGGGCTTCTTCCTGACGAACAAGAAGGACCCGTGGAAGTCGACGGGGAGGAAGCCCCCGCGTCCTCTGAAAGATGACAGGCCGACCATGTGAGGCCCTACCTCAGCAGGAGGCGGAGATTCGCCATCCGATGTCCCGTGGAGCGTCCTCTATAGACTTCGAATCGCCCAAGGAAGCCGAGGAACGCCGGGTCGTCGACATGCGCTTCCTGCCCGGCTCGAACGAGATCATTGGCGTCGAGGTGCATCCGTGCGCGACCGATTCCGGCGAGTGCATGAGCGAGGAGGCGGGCATGCGCGCGAAGCGCGGCCGCCGGCTTGATGCCCAGCCGCCGTGGTGCGTCGAGATCTGCGTTCCAGAAGAGCATGAACGCGCCGTACTTCTCGATCCCCCGCCGCACGAGGTCTCCGACGAGGCGCGCTCTCGCGCCGACACCCGAGGACCCGACCATGTCGTATCCGTCGACGTTCAGGATCCCGACGGTCTTGAGCTCGGGCACGTGGAGGAGGTCGAGCATGTCCCCGGGGATCCATGTGAAGTGGGGGTAGCGGGCCGCGTGCGTGGCGATGGTCGTGCACGGCTGGGACTTCTGCATGCGCGTCACG
>CAZYLP010000005.1:35041-35495 GCA_964648345.1 uncultured Planctomycetota bacterium
CGAGCACCCCGGCCCGGAGGAGCATCTCTAGCGTCAAGTGGCCGGTGGCACCGGCGAGCTCCGCCCAGGCGCATCGGAGGCGCGTGTGCGCCTCGTCCTCCCAGAGCTCGTCGGCCTGCTCCATGACGGCGCGGAGGTTGCCTTCGCGTGACGCCGTCTTCGAGGGGTTGTCGAACGCGTCGGCCGCGCGGTTTGAGACCGCCACGGAGGGCGTCGTCCCCTCCGTGCAGGGCGTCCTCCCCGCGTTCAAGACGCCCTCCTTCTGCGCGCGCGGCGCTGGATGAACTGCTTGAGCGTCTCTCCGCCCGGGAGGCCGCGGACGCCATTGACGAGCGCGCCGTGCAGGTTCACCCACTTCTCGCCGGGGTGACCGTGAACGTTCCCTGAGCCGCGCGCCGGCCAGCGCCCGGTCCGTGCCCGGTGCTCAACGGCCCAGCGCCAGATCTCCTCCTCC
>CAZYLP010000006.1:0-5079 GCA_964648345.1 uncultured Planctomycetota bacterium
TCGAGCTCACCGCGCTCTCGTCGAAGCCGAAGGAGGCGACCGAGGCGCGCCTCAAGGCCGTGCGCGAGCAGATCGACATGAACGCGGGCGCGCTCGCGGCCCTCGCCGACGCCGAGGTCGCCCAGGCGCTCGAGCCGCGCATCGCCGAGGACCGGAAGCTCGCCGACCTCGTCCAGCAGGCCATGCCGAAGACCGGCGGGATCGACGAGGAGGCGCTCGCGCGCTGGCGCGATGCGGTCAAGCGCTTCAAGGAGGACCTCCCGGAGCTCGAGCAGAAGCGCGACGGGAGCAAGGTGGTCGACCTCCTCTCGGGTCTCAGGTCGAACCGCGCCTTCGGGACGGCGACGCCCGAGGAGCGCGCGTGGGTCCGCGAGTCGCTCGACCGCTTCACCATCCGCGCGAAGGCGTGGAGCAAGGTCCCCTCGCGGTACGTCTCGATCAAGGGCGGCAAGTACACGCTCGCCAAGCGCGAGACGACCGTCACGCTCTCCGACTACATGATCGACGCCCAGGAGACGACCCAGCTCGAGTGGGCGAAGTACCTCCGCGAGGGCTTCCCCGGCGGCAACGCGCCTCCGCCGCCCGAGGGCTTCACGGGCGGGCCCGAGCCCGTGGCGAACGTCTCCGCCGCCGAGGCCACGCGCTACGCCGCCTGGCTCTCGAAGCAGGCGGACGGCCTCCTCGAGTTCCGGATCCCGACCGAGGGCGAGTGGGAGCGCGCCGCGCGCGGGAAGGGCCTCACCGAGTTCCCCTGGGGCAACAGCTACGCGCCCGACCGCGACTCGCGCCGTCTCCAGCTCAAGGAGCGCCGCGCCGGCCGCGAGTTCGAGCCGAACGACCTCGGCCTCTACGACATGGCGGGCAACGTCGCCGAGCTCACCGCGACCGTCGAGGGCGCCCAGCGCGTCGTGAAGGGCGGGAGCTGGATCTCGAAGCCCGAGCTCTGCGCCGCGAGCGCGCGCCAGCTCGTCGACGCCGAGGAGAAGAACAACTACACCGGCTTCCGGCTCGTGGCGGTCGAGACCAGGAAGTGAGCCCGGTCCTCGAGCTCTCGCTCGCCGAGGAGGTCCTCCCCGCGGGCGTCGCGCGCGCCCTCGTGCTCGGAGCGCGGAACGACTCGCCCGGCTTCGTGCTCCTCGACGCGGTGACGGTCGAGCCGGGGAGCGCCCTCTTCGCGCCGGGCCCCTCCTTCACGTGGCGGCGCCGGGCGGACGGCGTGATCCTCTACGACGCCGCCTGGGACCACTACGTCCACTCGACCCAGCTGCTCGGAGTGGCGGCGGTGCCCCTCCACGTCGGAGTCCTGCCGCCGGGCGCGCGCGCGGAGACGGTCCTCCCGGTGCGCCTCGCGCGGAGCGCGCGCGTCTCCGTGACGGTCTCCTTCGCGAAGGCGAGCTCGCTCGAGGGCCGCGTCTACTCCTCGCCCCAGGGCGTCGCGGGCGAGACGGTCATCTTCTCGCCGGGGTTCGCGCCCGGTCCCGCGATCGTCCGCGAGGATGGGCTCGAGCGGGGCGAGGCGAGGCTCGAGATCGACGTCGAGGTCGCGGGCGAGGTCGAGCCCGGAGCGATCGCTCGCTCGAGGGCGCTCGGCTGGGTGGCCGCGGGGCCTTCGATCGACGGCCACGCGATCGACGGCGCGGTCCTGGACCTCATGGACATCGTCTGGCCCGGGGAGCCGTTCGTCGTCCTCTTCCGCGGAGAGCGCGCGGAGGGAGTGAGGCGGGCGCTCGGAGTGGACCTCAATCCGGCGCGGCAAGGCCTCGTCCCTTACGAGAGGGCGCGAGAGTTGATCCGGGAGGTCGCGGCGAAGAAGGCGTGGTTGAGAGTGGGGCTGCCGTGGGAAGGGTTCGTGGTGGAGTGATCCGGATGTCTTGAAACGCGGAGGCGGAGAGACGCCCAGGCGCAGAGGACTCGAGATGCGCCCTCTGCGCATCTGCGTCTCTGCGCCTCTGCGTCGGCGCGCGCGAAGCGCGCCTCCGCACGCTCTACGGCAGCGAGTTGATCCAGTCCGTGATCAGCTTGACGGCCTCGTCGTCCACGACGCTCGTGCCGACCGGCGGCATCTGGTTCGAGTCGCGCCGCTTCATGCGCTGGAGGAGGAGCGAGCCCGCCGGGTCCTTCGGCTTCACGAGCCGCGCGCCCGTGATCCCGAGGTCGCTCGTCTCCGGCAGCGCGTTGACGATCTTCATGGCGTCGAGCGGCGTGTCGAACCGGAGGTCCATCTGGACCGGAGCGCCGCCGCGCGGACGGTGGCAGTGCGAGCAGTTGGCCGAGAGGTAGGCCCGCACGCGCGCCTCGAGCGGCTTCGTCGCGTCCTTCGGGTCCACGAGCTTCGGCAGGGTCGCCGGCGTCGCGGGCGCGAGGGGCTTCAACAGCGAGCCGATCGCGTCGAGGGTCACGAGCTGGTTCTTCTGCGGCCTGCCGCCGAAGGGCGTGTAGTCGAAGTCGCGGTTGAGCTGCGGCACGTTCGGACCGAGGACGCGGCCCGCGGCCTCGGTGTGGCAGCGGAAGCACTCGGTGCGCGACGGGTAGTGCCAGCGGACCGTCGTCTCGTTGCTCCCGACCTTCACCGGATACGGCTTGTCCTTGGCGTCGTAGAGGAGGTTGCCGTCGGTGCCGGCGTCGTTCCACTCGTAGGAGTAGCCGTACCAGCCCGCGCCGTTCTTGATGAGGAGACGGGTCTCGACGATCTTCTTCGTCGCCGCGTCGCCGCGGGTACGCTCGAGCCAGAAGTGCTTCACGAGCACCGACAGGTTCGGCATGTCGAAGCCCGCGTTGTCGAGCATCGTGTGGTCGACGCGGTCGTAGCCCGGAACCGCGAAGTAACGGGCCTTGAGCGCCGCGTCCGACCAGAGCGGCGCGTTCACGTCGTACGGCATGAGCTCGGGCCGCATCTTCTGGGTCGAGAGGTTCGAGAACAGGTTCGTCGCCGAGAGCGTCTTCGGGAAGTTGCCCCCGCCGCCGCTCGTCTGCTTGATGCGGTAGATCGCGCCCGCGCTCTCGCTGTAGGAGCCGAAGTAGAGCTCGGCGTCCTCGTCCTCGCCGAACGTCGAGAGGGCGATCTGCGCGTTGAAGATCTTCGTGTTCTCCGTGAGCGCCGTGCCGTCGTGGCGCGCCGCCCAGAAGTTGCCGCTCGAGTAGTCGCCGTAGATGTACGCGCCCTGGAGCCACGGGAGGCGCGTGCCGCGGTAGACGTAGCCGCCGATCACGACCGAGCCGACGTTGCGGCCGTACTCGATGACCGGCTTCGCGTGGTTGGCGACCGGGACGCCCGAGTTGTAGACGCGGGTGCCCTCGAAGCCGGACCAGCCGTAGTTCTGGCCCTTCTCGACGATGTCGACCTCCTCGATCACGTCCTGGCCGACGTCGCCGGCCCAGAGGCGGCCGCTGCCGCGGTCGAACGAGAAGCGCCAGACGTTGCGGAGGCCGTAGGCCCAGATCTCGCCTCGCTTGCCCGTCTGGTTCGCGAAGGGGTTGTCCGACGGGATCGTGTAGGGCTGGGCCGTCGTCCCGTTGCTCGGGTCGATGCGGAGGATCTTGCCCTTGAGGCTGTTCAGGTTCTGGCCGGTGCGCTCGGGGTCGCCGCCGCCGCCGCCGTCACCGATCGAGATGTAGAGCTTGCCGTCGGGGCCGAACGCGAGCTGGCCGCCGTTGTGGTTGCCGTAGCCCTTCGTCACCTCGAGGAGGACGAGCTCGCTCGCCGGGTCGATCGAGGTCCACGGCGCCGACGTGCCCGACGCCTTCATGCGCGAGACGCGGGTGCGGACCGTGTTCGTCGTCGAGGGCGTGTAGTTCGCGCCCGTCGTGTAGCAGACGAACACGTAGCCGCTCGTCTTGAACTGCGGGTGGAACGCGATCGAGAGGAGGCCCTCCTCGTTCATCCCGTTCGTCTTGACCTTCGTCGAGATGTCGAGGAACAGCTTCTTCTGCGGGCTCGAGGTCAGCGGGTCGGCGACCTGGTCCATGGCCCAGACGCGGCCGTGGCGCTCGACGGCGAAGAGCCGCTTCGTGCCGTCGCCTGCGTTCGTGATCTGCGTGAGCGCGCGGAAGGTGTTGGCCGGGAAGACACGCTCGCTCGTGTAGAGGAGCGGGCCGCTCGGCGCGTCGATGTCGCGGATGATCGCCGTGTCGTTCCGCACGCGCTGCGTGAGACCCGAGTTCGGGTTCGTCGTCGGCGGCGGGATGAGCGGCGGCGGCGTCGGGACCGGCGGGGGCGGCGGCGTCGGCGTCGGAACCGGCGGCGGCGGCGGCGGGGGCGGCGTCGTGCCGCTCATGCGCGCCTTGAGCGTCACGCCATCGATCTTCTCGAGGGTCGTGACGCTCGTGCCGTTGATCTTGACCTTCGTCGCCGCGTTGTTGTTCGTCTTGTCGTTCGTCGTCTCGATCGGCGCCGTCGTGCACTTGGTCACGACCCAGTACGTGCCGTTCGGCACGTTCGTGATGTCGATCTCCTGGCCGTCGAGGCCGGCGCCGTAGGTGTCGGCCCAGCCGACCGAGATGCCCTGCTTGACCGGATCGCAGGAGTAGACGCCGCTCTGCGCGGCGCCCTCCATGGTCTTGTCGATCGGGTCGAAGTCCATCATGCAGAACGAGACCTTGTTCGTCGGCGTGCCGGCGCCGGCGACCGGTCCGAAGTTCTCGCTGAGGAGCGTGTACTCCGCGAACTTGTCGAAGTGGAAGTGGTTGTGGTTCTGGTGGCCGGCGAACACGAACGTGCCGACCAGGACTTCGCGCGAGAACTCGAAGCGGAGGAACTTGCCCTGCGAGTCGCGGATCATCTTGTAGATCTGCTGGTAGGCCTTGGTCGTGCCGTCGCTCGCGACGGACGCCTTGATCTCCCAGGGGCCCTTGCCGAGGTTCCGGATCGTGTTGCCGAACCGGATCACCTTCTTCGCGCCCGAGGTGCCGATGCTCATCTCATCGGGCGGGAGCGGCGTCATGTCGGGGAGAGCCTCCGCGCTCGGCGGCGGCGGCGGCGGCGGCGCGGGCGTGCCCGAGCCGATCGT
Organism: uncultured Planctomycetota bacterium; assembly: GCA_964648345.1. GTDB lineage: Bacteria > Planctomycetota > J058 > J058 > JACQDU01 > CAZYLP01. The sequence goes on from CAZYLP010000006.1 coordinate 5,007, forward strand.
GAGGTTGAGGGTCCACGAGCGGAGCGTGCCCGTGTCCTGGAGGATCTTGTTCCCGCCCTTCCCGATCCGCTCC
>CAZYLP010000006.1:5089-34909 GCA_964648345.1 uncultured Planctomycetota bacterium
TGGTCGGAGACGGTGAGCTTCCAGGCGCCCTTCGCCTGCTGGGCGACGAAGCCCGAGAGCGCCTCCTGCGACGTGAGGTCCACGCCGAACGTGCCGATGAGGTTGTCGGCCGAGTTGTCGTCCTTGCCCTTGAGGCGGACCTTCTTGCCCGAGGGGGCCGTCAGGTCGATGACGAGGTCGCCTCGGTAGCTGTGGGTGATGTCGACCTTCACGGTCGGCGCGACCTGAACGACCCCCGCGTCCGGGACCGTGATCGTCGAGGAGATGCCCGTCGTGTTGTTGTCGGGGATCGCCGCCTGGGGCGACGCCGAGTAGCTCTTGAGCACGGGCGTGGTCGGCGGCGGGGTCGGCGTCGTGCTGCGGGGAGTGATCGTGAGCGCGAACGTCTTGAGGGACCCGGTGTCCTGCTCGTACACGTCCGCGACGATCAGCTTCCAGGTGCCCTGCATGTTCTCGCCGGCGAAGCCGGTGAGCGCCTCGGCGGGGGTGAGGTCCACGCCGAAGGTGCCCGTCACGTTGTCGGCCTCGTCCTGGGTGTCGCTCTTCTTGAGGCGCACCTTCTTGCCCGAGGGCGCGACGAGGTCGATCTGCACGTCACCGCGGAACGTGTGGGCGATGTCCACGCGCACCTCGATCCGATCGACGAGCCCCGCCGTCGGCACCGCGAGGTTCGCCGTGACGCCGGTCGCGTTCTTGTCCGGGATCGAGAGGTTCGGCGTCGCCGTGTAGGTCTGGGCACCCGGAGCGACCGGCCAGTCCACGCGGACCTTCTGGACCGGGCTGTAGAGCTCGGCGCCCGAGGCGTCCTGGGCGTGGACCGAGAAGTACCAGTCACCGGGCTGGGCCGGCATGACGATCGGCTGGGCGAAGGACGGCTGCCCGGCCACGGCCGTCAGTACCTGCGAGTAGTTCGAGAGCGCCGCGGCCGCGTCGCCGCTGTGCACGTTCGTGTGAGTGATGTTCGTCGTGCTTTTGACGGTCCAGGTGACGCGGATCGTCTCACCGGGACGCGCCGTCTCCTGCGTCCTCACGTCGGTGATCTCGAGCGCGTGCGCGCTCGCCGCCGAGAAGAGGACGAGGAGGCCCGCCAGGGCCGAGGGGCTACGAATCATACTCTCTCCAGCACTCCCGCCCTGGCTTTCGCAACCTGAGCGCCACAAAGTGAAAGCGTGGTTACGCAACGCGTTGAGCACTTCGGCGAAGCGTCGCTCCCCGACAACATTTGGGAAACAAAGAGTCCCGGTGGCTACAACCTTCCCACCATCACGATCGTCATGTCGGTGTCACGTGTTAGATTTTCGTTAGGGTGACATGACGAAGGCGACCATCCTCGGCGAAGTCTTCAAGCTCTCGGAGTTTCGTCCCGGACAGGAGGCGGCGATCGACCGGCTCCTCGCGGGCCGATCGGTGCTCGCCGTCTTCCCGACCGGGGCGGGCAAGAGCCTCTGCTACCAGCTCCCGGCCCTCATGCTCGATGGCGTCACGCTCGTCGTGTCGCCGCTCATCGCGCTCATGAAGGACCAGGTCGACGCGCTCCGCGGAAAGGGCGTCGCCGCGGCACGTCTCGACAGCTCCCTTACGCCTCGGGAGACCGCCGAGATCCAGGACCTCCTCGCCCAGGGCCGGATTCGCATCCTCTACGTCGCGCCGGAGCGGCTCTCGAGCGAGCGGTTCGTGAACCGTCTCCGCTCGCTCCGGATCCCTCTCCTCGCCGTGGACGAGGCGCACTGCATCTCGGAGTGGGGTCACAACTTCAGGCCCGACTACCTCAAGATCGCGCGCATCGCGCGCGATCTGAACGTGGGGCGCGTCCTCGCCCTCACGGCCACGGCGACGCCGTCCGTCGCGGCCGACGTGCGCCGCGGTTTCGGGATCGCGGACGACGACCACGTCCAGATCGGCTTTCACCGGCCGAACCTCGAGATGCGGGTGACCCCGTGCTCGGCGCGCGAGCGGACGGACCTCCTCATCGAGCGGGTCCAGGCGCACGCGGGGCCGACCATCATCTACGTGACGCTCCAGAAGACCTCGGAAGAGGTGGCCGATCGTCTCGCCGCGTCGGGAATCGCGGCGCGTGCCTACCACGCGGGCCTCGAGACGGACGAGCGGACCGCCGTCCAGGATGCCTTCATGCGGGGCGAGGTCCGGGTCGTCGTCGCGACGATCGCCTTCGGCATGGGGATCGACAAGGCCGACATCCGCGCCGTCTACCACTTCAACGCGCCCAAGACGCTCGAGAACTACGCGCAGGAGATCGGCCGCGCAGGCCGCGACGGTCTCCCCTCACGGTGCGAGGTCTTCGCGTGCGGCGACGACCGGACGGTCCTCGAGAACTTCACCTTCGGCGACACGCCCACGCGTCCGGCGCTCGAGGCGCTCGTGCGCTCGCTGACCGGGTCGGGCGACCGCTTCGACGTGTCGCACTACGACCTCTCGCAGGACAACGACATCCGGCCGCTCGTCGTCTCGACGGCGATCACGTACCTCGAGCTCGACGGCACGCTCGCGCACGTGTCGCCCTTCTACTCCGAGTACAAGCTGAAGCTCGCGCGCCCGGTGGACGAGATCGTGGCGAAGTTCGACCCCGATCGGGCGAGCTTCCTCCGCGCGGTCTTCGCGCAAACGAAGAAGGCCCGCGTGTGGGAGACGCTCGTCCTGGCCGAGGCGGCGCGCGCGCTGGGCGAGCCGCGCGAGAGGATCCAGAAGGCGCTCGACTACCTCGAGGAGAAGGGCGACCTCGTCGCGCAGGTGAGCGGCCTCCGTCACGCGTATCGCTTGCTCCGGCCGCCCGAGGATGTCGCGGCGCTCGTCGATCGGCTCCACGCGCTCTTCGCGAAGAGAGAAGAACGCGACATCGAGAGGACCGCGAGCGTCTTCCGGTTCCTCGAGCACCCGGGGTGTCTCGCGCGCGAGCTCGTCGGCTATTTCGGTGAGCAGCTGCCGTCGGACTGCGGCCAGTGCTCGAGCTGTCGCGGCGAGAGGTCGAGGAAGGTCCCCGTCCCGTCCGCGCGGCCGCTCGGCGAGGCCGAGGCCGCGGTCGTGGCGAAGCTCCAGGCCGAGGGGCACCGCGCGCTGAGAGAGCCGCGGGCGCTCGCGCGGTTCCTCTGCGGGCTCCCGAGCCCGGCGACGAGCCGGGCGAAGCTGTCGAGGGACTCGCGCTTCGGGGTCTGGCGGGAGATCGGCTTCGGCTCGGTGCTCGTGTTCGTGGAGGGTCGCCTCAGAGCCGTGTGACGTGGACGCGCGCGGGCGGGAGGTTCCACGCGACGACCCGGCTCGCGTACTCGTGCCGCGCGTGGAACTCCTCGACCGCCCGCTGCACGGCCCGGAGCCTCCGCCGCTCGGCGCCCCGCGCGAGGTGCACGCGCACACCGTTCGCCCAGTAGTCGAACGAGCTGATCGTCCCTCCGGGCTCGAGGCGCCGCTCGTACGAGGACAGGATCCGCCTCACCTTCTCCGGCTCGAAGTTCATGAAGGGGAGCGAGGAGACGATCACGTGGAAGCGCTCGTCGCCCGGCAGCGCCTCGACGTCGCCCTGAAAGACGCGAGCGGACGAGAAGTCGCGCCGCAGGACGTCCGCGAAGCGCTCGTTGATCTCGCAGAGGACGAGCCGATCCTCGGGACCGAGCCGCTCGACGAGGGCGCGCGTGAGAGCGCCGGTGCCCGGCCCGACCTCGAGCACGCGACGCGGCGGCGAGTATGCGGAGAGCGGCTCGGCCACGGCGCGCGCGACCGCGCTCGAGGTCTTCATGAACGCGCCGACCTCGCGCGTCCTCCCGAGCAGCTCGCGGTAGAAGACGAGGTCCACGCTCAGACGAGCCCGAGGAAGTGGTTCTTCATGCCCGGGCTCGGCTCGACGACGGCGTCGTAGCCCGCGAACTGCGCGGCGACCATGGGCAGGATCCACTCGCGGTCGTGCCAGCGCGCGCCGAGCCGCGCGGCGAGCGGGTCCGCGAAGCCCTCGGCCTTGTCGAGGAAGACGTAGGCGAGGAGGTCCGTCGCCTCGCGGCGCGCGGCGATCCCGGCGTGACGCGCTCGCTCGAAGCGGCGGAGCGTGCGCGCGGAGTAGTCGCCGTTCGCGTCCGCGAGCACGCCCGCGAGGAGCGCGGCGTCCGTGAGGCCGAGCGCCATGCCGAAGCCGGTGAACGGGTCGAGGCAGCCCGCGGCGTCGCCCACGAGGACGAAGCCGTCCTCGCAGACGCTCGCGAGCGCGATCGAGTGGCCGGGCTGGACCTGGAGCTCGGTGCGGGCTTCGATCCTCGGGCCGCCGAGCTCCTCCCAGATCTCCGGGAGCGCTTCGCGGAGGACGTCGAGGTGCCTCGCGAGCGGGTCCTTCGCCGCGAGCTCGTCGCGGAGCTCGGCGCGGTACTCGATCGTCGAGCGGAAGTGGCCGTCCGGGAACGGAAACACGAAGGCCGCGCCGACCGCGTGGAGGCCCACGTGGACGTGCCTTCGCGCGTAGCCAGGCGCGCGGCCGACGAAACCCTGCACGAAGGTGCGTTGCGCCGCCTCGACGGGCTCGAACCCGCGGAGGCGGCGGAGGAGCGAGTTGTAGCCGTCCGCCGCCACGACGAGCCGGGCCGCGATCCGCGAGCCGTCCTTCGCCGCGAGGAGCAGCCGTCCGTCGCCGAGGCGCTCGCAGCCGACGACCTCGAAGCCTTCGCGGAGCTCGACGCCCTCGCTCTCGCGCGCGGCGCGGCGGAGCTCCTCGTAGAGCGGCCGCCGCCAGCCGCAGAGGCCGCGCGGCCGCCAGCTCTCCGCGCTCGCGTCGAGCGGCGGCGGCGCGAGCGCGTAGTCCACCTGGATCTCGCCCGCGGGGAACGCGGGGTGGTGGAGGACCGTGCCCTCCGTCGCGACGCACACGTCGCGGAGCCGCGCGGCGAGGCCGAGCTCCTCGAGGATCGCGACACCGCGCGGCATGATGAGCTCGCCGCGGAGCACCTCGGGGGTCGCTCCGTGGCGCTCGAGGACCGTCGCCGCGATCCCGCGCCGCGCGAGCGCGACGGCGAGCACGGAGCCGACGAGCCCTCCGCCGACGATGACGACATCCCTCTCGGAGAACCGATCGCCCCGAGCGAGGAACGAGTCGAGGGGCTTCACGCGAGCACCTTCACCGAGCGCTCCGCGATGAGCTCGCGGTAGAGCTCGCCGCTCGGACGCAGCCGGCGCTCCTGCGTCGCGTAGTCCACGGCGTAGAGCCCGAAGCGCGGCCCGTAGCCTTCGTGCCACTCGAAGTTGTCGACGAGCGACCAGTGGCAGTAGCCGCGGACGTCGGCGCCCGCGACGATCGCGTGCTCGAGCGCCGCGACGTGCTCGCGGATGAAACGGGGCCGGTGTGCGTCCTGCGCGTCGGCGACGCCGTTCTCGGTGACGAGGATCGGCCGCCCGTAGCGGCGGTGCGCCTCGACGAGGCACTCCTCGAAGCCCTTCGGGTGGATCGGCCAGCCCATGTCGCTCGTGCCCGGCCGCGCGGGGCGCGCGAGGAAGCCCGAGAAGCGGAGCGCGTCGGCGAGGTGCGACTCGAGCCCCATGAAGTAGTTGATGCCGACGAAGTCGAGCGCGTCCGGCGCCAGCCGCACGACCTGGTCGAGGAAGCGCCAGTTGAAGCGCGCTCCGAGCGCGCGCACCGCGCCGAGCGGGTCCCAGAGGCTCGGCCGCCAGGAGATCGCATGCGGAGACGGCCCGACCATGAGCCGCGCGGAGGGGTGGCGCCGCTCGATGACCTCGTGGAGGACGCGGTGCGCGCGGATGTGCGCCTGGACGAGAGTGTCCTCGCAGCGGTCCGCGAGGTCGGGCCGGAAGCGGCGCCCGGGCGGGAAGACGCCCGAGACGTAGGCGGCCCCCGCGAGGACGTTCGGCTCGTTCACGGTCACGAAGGTGTCCACGAGCTCGCCGTAGCGCTCCGCGACGAAGCGCACGTGCCGCTCGAAGGCGAGGAGCGTGTCGGCCTCGAGCCACCCGCCGCGGCTCGCGCACCAGCGAGGGAGCGTGAACTGGGAGAGCGTGAGGATCGGACGGAGCCCGCGCTCGCGGCACGCGAGGAGGATCCGCTCGTAGCGGTGGACGGCCTCGTCGTCGCGCTCGCCCGGGCGCGGCTCGACGCGCGACCACTCGAGGCTCAGCCGGAACGCGTTCGTCCCGAGGGCGCGCGCTCGGTCGAGGTCCTCCTCGAACAGGTTCCAGAAGTCGCACGCGGCCCCCGAGGGCGTGAAGCGCCTCTCGAAGTCCCACCAGTCGTTGTGGACGTTCCCGCCCTCGACCTGGTGGGCGCTCGTCGACGTGCCCCAGATGAAGTCCTCGCGAAAACGAGCACCGCGGTGCTCCCTAAGGTCGCCCTGATTCACGCGGCCACCTCTTCCTTCTCCGACAGGAAGCGGCTCGGGACCCGCGTCGCGCAGCGGACCATGGCCTTCGCGGAGCGGACGTATCGCATCATCGTGACGAGGCTCCCGCGGAGCTCGAGCCGCCGCGTGACCATGCCCGCGATCGGGTCGAGCCGGTTCGAGAGGACGTCCTTCCAGCGCGCGTAGCTCGCCGTGATGCAGAAGGGCGCCGCCGCGGCCTCGGCGAGGCTCACGCGCCGGGCGGCGCGGCACCGGCCCACCTCGACGTCGAGCCAGACGCAGAAGCCGTCCGCGAGCCCGAGCTCGGGCGCGGGCTTCACGGCGAGGGCGATCGCTCCGTGCGTCCACGTCGAGGCGGCGTCGCGATACTCCGCGCTCGTGTTCAGCTCATCCGCGTACGTCGCGATCCACTCGTCGCTCGGGAAGACGTGACTCATGCTCTCGACTCCTCGAACCTGTCGGCTGCCTGCATGGCCTGGAGGTAGACCTGGATCCCCGCCGCGCGGAGCGGGTCGGGCGGGAGCCACGGCGCGCTCCCTCGATGCCACGGGAGCCGCGCCGTCGAGCCCCGCCCGCCGACGAGCTCGGCGATCCGCGCGCCGCTCGCGATCGAGAGCGCCACTCCGTGGCCGCACCAGGCTCCCGCGTGGAGAACTCTGCGTGCCTCGACGAGCTCGCCCACGACGGGGAGCCGATCGAGCGTGAAGCCCATCGTCCCCGACCAGCGACGCTCGATCTCGACGCCCTCGAGCGACGGGAACACGGCCACGAGCTCGCGCTCGAGCACGTCCCACTGCCGCGCGTCCTCGTGCGTGCAGGCGCCGCCGCCGAAGAGGAGCCGGTCCTCCGCGTCGAGGCGGAAGTAGTGGAAGACGCGCCGCGCCTCCACGCAGCCCTCGCGTCCCGGCCAGCCGAGGGCTCGCACCTGCTCCGCGCTCAGCGGGGCCGTCGCGATGACGTGCGTCACGAGCGGCACGACCCGCCCGCGGAGGAGCCCGAGCCGCGGCGTGAAGGCGTTGGTCGCGAGGACGATGTGGTCCGCGACCACCTCGGAGGGTCGCGGTCGCAAGTCCGCGCTGGACCGAACCGGGTCACTCGATTCGTGGGGGGCCGCGCCCACCGGCCCCCCGCGGCCCCCCCTACGAATCGATTCGATCAAATCAAACGACCCGACCATGAGCCGCGCGGGTTTACCGGGCTCGACCGATGAGGTCCGACATCCGGTGTAGACGCGCGCGCCGCGGCGTTGTGCGGCCAGCGCGAGTTGCCCGCAAAGCCGCCTGGGATCGAGGTTGGCGGCCATCGGGAAGGAGAGCGCGGCGCGGTACACGGGCGATCCGAGGCGCCCGGTCACGCCGACAGCATCGAGGTAGGCGACCGAACCGTCTACCGATCGGTCGGTTGTATCTACCGAGCGGTAGAGTGTGCCGACCGAGTGGTAGAGAGCCGCCTGATCGCGGAGCGCGGCGGCCTGCTTCTCGGTGCGGGCGAGGAGGAGCTGGCCGTTCACCTCGAGGTCGCAGGCGAGCCGCTCCTCGCGGATGAGGGCGAGCGCGTCCTTCACTGCCTGGACCGTCGCCACGAACATGCGCGCGGCCGTCTCCATGCCGTGCTTCTTCACGAGAGTCGTGATCGAGCCCTGGACTCCGGGGCCGAGCATGCCCGTGTTCTTGCCGCTCGCCTCGCCGCCGACCTCTCCGGCCTCGAGGAGGACGACGTCGCGACCCTCGCGCGCGAGGTGGTACGCGGCGGAGAGCCCGGCGAACCCTCCTCCGACGACCGCGACCTCGCAGCGCAGGACGGGGGCCACTAGATCGACCTCGTGAGGACGAGGAGACGGAACAGGCACCCGAGCTTGAAGCGCCCCTCGAAGGCGAAGTACTCGGGGACGATCACCGTCGGGTCCCACTTGAGCTTGTAGGCGACCTGAGTCTGCGCCGGGTAGACGGCGCTTCCGTGAGTCGCGAGCTTTCTCAGGAGCCACGAGACGGCGGCGCTCTTGCCGGGGACGTCGTCGGTCTCGTCGCTCACGCCCGCGAAGGGCGTCAGGCCGAAGTTGAGGTGACCGACGCCCTCCGCCTTGAAGCGCTCGATCGCGGTCGTGTTGACGAGCTCCATGACGCCCGGAGGTGCGTCGGGCACGCGGCGCGAGAGGTCGTGGAGGACGCCCGCGAGGCGGCCCCACGCGGGGACGTAGGTCACGAAGGCGAGGAGCCGCTCGTCCTTCATGGCGACGAACGTGCGGCGGAGGCCGTCGTGCGCGCCGCCCGTCTCGCCGACCATGAAGTCGAGGAGCTTCTTCCAGCGGCCCTTGCTCTCGAGCCACTCCGCGGTGAGGGCGTTTTGCTGCTCGGTGATCGCGGCCGTGCGCGGGCGGTCCGCTCCCAGCTCGAAGACCTTCACGCCCTCCTTGCGCGCGCGGTTCACCTTGTTGCGGAGCTGCATGAACTTCGAGCCCTTCGTCGTGAAGCGGTCGAGCTCGACCGTGTAGCTCGTGCCGAGCTGGTTCACGCGGAAGCCCGCCTCGCGCCAGAGAGCGATGTCGTCGGGGCGGAGCTGGAGGGCGCAGATCTTCTTGCGCTCGGCCTTCGCGAAGGCGCGGAACGCGTCGAGCAGCGCCGCCTGCTCGTCCTTCGGGGCGAAGACGCCGCCGAGCGTGAACAGCCAGCCGCCGCACGGCCGATAGGCGATGAAGCCACGGAGCCCGTGCGCGTGGAACGCGCGCGTCTCCGCGTTGAGCGCGAGGAACGCGCACGGGTGGTCCGACCACCGCTCGAGGGCCTCGAGGGGCGAGCCGGCGGCGAGAGAGGTCGAGCCCATCGTCGTCGTGCTCATGCGAACGCTCCCGTGAGAGGCTTGAAGAAGTTCCCGAAGAGCGCCCGATCGCCGCAGAGGTGGATCGGGATCGCGAGGAGGGCCCACTCGGGCCCGAAGACGGCGGCCCAGACGAGGGCGACGGCCGCGTTCGTGATGAGGCTGTGGGTCGTGTTGTAGAGGACGTGGAAGACGGGCGAGATCGGGCGGTCCTTCGCGAAGTGCTGCGCGATCGCGCCGGGGATGAAGCCGACGAGGTCGATCGCCGCGAAGAGGATCACGAAGGGGACCCAGCGGATCTCGCGAAGGTGAGCGAAGGCGAGACCGACCGAGGCGACGAGGCCGCAGAGCGCTTCGAGGCGGAGGAGGGTCCGGTTCGTGCCGTCCATGCGATGACTCCTGTGGTCGTGGCGATGACCGCGAGCGTCGCCGTCGCCGCGAGGGCCCACTCGCCCGCGGCGACGACGCACGCGACTCCGAGCGCGGCGAAGACGACGGCGAGGACGACGCCCGTGCGCGGCCCGAAGGGGGCTACGTACGCCGTGTCCCCGAGCGACACGCGAGTGCAACGAGCGTGGAGTCGAGGGGCGCGGAGCTTCGCGAACGCGAGCGCCACCGCCGCGAACACGCCGCACTCGATGGCCGCGCCGACGAGGATCGGGACACGGCACGCGTTCGTGCCCGCGAGGAGGACCGCGCTCGCCGCCGTGAGGCCGCTCATGGCGAGGATCGCGACCCAGGGCGTGAAGAAGCGCGGCGAGAGCGTGGCGAGCTTCCGCGGGAGCACTCCCTCGCGGGCGAGCGCGTAGCAGAGGCGCGACGCGCCGAGGATGCCGCCGTTGAAGGACGTGATCGTCGCGGCGATCGAGAGAGCGGCGAAGGCATGGAGCCCGATGCGGCCGAGGCCCTTCGTGCCGAGCGCGAGGTGGGGCGTGAGACCCACGAGCGCGCTCGCGGGGAGGACGAGCCAGAACGCGAGGGCGAGGAGGGCGTAGAGCGCGGTGATGATCCCGATGCTCCAGCTCATCGCGCGCGGCAGCTCGCGGCCCGTCGAGTCCGGCTTCTCCACGGCGGCGACGACCCACTCGAAGCCGACGAAGAGGAAGATCGCTCCGCCGAGCCCCGCGACGAGCGGCCCGACTCCTCCGAGCGCGGCTCGCTGCGCGACCTCGACGTGCGGCGTGCTCGGCGCGAGGAGCGCGAGCGCTCCCGCTCCGAGGCCACCGACCATGCCGTACGTGAGGACCGACTGGAGGCGGCCGGCCGGCTCGATGCCGAGGACGTTCGCGAGCGCGGAGAGCGCGATGAAGACGAGACAGACCGGCAGCGGCGAGAGGCCGGGGTAAGCGGCGTGGAGCACGTGCGAGAGGATCGTGCTCTCGCTCGCGCCGAGGCCGACGACGAGGAACAGGTAGAGGAGCGCGAGCGCGAGGCCCCGGCGCGAGCCGAAGGCCTGGCCCACGTAGGTGCGGACGCCGGCGGCGGTCGGGTAGGTGGCGGCGAGCTCGCCGTAGCAGCGCGAGACGAGCCAGGCGAGGAGGCCGCTCCCCGCGATCGCGAGGAGCGACCAGCCGCCCAGGCTCGCGACGGTCGTCGCGAGGAGCGGGAAGCAGCTCGACGCGAGGGCGAGGCCCACGCTGATGGCGACCAGCCGCCCCACGGGTCAGTCGCCCCAGATGAGGAGGACGATCGAGTCGAGGACGAGCTGGTCCTTCTGCGGCCCGACCGCCTCGAGGAGTCCGTCCAGGTGCGCACGCGCCGGGTTCACCTCGCCCCGGAAGATCCCGATGAGGACCTCCTCGTCGGCGGCGATCCGGACGTCGGCCCCGTGGTCGGGGCCCTGCATGGTGGGCTCGAGCATCTCGCCCTTCCGCGCGCGGAGGAAGTAGGACCGCCGCGGGAACGTCGTCGTGCGGACCTCGACCGTCTTGTCCCACCACGCGAGGATCTTCTTCACGGGCGCCGACGCGGCGACCTTCTTCTGGAACTCGACGAGCGACTCCATGAGCTCGTCCTTGACCTGGACTTCGTTCATGACTCTTTCCCTTCTCTCTAGAGGACGCAGTCGAGGCCGATGCGCCCGAGGCGCTTCTGGTGCCCCTTGCGGATCTCGTGCTCGAGCCACCGCACCTGCTCGTCGGCGCTCGTCTGAGCGAGCCGGCGGCCCGGGATGATCTCGACGGCCGCGCAGCGCTCCGGGTGCTCCTGGATCGCGAGGTCGTAGAAGCCGACGAAGGAGGCGAGGAACTCCCGGAAGACGTCCCGCATCTTGAGCGAGAGCTCGTCCACGCGGCGCTGCACGCGCGCGCGGAGGCCGGGGTCGCGCTCGAGGCGGTGGGCGATGAGCTTCTCGCCGAAGCCCACGTGGCGGCACTCGTCCTTGAAGGCGCCCTCGATGATCGCGACGAGGCCGGGGTCGAAGGGGCGCCAGTAGCGCATCTCGTAGTCGTAGAGCGGCGACGCCATGCCCTCGAGGATCACGTTGAGCCCGACGACGCCCGCCTCGAAGTCGCGGCGGTCCACCGCCTCGAGGAGGAGGTCGAAGAACTCCTTGTAGGCCGGCGAGAGGAGGTTCGCGGCGAGGCGCTCGCGCTTCTCGAGCGCGAGGCCGAGCTCCTCGAAGCGGTGCGCGATGGCCTCGAAGTGGCGCGCCTCGTCGAGGGTCTGGCTCGCGAGGAACGTGAGCGACGCCTCGTCGGGCGCGAGGCGCACGAGGCCGCTCGCCACCTGCGTCGAGACGCGCTCCGCGGCGATGAAGAGCGCGAGGTCCATGAGGTCGACCTGCCGGAGCATGCCCTGCTCGAGGATCTCGGCCGGCGGCGCGGCCCCGGGGGCGTGGCCGAAGGTCGTCTCCGCGAGGTAGCCGCGCGGGACGTTCCGCATCCACTTGTCGATCGTGAACTCGGCGAACTTGAAGGCGGTCACGCGGCCACCTGCTGCTGGTCGGCACCGCGGTGCTCCCTCCGGTCGCCCTGGCGGAGCCCGGCCGTCGCCGCGCGGACCCGCGCGAAGTCGTCCTCGCCGAGGATGCGGCCCTGCGCGCGGAGCTCGCCGACCGAGAAGCCGTGCCACTGCGCGGCGTCGCGGATCCGCGGCACCTCCGCGACGAGGTCGCTCGCGAGGCCGACGCCGAAGCGGCCCGCGCGCACGCCCTCGAGGGCGAGGACGACCGTCTCGGTGAGGCAGGCGAGGTTGACGCCGGGCTCGTACCCGAGGTTCTGGCCGAACGCGATCGGGTCCGGGTAGCGGACGAGGCCGCCGTCGAAGACGAGCACGTCGGGCCGGCGCTCTCGGACCGTCTTGCTCACGTCGGCGGGCTTCGCGACGTCGCAGACGATCGCGCCGGTCCTGAGATCGTCGGGGCCGATGAGCGGGACCGCGGCGCTCGTCGCGGAGATCACGACGTCCGCGCCGCGGACCGCGTCCGCGAGCCGCTCCGCGAGCGCGAGCGGCGGCGTCCGGCCGATCGCGGAGCACGCCCACGCGATCTCGGCCGCGAGGCCCTCGCCGGCATCCTCGCCGCGCGCCACGGCGCCGGTGCGCGTCACGAGTGTCCGTCCGCGCTCGCCCAGCGACACGAACGCCGGGAGGAGCCGCGCGAGGAGGGACGCGACGCCGTCCGTGCACAGCGGTGCTCCCTCCGGTCGCCCCGGCGCGAGCTTGAGAATGGCGCGCGCGTAGATCCGGTCCATGAGAGCGGCCGCCTTCACGCGCTCGCGCTCGGGGCGCGCGGGGTTGCCGACGAGGACGAGCCGCGGCAGGAAGTCGGACGCGACGACCGCGGCCGCGGAGCCGACGACGCCGAGCCCGAGGACGAGGCCGCGACGCCCCGCGGGGTCCACGCCGAGCCGGTCGCAGGCGAGCTTCACGCCGTCCACGGCCGCCGCGACGGTGAGCGCGCTCCCCGTCGTGAGCGCCGAGCGGCCGTCGTCCACCTCGGCGCCGTTCCCCGTCACGATCGACGTGAACGCGCCGAGCCCGACGACGTGCGCGCCGAGCTTCTCGCGCGCGTGGCGCACGGCGCGTCCGATCTCGGCCGAGACCTCGGCGCGCGGGCGAGCGCGCATCGACTCCGGCGTGTGCGTGACGCCGAGGAGCCAGCCCTGGGCGACCGCTCCGCGCGCGCCGCGGATCGAGGGCATGAAGCAGAGCGGCGAGTGATCCGGCCGCTTCGCGGTCCAGTCGTAGAGCCGCTCGAGCTCGCCCGCGCCGAGGCGCCCGAACGCGGGCGTCGTGTGGATCATGTCGTCCGGGCTCGTGTGGTGGATCAGGAAGGCGAAGCGCGTCGGTTCCTCGCCGACCTCGACCGCGGTCGCCGAGCGGACGGGCCGCTCGAGGTCGCGGAGGTCGAGCGCGCGCCGTCCCGTCTCGCCTCGCGCGAGGAGCGGCGCCACGAGCGCGGACCAGTCGCGGTGGTGGATCGTGCGCGCGAGCTCCTCGAAGGCGTCGAGGCCGATCTGCGCGTCGGCCGCGGACAGGTCGAGCGGCGGCTGCACGCGGAGCGCGCGGCCGTGCGTGAGGCACGGGATCACGCGCACTCCCTTCTCGTTCAGGAGCCAGCTCGCGACGAGCGCGTTCTCCGCTCCGTGCTCGAAGATGTGCCGCATGAAGAAGGAGCTCTCGGGTCCGACGGGCTCGAGCTCGACCGCGAGGAGGAGCCCGCGCCCGCGGATCGCCTTGAAGACGCCCGGGTACTTCTTCGCGATCGCGTGGAGTCCGTCCCGGAGCTGCGCGCCGCGCTCGTTGACTCTCTCGACCATCGCTCCGCGATCGGCCTCGAGTGCGTCGAGCACCGCGAGACCGACGGCCGCGGTGAGGTTGTTGTTCGCGAACGTCGAGCCGTGCGAGAGAGCGACCTCCTCGCTCCAGCAGCCCTCCGCGCACAGGGTCGCCGCGAGCGGGACGAGCCCGCCGCCGAGCGCCTTCGAGAGGACGAGCGCGTCGGCCTTCACGCCCCAGTGGTCGGCCGCGAAGAGGGCGCCCGTCCGGCCGAGGCCGGTCTGGACCTCGTCGAGGATCAGCTTCACGCCGTGGGCGGTGCAGAGCTCGCGGACGCGCGGCAGATACTCCGGCGAGGGCTCGAAGACGCCGCCCTCGCCCTGGATCGGCTCGAGGATGACGGCGGCCACGCGGCCGCGGTTCTCGTCGAGGTACCGCTCCAGGGCGAGCGCGTCGTCGAACGGCACGTGCGCGAAGCCCGGCGCGGCGACGGACGCATCCGTCGCCCGCGCCGTGCTCCACGTGAGAGAGGAGGCTCCGATCGTCTTCCCGTGGTAGCCGCGCTCCGCCGCGACCACGAGGGATCTCCCCGTCGCGGCGCGTGCGTGCTTGACGGCGATCTCCACGCCCTCGGACCCGCTCTGCGAGAAGGTGCAGACCGGGCCCCCCCCCGGGCCTCCTCCCCCCGCGAAGCGGGGGGAGGCCGGGAGGGGGGCCCGGGCGAGCAGCCTCTCCGCGAGCTTCTCCGCGAGGAGCGGTCGCGACGGCTGGACGAGGGCGGGCACCTTCGCGTGGCGCACGCGCTCGAGCGCGGTCCACACGAGCTCCGGGTTGTGCCCGAAGGGGAGCGCGCCGTACTGCGCCGAGAGGTCGAGGACGCGCCGCCCCTTCTCGTCGCGGAGCCAGGCGCCCTCGCCCTTCACGTACGTCCGGTCGAGGGCGAAGTGCTCGAGGAGCTCGAGGAGTTGCGGGTTGAGGCTCACGCGGCCACCTCCTCGTACTGCTCGTCTGCGGTCTGCTCGGCGGCGAAGGCGGGGAGCGGGGCGCGGGGCGGCGCGGGCCGCTCCGCGCCGCTCTCGACCCTCTCCTGGAGGAACGCGTCGAGGACGGGCTCCACGACGAACCGGGCTGCGGGGCTCGCGAGGGCGCGGACGAGGCCGAGCTTCACGCGGTCCCACGCGCGACCTCTCAGCGCGTAGAGCAAGGCGAGGCGGTGAGACCGCCGGACGAGCGCGGCGTTGAGCGGCCAGCGCGCGCTCTCGTAGGCGCGGAGGAGGGGCGCCATGTCTCGGTCGCCGCGCTCGAGCGCGGGGCCGACGAGGTCGGCGAGGGCGCCCACGTCTCCGAGCGCCATGGTCATGCCCTGGCCCGCGGTCGGGTTCGTCGCGTGCGCGGCGTCGCCGACGATCACGGCGCCGTCCTCGACGTACCGGTCGGCGTGAGCGCGGACGAGCTCGTAGACGTGCGCTCCCTGACGGTGGAGCGCGACGTCCCGGAGGATCGGCGCGCGGGCGACGAGCTCGGCGCGGAGCGCCTCGTCGCTCATCCTCAGCCATTTCTCCTGGCTCTTCGCCTCGACGAGCACGCCCACTCCCACGCGCTCCGGCCGCGGCATGAGGAGGACGCCGCCTCGCTCGTGGAAGTGGACGCGCATCGCGTTCTCGTAGCCCGCCGGCCGGTCGGCCTCGAGGCCGAGGTAGGCGTGGTCGTAGAAGTAGGGCTCGATCCCGATCCCGAGCTTCGCGCGCACCGTCGAGCGGTGGCCGTCGCACGCGACGACGAGCGGCGCGCGCACCTCGCGGGGGCCCTCGCTCGACTCGAAGCGCACGCCCTTCACGCGCCCGTCCTCGCGGACGAGGTCGGTGACGCGCGCGGGGCGCACGAGCTCGCAGCGCCCGAAGGCCAGCGCGCGCTCGGTGAGCACCTGCTCGATGCGCGCGTGAGGCAGGATCAGGTACGGGCTCGTCTCGTCGCCCGCCTGCAGGGGCGTCTCGCAGATCTTCCCGCGGCGATGATGGTGGATCTCGATCTTCTCGATCCTCTGCGCCGCGGCCGCGACGATCGCGTCGAGGACGCCCCAGCGGTGGAAGAGCGCGGTCGTCCGCGGGAGGAGGCTGTCGCCCCGGTGGATCCCGCCCGGACGGCGGCGCTTCTCGAGCACGAGGACGCGCACGTCCCACGCCGCGAGCGCGCACGCGAGGCCGAGGCCCGCGATCCCGCCGCCCACCACGATCACGTCGGCGTCGTCGTCCCGGATCACGCGGACCTCGCAAGCTCGGTCGGAGTCGGCATACGACGCACCGTGGCAACCGGCGCGCCAATGACCCGAAGTGCGCCCGGGAGGACTCGTGCGACGATGGGCGTCGTCAGATCCGTCAGCTCTCCGTCGAGCGTCACCGGGAGCGGCGTCTCGCTCGAGATCCGGACGTCCGCGCTCCGGGCGAGGACGATCCCCTTCATGCCGGCGTGCCGGCCGTCGAGGACGCGCCCGAAGCTCGCGAGGAGGCGCGGGAGGCCGAGCTGCGGGATCACGCAGAGGTCGAGCGCGCCGTCCTCCACGTCCGCGTCGGGCGTGATCTTCATGCCGCCCGCGTAGCTCTTCGTGTTCGTCACGGCGGCGAAGACGAGCGGGCCGCTCCACGCGGAACCGCTCCACGCGATCTCGACCTCGGGCGGCCGGTACGTGAGGAGCGTCCTCAGCGCCGCGAGCGTGTAGAGGAGCCGCCCGCGGCGGAGCACCTTCGCGGCGTTGATCCGCTCGAGCGCGGCGGTGTCCATGCCGACACCGAGCACGCACACGTAGGTGCGGCCTCTGCGGGGACGCGATGACCCGGTCCGTTCGCTTGGACCGGGTTGCGCGCCCCAGGCCTCTCCGAGGTCGATCGCGCGGACGTGGCCCTTCGCGAGCACGTCCACCGCGGCGTCGAGGTCCTTCGGGATGCCGACGCTGACCGCGACGTCGTTGCCCGTGCCGACGGGGAGGATCCCGAGCGCGGTCTCGCTCCCCGCGAGCGCCGCGGCGGCGAAGTGGACCGCGCCGTCACCGCCCGCGACGAGGACGAGCGGCGCGCCCTCGCGCGCGAGCTCCGCGACGAGCTCGGTCAGGTGCTCGGCGCAGAGGCTCTCGCGCCAGTCGAGCGGGCCGAACGCCGCCTCGAGCCTCGGCCTCGCGGCGGCGGCGCGGGCGGCGGCCCGGCCGGCCCCGGCGTCGGGGTTCACGACGACACGGATCATGTGAGCCTCTCCCTCGTCGAGAGGCGTCAGGAGCCCGACACCTTCGAACGTCTCTGACGCTCGGCCTGCGCGTTCGCGGCTCGCTGATCGCCCGGGATCCAGCTCAGGGCAAAGGCGGTGCCGGGCTCAGCGCAGGTCCGTGTACTCGAAGCTCCGGTAGCGGATGAACGCCTCGTAGTACTTGAGGATCCCGACGCGCCCGCCGACGTCGCGCTCGAGCGAGAAGTCGTGCTCCTCGTTGCCCACGCGGAACGTCACGGCGCCGAAGCCCTTGGACGTGACCTCGAGCTTCACGAATCCGGCGTCGGGGAAGGCGACGAAGATCTGGCCGCGCTGATCCCAGCGCCCCTGCTGGATCCGCGCGACGCGGAGGAGCTTGAGCGAGCTGCCGTGAACCTCGCGGTGCTTCTTGACCGGCTCGGTGTCCGTGCGGTCGGGGCGCTCCTTCTCGGCGTCGAAGACGTAGGCCGCGAAGAAGTCGTCGGGCGAGGTCGCCCCGAAGATGAGCCCGGCGTAGGGCAGATAACGCGATCTCGCGAGCTCGAGCTCGACGCTCACGCGGTAGCGGTCGCTCGGAAGGAGGTCCTTGCGGACGAGGCCCGCGAGCCAGAACGGCCCGGTCCCGTCCTGGCGCGCCTCGATGACTCCGTCCTTCTCGAGCCACTCGCCGCCGAAGACGGGCTCCCACTTCGGACCGACGGGCTCCCAGCCTTCGCGCTCGCGCGGCGGCCTCGGGCTCACCCGCGTCTCGACCGTGTGGCGCCACTCCCGGCCAAAGGGGTCCGGCACCGTCGGGTCCCACTCCATCGCTCTCTGCGCCGCGGCGAGCGCGTCCTCGCGCCTCCCCGCGTAGGCGAGCGCTCGCGCGAGCGCGGCCTGGAGGCGCGCCGAGCGCGGGAAGGCCTGCGCCCCCGACTCGAGGTACGCGACGGCGTCCCGGATCCGGAACGACTCGAGCTCGACGAGCGCCGCGTCGCAGACCTCCTGGTCCGTCGGCTCGCGCTTCTCGACCGGGGGGCGACTCGCGGGGGGCGGCGGCGAGGGCGGAGGCGGCTTCACGAGTGGAGCCGGAGGCGGCGCCGGCGCCGGCGCGACCGGGGGCCCGCTCCTCGAGCGGAGGAGGAGCCATGCGAGCGGAAGGAGTGCGGCGAGGGCGATCGCCCCGCCGAGGACGAAGGCCCGCTTGGCGGAGCCCTCGTCCTCGGTCTCCTTGCCACCGGCGGCGAGGCGCCGCGCGATGATCCCCTCGAGCACGGAGGCGAGCTCCGCCGCCGTCGCGTAGCGCTTCTCGGGCTCCTTCTCGAGGCAGCGCAGGATCACCGCCTCGAGCTCGGGCGAGACGTCGTAGGCGATCCGCCGCGGCGGGACCGGCGCCGACTTCACGATCAGGTCGAAGGCCTCCTCGACGTTCTTGCCGTGGTACGGGAGGCAGCCCGTCGCGATCGCGTAGAGGAGGACGCCGAGCGCGTGGATGTCCACGCGGGCCGTGATCGGCTTCTTCTGGACCTGCTCGGGCGCCATGTAGTTCGGCGTGCCGACGATGAACTCGCCCGTGAGGTCGAGGCCCGTCGTCAGGTCCTTCGCGAAGCCGAAGTCCATGAGCACCGGCTCGCCCACGCCCGTGACGATGATGTTCGACGGCTTCACGTCTCGATGAACGATCCCGTGGCGGTGCGCGGCGTCGAGCGCGCGCGCGAGGCGGGCGATGATGATGACGCCCGCCTCGCGCGGCACCACGCGGCGCCGGAGGAGCTCCTCGAGGTTCTCGCCCTCGATGAGCTCCATGACCATGAACGCGCAGCCGTCGTGCGTGCCGGTGTCGAGGACGCGCACGATGTTCGGGTGGTTGAACGTCGCGCCGAGCGCGGCCTCCTGCTCGAAGCGCCGGCGCGTGTCCGCGTCGGCGCTCGGGTCGCGGAGGACCTTGACCGCCACCTTCCGCTCGTCGCCCACGGAGGCGCCCCGGTAGACGACACCGACTCCACCCGAGCCCAGCTCGGTGTCGACGCGGTACTGCGCTCGCCGTCCCACGATGACGAACGACATGAACGGCCCGAGTATGTCCGCTCAGAGCCGCCTGCGCACCCGATCGAGGAGGTCGTCCCGGAACGACTCGACCGGGGACACCACGGGCCTGACGCCGGCCTCATCGCCCAGGCTCCTCACAGACACCGAGCGGTCCCGGACCTCGCGCGCGCCGACGACGGCGATCCGCGGCACCTTCGCGCGGAGCGCCTCGAGGACTCTCCGGTCGAGCTTCTCGGACGACGCGTCGAGCCCGGCCCGGAGCCCCGCGGCCTCGAGCGAGGAGCGGACCTCGCCGGCCCACGAGCGGTGAGCCTCGGCCACGGGGAGGACGCGCACCTGCTCCGGCGCCAGCCAGAGCGGGAAGGCTCCCTCCCACTGCTCGACGAGGATCCCGACGAACCGCTCGAACGAGCCGAGGATCGCTCGATGGAGCATGACGGGCCGGTGCGCCTTGTTGTCGGCTCCCTTGTAGGAGAGCTCGAAGCGCTCGGGCTGCACGAAGTCCGCCTGGACGGTCCCGCACTGCCACGCGCGGCCGCGCCGGTCCTCGACGAAGAAGTCGATCTTCGGCCCGTAGAACGCGCCCTCGCCCGGGCTCGGCTGCCACGCGAGCCCGGCCTTCGCGAGCGCGGAGCGGAGCGCGGCCTCGGCCTTCGCCCACGCCTCGTCCGAGCCCTTCGAGAGGACCGGCCGGAGCGAGAGCTCGACCCGCGGCTCCTTCGCGAAGCCGAGGACCGGATAGACCTCGCGGAGGAAGGCGATGACGCCGAGGACCTCGTCTTCCACCTGGTCCTCGCGGCAGAAGATGTGCGCGTCGTCCTGCGAGAAGGAGCGGGCGCGCTTCAACCCCTCGAGCGAGCCGCGCGGCTCGTTCCGGTGGAGCGGGGAGAGCTCGGCGAAGCGGAGCGGCAGGTCCCGGAAGCTGCGGGGCCGCTCCGCGTAGAGGACGCAGTGGCCCGGACAGTTCATGGGCTTCAAGGCGAGCTCGCGACCCTCGGACTCGGAGAAGAACATGGCCGCCTTGAAGGCTTCCATGTGCCCGCTCCGCCGCCACAGGTCCGCCGCGAGGAGCACGGGCGCGCGGACCTCGAGGTAACCGCGCCGGCGCCACTCGGAGCGGACGAACGAGACGAGCTCGTTCAGGACGATCATGCCCCGCGGGTGCCAGAACGGGACGCCGGGGGCGTACTCGGAGAACGAATAGAGATCGAGCTGCGGTCCTAGGAAGCGATGATCCGACTGATCCACGTTGGCGCTCCTTCGAGGGAGCGCCACTGCCAACGGTTCATGGTGAAATCCTCCGCTGCCAAGACGCTGCTGAGCGGGGAGGACGGTCATCGATTTTCCGTGGAGCGATCAATCTCCGATGGTCGACGCCGATGAGATGTAGACCTCGAGCGAGATCTTCCGCAGGGAGTCCGTCGCCGCCTTCTGGAACTGGCCCTTGAAGTCGTCCTCGCACGCTTGCTGGAACGTCTTCTGGAAGGCGCCCTTCGTCCTGTAGCGGACCTTCTCGCTGTTCTGGACGTGGAGGGGGACCTGACCCACGCACCGGGCGGTCTCGAGGTCCATGATGAAGATCCCGCCGTCCCAGACGCCGCCGAAGAACTTGTCGCCGTCGGCGAGCGGCATCTCTTCCTTCGCGGCGCGGAAGACCGCGACGTAGCGGCGCTGCGCGAGCTGCGCGATCGACCAGCGCATGTTGCCCACGGTCGGGCCGAAGCCGCCCGTGTCCTCGGCGCGGCGCGCCTCGCGGACCGTGATCGAGTCGATCCAGGAGAAGGGGTGCCGCTGCGCGGTCCAGTCCTCCTTGACCTTCGAGCGGAAGCGAGCGAGCGACCCGTAGTGGATCGCGTCGATGTAGAGCCGCGCCTGCGGGTCCTTCTTGGGCGCCTTGATGACCGCGTCGTCGCACTTCACGGTCGCGACGTTCGCCGGCGCCGGGCAGGCGTCCTTGAGCGCGTGGATCTTCGCGAAGGTCGCGTCGATCTCGGACGCGATCGCCGCGACCTCGGCCGGGTTCGGCGGGTTCGCCGCGCCGATCGCGGCGAAGACGAAGAACGCGACGCAGCAGAACATGCTGAGCCCGCCGCACCCGAGCACGGCGAGGAGGAGCTTGCTCATCCCCTTCCTGGGCGGCTGGGCCATCTCGTTCATGCTCGCAGCGGTGCTCCCTCAGGTCGCCTACTTGCTCTTCGCCGTCGCCTTCGCGGCCTTGGCGTCCTTGTCCCGGCGCCAGCGGTACTGCTCGTAGTCGCACGGGTAGAAGGTCGTCTTGCCGTTCTCGATGTGGAGGACGGCCGTCGCGAGCTCGCTCACGAACTGGCGGTCGTGCGAGACGAAGATCACGGTGCCGGGGAAGTCCTGGAGCGCGTCGCGGAGGACGTCCTGGCTGTGGATGTCGAGGTGGTTCGTCGGCTCGTCGAGGACGAGGACGTTGCCGGGCTGCATGAGCATGCGCGCGATCTTGAGGCGCGCGCGCTCGCCGCCCGAGAGGACCTTGACCGGTTTGAAGACGTCGTCGCCCGAGAAGAGGAAGCAGCCGAGCACGGTGCGGAGCGGGACCGGCGGCCGCGACGGCGCGCAGGCCTGGATGTTCTCGAGGAGCGTCTGCGTCCCGTCGCCCAGGTCGTCGGTGTACTGCGTGAAGTACTGGAGCTTCACGTTGTGGCCGAGGCCCACGGTCCCGGCGGTCGGCTCCTCCTTGCCGGCGAGGAGCTTCAAGAGCGTCGTCTTGCCCGCGCCGTTCACGCCCGTGACCGCGAGGCGCGTGCCCTTCGGGAGCTCGAGGTCGAGGCCCTTGAAGACGGTGAGGTCGCCGTACTTCTTCGCGACGCCCTGCATGCGGTAGACGACCTGGCCGCTCGCGCCGGGGTCGGGGAATCGGAGGCGCACGCCCTCGGGCGGCTCGACGGGCGGCTCGATCTTCTCCATCTTCTCGACGAACTTGATGCGGCTCTGCGCCATGCGCGCGGTCGCGGCGTTGACGCGGTTCTTGTCGATGAACTCCTGGTGCTGCTTGAGCTCCTTCTGCTGCCGCTCGTAGGCCGCCTTCTGGCGGACGCGGCGCTCGACCTTCTCCTTCTCGTAGTAGGTGTAGTTGCCGTAGTAGACGTCGAGCTTGCCGCGCTCGACCTCGAGGATCCGGTCCACGATGTGGTCGAGGAAGTAGCGGTCGTGGCTCGTGAGGAGGACGGCGCCCTCGAACTCCTTGATGAACTCGAGGAGCCACTCGCGGGCCTCGATGTCGAGGTGGTTCGTGGGCTCGTCGAGGATCAGGATGTCCGGCCGCTGGAGGAGGAGCTTCGCGAGCTGGACGCGCATGAGCCAGCCGCCCGAGAGCGTCTTGAGGGCCGCGTCCATCTTCTCCTGCGTGAAGCCGAGCCCGTCCATGATCGTTCGCGCGCGCGAGTCGGCGTCGTAGCCGCCGAGCGACTCGAACTTCGCCTGGGCCTTGCCGTAGGCGTCGAGGATCTTCTGGTCCTCGGGGTTGTTGCCGAGCTCCTCGGTGAGGCGCTCGATCTCCTTCTCGAGGCCGGCGAGGTCGCCGAGCGCCGACATGACCTCCGCGAGCGCGGTGCCGTCGTTCTCGGGCGGCTTCACGTCCTGCGGGAGGTAGCCCGCCGTGCGGCCCTTGTTGATCTCGACCTTCCCCTTCTCGGGCGCGAGCTCGCCCATGACGACGCGGAAGATCGTGGACTTCCCCTGGCCGTTCCGGCCGGCGAGGGCGACGCGCTGGCCCTCGGCCACGCGGAAGGTGATCCCGTCGAGGAGGGGGCGCTCGCCGAAGCGCACGGTGACGTCTTCGAGTGACAGCATGGGGCGCGATTGTAAGGCGTTGGGCCGCTATGGCCCCCAAAAAACCAGGCCAGCGCCCTCAGGACAGCGCCCAGGGCCCCAGCTCGTCCTTGACCGCGGAGCGGACCTCGTCGGCGGACAGCGCGGCGCCGACCTCGCGCGCGACCTCGGCGGCGAGCGTCGCGAGCGCGTCCGCGGGCTTCTCTGCCTCGATCGCGGACACGAGGATCCCGAGCCTGAACGCGGCCTGCGCGGCCGCCCGCGCGGGTCCCTCGGGGGCCTCCTTCGCGGCCTCCTCGGCGCCGAGCGCGGTCCCCGTCGCGTGCGACGCGGTCATGAGACCGCCCGACTGCTTGCCGTACGCGAGCGACGCCTCGATCGCCTTGCGCGGCCGCGGGTCGTCCGGGCGCGCCGCCTCGAAGACGGCGAGAGCTTTCCGCGCGGCGGCGGCGAGACCGCGCACGCGGACCTCTTCCTTCCAGCGGACGAGGCCCAGCAGCCACGCCGCGACGTCGCCCGGGATCTCGGGCGCGCGGTCGCCGAGGACGGCGCGGGCTCCTTCGTGGCCGAGGTAGGCCGCGAGGAGGAGCCGGTCCTGCTTCAGCTTCCCGCGCTTCACGCGGTCCTTGAGCTCGTCGGCCGTCTCCGAGCCGAACGGAGCCGTGCCCGGGCGCGCGGGCCACTTCACGGGAGCCTTCGCCGCCGTGCCCGCGATCTTCCACTTCGAGTCCACGTCCTCCCACTTCATGCTCACGGTCGACTCCATGGTCGCCCGCGACACGCACTCGACCTCGCCCTTGAGCTGCCCGAGGAGAGTGAGCACCTGGTGGTTCGGGATCCGCGTGTGGAGCGCGATGTCCGAGAGGCTGACCGCGGCTCCACGCGCCTTCTTGAGGACCTCGAGGATCTGCTTCTTCTGGTCGGCGGTCTTGCTCATGGGCCGCGAGTGTCCCGGATGTCGGACCGCTTTGCACGCGCCACGGATCGGTGGCGGAGCCTCGTCCGTTCTTACGCACATGGAAACACCGATACCAGGGCGCCGCGTGGAGAGATCAGCGCTTGCGAAAGGTACGGGCGTCGCTTCTGCTGATGATGGGGAGCCGTCCGGTGATGACATTTCCGATACGCAAGGGAGTCGCGCTCGGTCTGGCGCTGGCCGTCTGTGGTGCAGCGGCCAGCGCCTGGGCCGAGGAGTCGAAGCCGCGCGAGGAGCTCCGGCCGATCGTCGCCGAGTACGTCGAGAGCGGCGACATCGACAAGGCGCTCGCCGACCTCAAGAAGAAGAAGGCGACGCCCAAGGAGCTCCTCGCGACGCTGAGGACGTGGCAGCGGGTCGAGATCACGGGCGGCGAGCGAAACATCCCGCTCAAGGACGGCCACGGCCGCACGACGGACCTCGAGGTCGTCGCCCCCGCGACCGGTTCGATCGGCCGCGCGAAGAACGGCGTCGGTCTCCTCGTCCTCCTCCACGGCCTCAAGGGGAACGGCCGGCAGGTCGTCCCCTTCGCGCAGCAGGTGGTGCAGCAGCACCCGGACGTCGTCGTCGTCGCGCCGAGCGCGCAGGCGCTCCCCGCGGGCCAGGGCCCCGAGGACGGGATCCCGGGCGCGCTCGGGAAGAGCTTCCCTCACTGGTGGCTCTACGCGAGCCCGCGCTCGTTCCCGCTCGAGGCGCTCAAGTGGGCGAAGAAGAACTTCCCGATCGACCACGACCGCGTCGTCCTCTGCGGCGTCTCGATGGGCGGCTACGGGACCTGGAACGTAAGCCTCCGCCACGCGGACCGCTTCGCGGGCGCGTCGCCTCTCTGCGGCGGCCTCTCGCGGATCTCGCAGGTCGGCATGAAGGACGAGCGGAGCTGGGCGCTCCTCGAGAACGCGAAGCTCTACCCCATGCTCGCCATGCACGGCGACAAGGACGGCGTCGTCCCGTACCAGCCGGACAAGGACGCCGCCGACCGCGTGAAGGAGCTCGGCGGCGACATGAAGTTCCACACGCTCGAGGGCGTGGGGCACGACCTGAAGGACGCGATCATGAAGGGGCCGCTCTCGGAGGAGCTCATCACGTTCGTGACGACGAAGAAACGGAACTCGCATCCCGCGAAGGTCGCCTACACGTCGATCGACGAGCGGAACGACGGCGCCTACTGGCTCAGGATCGCGAAGCGCTTGAAGGGCCCCGACCGCGCGCGCGTCGAGGGCTCGATCGAGAAGGGGAAGAACGCGGTCTTCCTCGGCAAGTCCGACGGCGTGGAGCTCGCCCGGATCTACATCGACGACAAGCTCCTCGACCTCTCGAAGACGGTCACGGTCTACGTGGGCGACGAGGCGCGCTTCCAGGGCAAGGTGACGCCCGACCTCAAGGCCATCCTCGAGAGCTGGCGGTCGCGCGAGGACGAGAAGCTCGTCTACCCGGCCTTCGTCGAGGTCGATCCCCGCTGAAGAATCGGCCACCCCGAGGTCGCCCGCGCCGTGCCACGGTCATAACTCCTTCTCGCTCCGTGGCCGGTCGAGGGTGCGGCCGTTGCATTCCTTCCTGACGCAAGTCGTTACGGAGGGACGCCATGAACCTCTTCGCGCAAGGCATGAGGCGAGCGCTCGCGGGGCTCCACGAGATCACGATCGCGGACGGCACCGAGAAGCTCGCGCGCCACCAGCTCGGGTCTCCCGACGTCGCCGAGTGCCGCGAGTTCGCCGCGGCGGCGGGCTTCAAGAAGCTCGGCGTCGTGAAGGAGCGCGTGCGCTTCGGTTTCGTGGATCGCGTCGAGGAGATCTGGGTCCACGGAGCGGAGCCCGCCTTCCTCGCGCTCGGAGCGAGCGGCTACCGGTTCCTCACGCGGGTCGAGCCCTTCACCGTCGTCACGTGCGCGCGCCGCGGCTCGGGGACGTTCGCGAAGAACTTCGAGGCTCACCTCGAGGCGGTCTCCCTGACGGGCGAGCGCCCGCGCCGTCACGAGACGCTCGACGACTACGCCGCGATCCTGCGCGCGTACGAGCGCGACGAGGTCGCCTTCGCGCCGCTCGCGGCGACGACGCTCGCCGCCCTCGCGACCGTCGCCTCGGTCCCCGCCGTCGTGGTCTCCTTCGCGGTCTTCGGGCCGGTGCTCCCGCGGTTCGCCTACGTCCTCACGCTCGGGCTCACTCCCGTCTACCTCGCCTCGAAGCAGCTCACCGCGAGCACGGCGAAGGAGTCGTACGGCTCGTGGCACGCGGACCCCCTCGGCGTCTCGCTCGCCGAGGCCGCGACGGTCATCGAGACCCGCCGCGCGAAGCGCGCCGCGAAGCGCGGCGAGTCCGCCGCCATGCTCGCGCGCCTCGTCGCGGGCCCGCCGCGGGTCGCGGCCTAGCGCGCCGACTCGCGCTGCTCCTGGCGGATCTTCATCTCGTGCTGGCACCGCTCCTCGTCCTGCGCGGCGCCCGCGGCATCGCCGAGGCCTCGCCGCACGATCGCGCGGACGCGGTAGGCATCGGCGTAGCTCGGCGCCTTCACGATCGCGTGGTCGAGGTCGGCGAGCGCCATCCGCAGGGTCGCGGGCTCGCTCCCGCGCTCGCCCCCCAGCAACGCCTGGGCGTGGCACAGGCGACCGATCGGGTGGTCGGGGTCGAGCTCGATCGCGCGGTCGAGGTCCACGAGCGCTCCCCGTGCATCGCCGCGCGTGAGGCGGTCGGCGCCCCGGTTGATGAACGCGGGCGCGAAGCCCGGCACGAGCTCGATCACCTTCTCGCAGTCGGCGAGCGACTTGGCGCGGGAGTCGGCGATGTAGCTCCGCATGTAGTAGGCGAGGGCGAACCGCTCGTCGCGCCGGATCGCCTCGGTGAAGTCGGCCCTGGCCGCGGCGGCCTCGGGGCTCCTCTTCTCCAGGCCGAGGACCTCCACCATCTGTTCGTGCACGAAGGCGCGCGCGTACCACGAGAACGAGTCCCGGTCGTCGAGCGCGAGCGCCTTGTCGGCCGCGGCGAGCGCGTCGGCGTACTCGCGGTCCATGGAGCGGACGATCGCCGAGATGGCCTGGGCGAAAGGCACGCCGGGCCCGAGGTCGATCGCCCTCCGGGAGTCGGCGCGGGCGAGGTCGAGCTCGTTAAGCGCCGCGCGCGCGAGGGCGCGCGCGGCGAGGGCGCTCGGGCTTCGCGGGTCCTTCCGGAGGGCGCGCTCCGCCGCCGCGAGCGAGGGACCCATGGCGCCGGACTTGTAGGCCGCGATCGACTCGCGGATGTCGGGCTCCGGGTCGGATGGCGGCGTCACGGGGCGCGGCGCCGGAACGGGTGGCCGCGGCGCCGGCACGGACACGGGCGCGCGCGGACGCGCGAGCGCGACGCCACCGGCCACGAGGAGACCGACCGCGAGGAGCGTCAGGCCGGCGCGTCTCCTCGGCGCCCGCGCCGGCTCCTTCGCCCCGAGAGACTCGAGCTCGCGGGCGAACGCCGCGCCGTCGCGCGGGCGACGAGCCGGGTCCTTCTCGAGGGAGCGCGCGACGAGCGCGGCGAGCGGCGCCGGCACCCCGGTGCGGATCGAGTCGACGCGCGGAGCGCCCGCCTCGATCGCCCGCGCGTAGCTGAGCGGCCCGTCCGCGACGAAGGCCCGGCGGCCCGCGAGGCACTCGAAGAGGATCGCGCCGAGCGAGAAGACGTCCGCCTGGGGCCCTGCCTGCCGCGCGTCGTCGAGCTGCTCCGGCGCCATGTAGCCCAAGGTTCCGGCGGCGATGCCGGCGGCCGTGAGCGAGCCGAGCGAAGCGTCTCCGTCGGCGTCGCGCCGGAAGTGACGGGCGAGGCCGAGGTCCGCGATGAGCGCGCGGCCGCTCGCGTCGTGGAGCACGTTCTGGGGCTTGAGGTCGCGGTGCACGACCCCGACCGCGTGCGCCGCGCCGAGCGCGCGCGCGAGGTGTGCTCCGAGCGCCACGGCCTCCGGGACGGGGAGCGGTCTCTTCGCGATCCGCGCCGCGAGCGTGCCGCCCACGAGGAGCGGCATGACGAGGAACGGCCGGCCCGCCTCCTCGCCGGCATCGAGGAGGGGCACGAAGCCCGCCGCCTCGCCGAGAGTCGCGAGGAGGCGGCGCTCCCGCTCGAAGCGAGCGAGGGCGTCGGGGCCGGGGGCGAGGAGCACCTTCACGGCGACCTCGGACCCGTCCGGCCGCGTCGCGCGGTGGACCGCGCCGAAGGTCCCGCGGCCGAGCTCCTCGTGGAGCGTGTACGACCCGAGCTTCATCCCGCCCCCGCCGCGATTGAAGCGCGCGCCCCGCGGAGGTGCCAGCGCGCCGCTTGGTTAAAGAGTTAAACAATTTTCTAAATGTCTATTGACCTCGGCGCGGGCGCGCACTAACATTTCAATCGTTGCTTAACTGTCTAACGGTCCCTCGGAGGCAAGGCGCGTGGCGGGCGATCTCGGCAAGGTCTTCAAGGCGATGGCGGACGGCACGCGGCGGGAGATCCTCGAGATGCTCCGCGAGAGCGACCTGTCCGCCGGAGAGATCGCCGCGAAGTTCTCGCTGACGAAGCCCGCGATCTCGCACCACCTCTCCACGCTCAAGGAGGCGGGGCTCGCCGTCGAGCGCCGCGAGGGGCAGCAGATCATCTACTCGCTGCGGGAGGACTCCATCGTCGAAGCGATGGACGGCTTCCTCGGCAAGCTCTGCTCTCACACGCGTTCGCGTCGCGACGAGCAGAAGAAGAAGCGCGAGCAGTCGCGCGACCAGAAGACTTCCCAGAAGCAACCCTAGTCTCAGGAGCTCAGCCATGAAGGTTCTCGTCACCGGAGCCACGGGCTTCGTGGGGTCGGAGATCGCCCGCGAGCTTGTCCGCCAGGGTCACCAGGTCCGCGTCCTCGTCCGCAAGACGAGCAAGCTCGACGGCCTGAAGGACGTCCCCCACGAGCGCTTCGAGGGCGACATCCTCGACCGCGCCTCGCTCGACCGCGCCCTCGAGGGCATGGACGCGCTCATCCACGCCGCGGCCAACGTGAGCGCGCGCCTCCGCGACGCCGCGCTCATCGACCGCGTGAACGTCGAGGGGACGCGCACGGTCCTCGACGCCGCGGCGGCTCGCCCCGGGCTCCGCGTCGTCTACACCTCCTCGATCGCCGCCGTCGGCGCGACCGACGCGCCGACGCTCCAGACGGAGGAGTCTCCGTGGCGGAGCGGCGACGGCTACCAGTACATCGACGCCAAGCGCCGCGCCGAGGAGTTCGTCCTCCAGCACGCCAAGCGCGGCCTCGACGTCGTGATCCTGAACCCCGGCATGGTCCTCGGCCCCGGCGACGTCTACCTCGGCAGCACACGCATGGTCCTCGAGTTCATGAAGGGCCGGCTCGGCTGGATCACCTCGGGCGGGATCTCGTTCTGCGACGTGCGCGACGTGGCGAAGGCTCACGTCGCCGCCCTCACCAAGGGCAAGCGCGGCGAGCGCTACATCGTCGCGAGCATGAACCAGACGCTCTACGACGCCCTCGCCACGATCGCGCGCCTCTCGGGCAAGCGCCCGGCGCGCCGCGCGCCCTTCGCGCTCGTGTGGCTCGCGGCGATCTTCTCGGAGGCGCTCTCGCTCATCCGCGAGCACTCGCTGGAAGAGCTCAACCGCCCCGTCGCTCGCTACTCGGCGCTCTACAACTGGACGGACTCGACGAAGGCTTCGAGGGAGCTCGGCTATTCGATCCGCCCCTTCGAGGACTCGGTGCGCGACACGCTCGAGGACTTCCTCGCGCGCGGCCTCATCGAGGCGGACACGCCCGAGCTCCGCGCCCTCGCGGCCGAGCGCGCGACGCCCGCCGCGGCTAACCTCGCGCCCGCGCGCGAGGTCGCGCTGGTCTGACCACCGACAAGAAGGGCGTCTTCCTCTCCGCGGCGTGGCGCTGTCTAGGCATTCTCTAATTGGAGGTGGGCCGGGCTGTCGGCGTGGGACG
>CAZYLP010000007.1:0-34825 GCA_964648345.1 uncultured Planctomycetota bacterium
GGAGCAGACGAAGACCTTCGGAACCCGACTCTTCAGACGCGCGCTCGATGCGATTCGAGGGAAGAAGTCAGAAGACAACAAAGAACGGACGTGATCGGCGATCTTTTTTTGCCACAGAGGTCACAGAGAGCACAGAGGGCGTGTCGGGCGATCGCCTCGTCCTCGCGAGACGGAGAGGGACGCCGACTCTCTGTGTCCTCTGTGACCTCTGTGGCAAAAATGGAGAACAGAGAACCCCAATCGAGATTGGAGTTCTCTGTTCTGTGTGGATCCCGGTTGGGTGAGGCTCAGGCGGGCGGAGCAGCGCCGCCGGCGGCGCCGGCCTTCTCGGCCTTCTTCGCCGCGCGCTTCTTGCGACGCGCCTCATCCTTCTTCGCCTGCATCTCGGCGGAACGCGTCGCGCGCTCGGCCTTGGCCTTGGCGCCACGCTTCTTGCCCTTCTTCTCCTTCGCGGCCTCGGCGGCAGCGGCCGCCTCCTCGGCGGCGATCACCTCGCGGAGACGCGTCTGCTTGCCGACGCGCTCGCGGAGGTAGAAGAGCTTCGCCCTACGAGCCTTGCCATGGCTCTTGACGCGGATGTGGTCGATGATCGGGGAGTAGAGCGGGAAGTCGCGCTCGACGCCCTCGTTGTCCACGATCCGGCGGACCGTGAAGTACTCGCGGAGGCCACCGCCGCGGCGGGCGATCACGCGGCCATTGAAGACCTGGACGCGCTCCTTGTCGCCTTCCTTGATCTTCACGCCGACATCGACCACGTCCCCGATCTCGAACTCGGGGTGCTTCTTCATGTCCTTCGAGAGCCGCGCCTCCACCTGCGTCAGGAGGTCGTTCATGTTGGTCGCCATGGGTTACTCCGGTGTCTTCTTTCTCGTGTCTTGTCTTGGTTCCGGCAGGAGGTCCGGCCGTCGCGCACGCGTCCGAGCCAGGGCTTGTTCGTCCCGCCACCGTTTGATCGCGCCGTGGTCGCCCGAGAGCAACACGTCCGGCACGCCCATCCCGCGAAACGTCCGCGGTCTCGTGTATTGAGGAGCTTCGAGGAGCTTGACGCCGCCCGAGAACGAGTCCTGGACGGCCCCTTCCGGCGCTCCGAGCGCTCCGGGGATCAGTCGCGCGATCCCGTCGAGCAGGACCATCGCGGGCACTTCGCCCCCCGAGAGCACGTAATCGCCGATCGACACCTCGAGAGGCTTGAGTCCTTCGAGGATCCGCTCGTCGAACCCCTCGTAGTGCCCGCACAGGATCTGGAGCCACCGCTCCTTTGCGAGCTTCTCGAGGAGCTCCTGGTCGAGACGACGCCCCGAAGGCGTCAGGGCCACCCGGAATGGCTCGGCCGTCGATGACGACGACGCGAGCCCCTCCTTGCGACCTTCCTCGACCGCGGCCTCCAGGCAGTCGTAGATGGGCTCGCACAAGAGCACCATCCCGGGTCCGCCGCCGTAGGGTTTGTCGTCGACGCTCTTGTACCGGTCCTTCGTGAAGTCCCGGAAGTTCCTCAGCCTCACATCGAGGAGCCCCTTCTCGCGCGCGATCCTGAGGATCCCGTTCGAGAGAGGCCCCGAGAAGGCGTCGGGGAAGAGCGTCAGGACATCGACCCGCACGGCCTAGGTCCTCACGCAGCCTCTTCGCTTACGCTCCGGCCTTCTTGGCCTCGCGCTTCTCCTTCTTGCTGAGCTTGGCCCCCGACGATGCTTCCATCGTCGCCTTGCGCGCGAGCGCCTGCTCACGCTTCTGCTTCTTCTGCTCCCGCTCTTTATCGTGCTTCGCCCGATCCTCGGGGCTCAAGGCCGGCTTGCCGGCGCCCGGGACGGCGATGCCGTTGTTGAGCAGGATCGACTGCACGGTCTCCGTCGGCCGAGCGCCGACCGAGAGCCAGTACGTGATCCGCTCCTTGTTGAGGACGTACTTCTTCTCCTCGGCCGCCATGCGGGGATCGTAGTGGCCGAGCTCTTCGATGGCGCGCCCGTCGCGACGAGTGCGGGAGTCGAAGGCGCAGAGGCGGAAGAAAGGAAGGTTCTTGCGGCCCATGCGCTTGAGTCTGAGACGGACTGCCATTCGGAATACGTTCTCCTGCTGCGGAGGGTCGGCTTCGAGAAGCCCCCATCCTCGTTACACCGCGTAGGGCCGATGGCCCCCGCTCTTGTCCGTTCGTGACCGACGTGCGATCGCGAAAACGACCGGAAGATTCTACAGGCCGTCGGGGCCGATGGTTAACGCTTTTTCTTCTTCTTGTCCTTCTTGCCGCCGTGACCCATCCCGGGCATCCCAGGCATCTTGCCGCCGAGCTGCCGGCCGCCCGGGAGCATGGGCATGACCTTCTCCATACCACCCTTGGTCATGAGCTGGGCGAGACCGGCCGGACCCGCGCGGGTCATCTGCTGGACGACGCGCTGCATGGCCTTGAAGGTCTTGATGAACTGGTTGACCTCTTGAATCGAGGTCCCGCTGCCCTTCGCGATGCGGCGGCGGCGGCTGCCCGCGTCGAGACCCGAGAGGAGGTCGGGGTTCTTCCGCTCCTTCTTGGTCATCGAGTTCAGGATCGCCTCGAAGGGGGTCAGCTCGTCGCCCTGGATCTCCTTCGAGAACTGCCCGAGGACCGGGATCATCCCGATGATCTGCTTGAGCGGGCCGAGCTTCTTCATCGTCTTCAGCTGGTCGAGGAAGTCCTCGTAGTTCCAGCGGCCCTCGAGGAGCCTCGTCGCCGAGCGCTCGGCCGACTTCTGATCGACGACCTCGGCCGCCCGCTCGACGAGCGAGACGATGTCGCCCATGTTGAGGATTCGCCCCGCCATGCGGTCGGGGTGGAACTCTTCCAGGGCGTCGAGCTTCTCGCCGACGCCCATGAACTTGATCGTCTTCCCCGTGACGTACTTGATCGAGAGCGCCGCGCCGCCGCGCGCGTCGCCGTCGAGCTTCGTCAGGATGACGCCGTCCACGTTGAGCTGGTCGTTGAACGTCTTCGCCGAGTTGACCGCGTCCTGGCCGGTCATGGCGTCGCAGACGAGGTAGATGTTCTGGGGCTCGCAGCCCGACTTGATGTCGCGGAGCTCCTTCATGAGGTCGTCGTCGATGTGGAGACGACCCGCGGTGTCGAGGATCACGACGTCGCGGCCGGTCTGGATCGCGTGCTTGATGCCGTTCTTGCAGACCTCGGCCGGGCCGTGCTCGCCCTTGAAGAGCTTGGTGATGCCCTTTCGCTCGACGCGCTCCTCCGAGTAGACGGGGAGGTCCGTCTTGAGCATCTCGCCGAGGCTCTTCCCGAGCACCTTGAGCTGCTCGACGGCCGCGGGGCGCTGGAGGTCGGCGGCGACGAGGAGCGGCTTCTTCTTTCGCTTCTCGACGAGGTACTTCGCGAGCTTGCCGCAGGTCGTCGTCTTACCCGAGCCCTGGAGGCCGACCATCATGATCACGGTCGGACCGGACGGGTTCTCCTTGAGGCGCGTGTCGATCGGCCCCATGAGCTCGCAGAGCTCATCATGGACGACCTTGACGATCTGCTGGTTCGGGTCGACGCCCGATATCTTCTTGTCGCCGACTGCCTTGAGCTTCACCCGCTCGATGAAGTGCTTGACGACGGGGATCGCGACGTCGGCCTGGAGCAAGGCCTGGCGGACGTCGCGCAGGCCTTCGTCGATGTTGTCTTCAGTGAGCTTGCCGCGAGACGTAAGCCGGCTGAGAGCGCCGGAGAACGACTCGGTGATCGATTCGAACACGACGTCCTCGGATGAGCGTGAGGGGCCATCTTAGAACGGGTTACGCCGAAAGCAAGCGAGAACGGCTCTGTCACGGCAACGTGAAAGCGTCGCCGCTCGCGGCACAAGGTGGCCATCACGGGGCACTCGTCCTTGGCTGGAGGAGGGGTTCCATGAGGCTGGCGAGGCTGACGCTCGGAGTCTTGCTCGCTGTCAGCGCGGTCGCCGCGCCCGGCGTCGCGCGCGCGTGGCCGCCCAAGGCCGCGGTCCTCACCGGCCACGACACCCTCGTCCCGAGCGGAGTGCCCGCCACGCTCCGCTTCAAGGTCGAGCGCGACACGTACTCGAAGTACGACTTGAAGGGTCTGACCATCGAGTTCCGCGCGAACGGCTCCCTCCTCGGCACCGCGGTCTCGGACTACCGGGGCTACGCCGCCTTCACGCTCGACGTCCCGCCGAGCTCGGGCGATCTCGTCGTCACCGGCCGCCTCTCATCGAGCAGCTACTCCGCGCCCGACGAGACTCTCCTGGTCTCGGTGCGGCCGAAGCTCGGGCGCGTCGTCGTGACCGACATCGACAAGACGATCTCCAACGCACGCTGGTCCGACGTCACCTCGAAGTCGAACCAGTACCTCTACCCCGTGCGCGGAGCCGTCGCGGCGCTCAACGACATCGCGAAGGACGCGACGATCCTCTACCTCACCGCGCGCGAGGACCGCTACCGCGCGAAGACGAAGGATTGGCTCCAGCGCTGGGGCTTCCCGCGCGGGCCGCTCATCTGCTCGGACGACGACCTCGGCTCGGGCGATCCCGCCATCCAGAAGACGAAGTCGCTCCGCGCGGTCGTGCCTTACTTCCCGAACATGAAGTGGGGCTTCGGCAACAAGAACAGCGACGCGCGCGCCTACAGCGCGAACGGGCTCGCGACGTTCCTCTTCGACACCGAGGACGCGGGGCCGTACTACGACTACGCCTTCGTCACCGACGATTGGACGGTCCTCCGCGCGCTCAACGCGGCCGGTCAGGTCCCCGGGCTCTCCTGGGCTACGTCCTTCCGGTAGCGAGCGCCCGGAGCGTCACGCGCCCGCGGCCCGAGCCGTCCTTGACCTGCACGTAGACACCGGCCTTGAAGTAGAGGGGCTCCCCCTCCCAGAAGGCACCGATCCGCTCCGTCGCGGAGTAAGTGTTCGCTCCGTGCGTCGCGCTGACCCTGAGTGAGCCCCCACCCACCTCGATCGAGTAGTCGAACTTCGCCCCGAGCGGGATCGCCGTCTCCTCGCCCTTCGCCGATCTCAACGCGAACGAGCGTTCCCTGGCGTCTTCACCGGACCGGTCGTTCGAGTAAGTGAGCTTGCCGTCGCGGAAGTAGAGCCGGCAGAGCTCGTCGTCGGGGCCGTGGATCTGGCCGATCACGATCGCGCCCGGCTCGCCGCGGCTCGTGCGAGGGAGCTCGTCCACGGAGAGCGTCGCGCGGAGCGAGCCGCCCTCCCGGACGGTCCACGCGGCGAGCGAGCCGTCCGCTCGAAGCTCGCGGAGCTCGCAGCGAGGATACTTCGAGCCCTTCGTGGTCGCGCCCTTCACCGGCGCCGTGAAGACGAGCGCGCCGTCGCCGGCCTCGAACCACGGTCGCCGCTCGACGCCCTGGAGCTTCTTCACCTCGGCGGCGACGCCGTCGAAGCCGCCGCCGGCATCCACGGGGAGGGTGAGCTTCCAGCACGAGAGGTCGATGTCGTGCCCGCCGATCGGAGAGGACCGCGTGGTCTCGACGCGCGGAGCACGCGGCTCCGAGCGACAGGCGCCGAGGACGAGCACGACGAGCGCGAGGAACGCTCCGCGCGTCCTCAATGCGCCCGGCGCCACGAGAAGCCGCTCGCGCGCCTCAACGCGGCGAGGAGGCCCAGGTTCGTCTCCTTCATGCCGCGCACGAACACGGCCACGTGCGCGAAGGGCTCCTCGACCTCCGTCACGACGTTCGCGCGATCGATCGTCTTCTTGCACTTCTTGCAGCGCCCGCGGAGCCCTTCGCCGAGCGAGAACTCGTGGAGGAGCCGCGCCGGCGCCGGTCCGCCGTGAGTGCGCTTGTAGACCTCGTGGATGTCCACGTGCGCGTCGGCGCCGCAGCCGCACTCCGCGGCCGCGAAGCAGAAGAGGGCGTCGCTCGTCACGATCCGCGTCGAGGCGGTCTCGAGCACGACGACGCCGGATGCCGAGCGGAGGTCGTTCCACGAGCTCGTCGCTCGCTCGCGGCCCTGGGCGTCCGAGAAGCGGGCGCGCATGCCGCCCGCCTCGCCGAGCGCGCGCGCGAGGCCCTCGAGCTCCATGCGGTCGGGGTGCCAGCGGAGCGATGCGGGCCGGGGGACGATGAGCGCGACCGGGGGCAGCTCCTCGGAGCCGGTCATCCCTTCTTCGCGATCGCGGCGAGGCGGCCGAGCACGCTCGTGTCGCGCGGGTCGGGCGGCACCTCCGGGTCTATGAGCTTGAGCATGCGCTGAGCGGCGCGCGGGACCCACGCGGGGCCCTGGGGCGTCGCGAGGTTCTTCTCGAGGAGCTCGAGCGCGCGCTGGACGAGGAGCGCCGACTTCATGCAGGTCTTGAAGGCGAGGCGCGTCGCGAGCGCCGCCTCGAAGTTGCCCTTGTCGGCGAGGGCGAGCGCGCGCTCGCCGAGCTCGATCGCGATCGCGATCTTCCCCTCGTCGAGGAGCTTCGCCATCGTGTCGCCCGCGAAGTTGCCGAGCGCTTCGCCGGCGATCCCGACGGCGCGGACGGTCGAGAGGAGCGAGTTCGCCTCGCGCGCCTCGGGCGAGTCGCCGTTCGCGGCCGCGGAGGCGGGCGGCGCGTAGCCCGCGGTCGGCGGCGTCGGGGCCGGAGTCTTGCTCGCGTACGGGTCGGTCGGCGCCTTGAGCGGCTCGGCCGCGGGGATCCTCGACCGCGAGCTCGTCGAGGAGCCGGGGATCTTGTGCTCGCCGCTCTGCTTCATGGGCTCGACGCGGCGCTCGCCGGTCTTCTTGGCGCCCGGCGGGACGCCCTGGGGCTGGGTCTTCATCTGCTGCCCCTGCGTCGGCGGCTTGAGCGGGTCGGAGGAGTGAGGCGGCGGCGCGCCCTGGATCGGCAGCACGTCGGACCGCGAGCGCTGGCCCGTCTTCGTGCCCGGAGGCGGCGGCGTCCTCGGCTGAGGAGGAGAAGCCCCCGACACGCGCGCCGCCTCGTTGAGGATCGCGGCGACCTGGGACGGCGTCGGCTCCTGCGCGCCGCGGAGCGGGGAGACGTGCGACGGTCGCGGCGGCGGCTGAGGCGGCGGCGGCGGCGGCGAGTAGGCCGGCGGCGCGTAAGGCTGCTGCGGCGCGGAGTAGGCGGGCGGCGCCGCGTGCTGCTGGGCCGCGACGGTGGCGCTCGCGGCGGCCGCGGCGATGAGGCCCGCGAGGTCGGGCGGCAACGCGCGCGGCTGGGCCTCGAGCACTCGCGTCTGGGGCGCCGTGGCCCCGAGCTGCGCCTGGTAGAGCGCCATGAGCTCGGGCGGGACCGCCGCCTGCGCCGCGGGCGGCGCCGGGCTCATGCCGAGGGCCATGGCCGCGAGCGGGTTCATGCCCGGCGGCGCGGCGCCCGGCATCAATCCGCTCGGCGGCGCGACCGGCGCCGGTGCGTCGGGCACGAAGCGGTAGACCCCGCGCGTCGTGCGCGCGATCGTCTCGAGGGCGTCGCGCGACTGGAAGCCGCCGAAGAGCGCGACCTTCGCGCGGCCCTCGACGAGGAGGACCTCGCCCGCGGTCTGCCCGTCGAACACCGTGAGCTTCCCCGAGCGCCTCTCGCGGTGGAGCGTGTCGAGGAGCACGGAGCCCGGGATCTGCGCCATGTCCCCTGTCTCCGGGAGGAGGCTCGCCTGGGGCGGCGGCGCATAGGCCGCGGTCGCGGCGACGGGCATGGGCTGCAGGACGGGCATCGGCGCCGGCCCCGGGCCGGGGACGGGGAGCGGCGCGGGCGGCGGCGCGGGCTGGGGCGGCGGCGAGACCTGTGCCCCGAGCTTGATCGCGCGCGTGTCGGCGCGGCCCGCCTCGCCGAGCGTCTCCTTGAGCTCGCGCTCGTCGAGCTGGCGATAGACGACCTCGAAGTCGCGCCCGAGCCGGATCACGTCGCGGTCGCGGAGGGACTCGGGCTCGCCGCGGCGGAGCTGGCGGTCGTTCACGTACGTCCCGTTCCGCGCGCGCACCTCGACGAGGACGGGGCGCGGCGGCTCGCCGCGCCAGTCGATCTCGCAGTGCTGCCGCGAGACCTCGGCCGAGTGGACGACGAGGCCCGAGTGCGGGTCGCGGCCGATCAGGAAGAGCTTGTTCGGTTCGAGGCTGAGCGGCTCGCGCGCGCCGAGGAACAGGTAGTGGCCGCGGCCGTCGTAGACCTTCTGGTGGCGTCCGCCCTGCGCGCCGACGCCGAGCTGGCGCGGCTCCTCGACGATGATCCGGTGCGAGTCGGACTCGGAGAGCGGCTTCACGTCGTCGAGATACGCCCCGCAGTACAGGCAGGACCCCGAGCGGAGCGGGGTACTCTTGCCGCACTTCGGGCACTTCCCGAGGTTCCGGCTGGCCTGTTGACCGGTCTCTCGCACTGCCTTGAGATAGCAGCGTTTAGGTAGCCGTGCAACCTCCCGGGACCGACACGGTTTGGAGCCTAGACGTACCCCTCGAGGGCCGTCAGGAGCGCCGCCGCGTTCGCGAAGCGGTCCTCGGGGAAGCGCGCGCACATCCGCTCGACGAGCGCGGCGAGCGGAGCGGGCGCGACCGACGCAAGCGCCCGCGTGTCGGCCGCTTCGCGGGAGCCGGCCTGGCCCGCCGGCTTCCCCGTGAGGGCCTCGAGCGCGATGACGCCGATCGAGTAGAGGTCGGAGCGGAGCTCGCGGCGGAGAGGCTCGTCGCGGAGCTCGGGCGCGGTGTAGCGCGACGCGAGCGGGATCGGCTCGTCCTCGCGCGGCGCCGAGTCCACCCACCGCGCGAAGCCGAGGTCGCCGATCGTCGTCTTGCCGCGCTCGGTGAAGCTGACGCTCTCGGGCGTGAGGTCGCCGTGGAAGATGTGGCGGCCGTGGAGATGGCGGAGCGCTTCGCCGAGGTCGCGGATCAGGATCCAGACCTCGTCGGGCGTGATCTTTCCGCGCTCGCGGACGAGGTCGCCGAGCGTCTTCACGGGCACCTCGTCGGCCACGTAGAAGATGAGCCGGCCGACGACGCCGGACGCTATGACCTTGGGGATCGAGGGGTGCTCGCAGCGCGCGAGGATGTCGATCTCGCGGCGGAGGCGGAGGAGCGGCTCCACGTCGCCCGCGACGTCGGGGCGGAGCACCTTCGCGGCGCGGAGGAGGTCGGGCTCGCTCGGAGCGGTCGCGCGGAACGTGACGCCGATCTCGCCGCGGCGGATCTCCTCGTGGAGCTCGAAGCCGCCGAGTTCTCGCGGGATCTGCTCCGGCGGGCGCGCGCTCGTGCGCGACTTCGTCTGCTCGAGCTTGACGACGAGCTCGGCCTCGGAGACCGGCTTCACGAGGTAGTCGGTGACGCCGAGGTGGAAGGCCTCGGCGAGGATCGACTCCTCGCCCTCCGAGGAGAGGATCATGATCGGGAAGGCGTTCGCGCGGATCCTCTGCTGGAGGCGGCGGACGAGCTCCATGCCCGTGATCCCGGGCATCTGCATGTCGAAGATCGCGACGTCCGGGTGGTCGCGCGAGAGGACGTCGAGCGCCTGCTCCGGGTCCTGGAAGGCGCGCACCTTGAAGCCGCGGCGGCGGAGCGTGTTCGTGAGGATCGTGAGCGTGACCTTGTCGTCGTCCACGAGCGCGATCTTGAAGCTCGAAGGGTCCAGGCGCGGGATCGCCGAGGCCGCGTCCCCCGCGATGTCCGCCTCGGACATGGGCGCGAGCTTGATCGTGTCCGGCTTCACGACCTCGTCCGGGACCTTGGCGGCCTCGTAGTAGCGGTTCGTGCGGACGAGGTGCCACCGCGGGTTCGTCATGGAGACGAGCTGTCGCCCGTCGCTCATGACCTGGGCCGTCGGCTCGAGCTCGAAGTAACGGATGAAGTCGGCGCGGAGGGTCGAGATCGACGGGCGCTTCGCGGGGTCCGATGCGAGCGCGGCCTCGAGGACGCGCTGGACCGTCTCGTAGAACCGGTCGCGGAGGCGCTGCGCCGCGAACGCCTCCGCGAAGACGACGTCGTGCTGGCGCGCGCGGACGATCCGCTCGACGTCGAAGGGGCGGCGCACGCCCGCGAACTCGTCGCGCTTGAGCTCGAGGAGCTCGGGCGTGAAGCTCCCGAGCTTGTCGACCTCGACGACGTGGTCGTACGGGTAGTGCCCCGTGACGAGCTCGTAGAGGAGCGTGCCGACCGAGTAGACGTCGGTCGCCGGGCCGCCGCGCGAGTCGCCGATCCCGCGGATGATCTCGGGCGGCGCGTAGACCGGCGTGAGCTCGGGCGGCACGATCTGCTCGTCGCGCTCGCCGGCGCTCTCGAGGTAGACCGTGCTCCGCGTCGTCCCGTAGTCGATGACGTTCGTCTTGTAGGCGCGCTGCTGGATCGCGGCGAAGAACTCGCGGTTCGTGATGTTCATGAACGGCGCCGTGATCTCGACCATGACGTTGGTCGACTTGATGTCGCCGTGGACGAAGCCGCGGGCGTGGAGATGCTCGAGGGCGGCGAGGACCTCCTGGACGATCTCGATCGCCGTCGTCGCCGGCAGCGCGACACGGAGCGCTTCCTCGCCCTTGTAGACCGGGACCGCCGCCGCGATCTTGGGCCGGTTGAG
The DNA here is from genome assembly GCA_964648345.1 of uncultured Planctomycetota bacterium. Lineage (GTDB taxonomy): Bacteria > Planctomycetota > J058 > J058 > JACQDU01 > CAZYLP01. The sequence continues at coordinate 10,467 of CAZYLP010000007.1, forward strand.
CCGCTCGAAGGGGTTCTCGTGCGCCCACGAGAGGACGGCGCACTCGACGTTCTGGACGTACGCCGAGCCGAGGCGGCGGACGATGTTCCGGTGCGTCTCGAGCTTCTCGAGGATCCGCCGCTCGATCTCGGCCGCGATGACGCCGCGCGGCCCGGGGACCTTGAGCACGGCGAAGCGGCCGTCCGCCTTGCAGACGACCGAGTAGATGAGCCCCTGCCCGCCCCGTCCCCGCGAGCCGCGGACGATCCACCGTTCGCGCCCCGCGGGCGTGAAGACGTCGATCTCGGTCCCTGTTTCGAGCACTGGGCGTCGGACCCGTATCCTATGCTTCTCGAAGCATGGATCGAAAGCGCTTCGACCGTCGAGGAGAAGCGGCCGCGGCCCTCTCCGCGACCCGTCGCGGCGCGACCGTCCTCGCGCAGAACTGGCGCGGCGGCGGAGGAGAGCTCGACCTCGTCATCGAGGACGACGGCACGATCTGCTTCTGCGAGGTGAAGACGCGGACGAGCGCTTCGCGCGGGACCGGGCTCGAGTCGATCACGCGCGCGAAGCAGCGCAAGATCACCGCGGCCGCGCTCGCGTTCCTCGCCGAACGCAACCTCGCTCAGCGGCCTTGTCGCTTCGACGTCGCGGTGGTCGTCCCGACCGGAGAGACCTGCTCGGTCTCGTGGGTGCAGGGAGCGTTCGACGCGGCGACCGACGAGGAGCTCGACGCGTGACCCTGCTCGGATCCGCGGCGACCTTCGAGCTCAACAAGACCGCGCGGATCCACCGCTGGTACCCGTACGTCGAGGGCTACTCCTGCGACTTCGTGGCCGAGCTGCTGAGAGAGCTCCCCGACACGCGGCGAGTCCTCGATCCCTTCGCGGGGAGCGGGACGACGCCGCTCGTCGCGAGCCATCGAGGGATCGACGCGGGCTGGGCCGAGGTCAACCCGCTCATGCGGCTCGTGATCCGGTCCAAGCTAGAGGCCGCGCCCGCGCTCGCGGCGCGCGGGCCCAACGGAGTCGCGGCCGCGTTCGACCGCGCGGCCGGTCTTCACCGAGCGATCGAGCGCGGAGCCGACGTGAGCCGGCTCGCGTTCATGTTCACGAAGCGCGCCTTCTTCGAGGAGGAGGTGCTGCGTGACCTCCGCGCGGCCGTCGAGTGGATCGAGACGATCGACGACGACCCGCCGCTCCGCGAGCTGCTCAGGCTCGCGGTCGCCGCGGTCGTCGTCTCGTGCTCGAACATGAAGCGCGCGGCCGATCTCAGATACCGCCGCGGCCGCGAGGTCGAGGAGGTGCAGCGCGACGTCGTCCGCGCGCTCGACGAGCAGCTCGCGCGCATGAAGGAGGACATCCTCGCTCTCGGCACCGAGGGCCCGGGCGTCCTCGGGCGCGCGCTCCAGGTGGGAGAAGATGCCCGCTCCTTGCCGCAAGGAGACTTCGATCTCTGCATCACTTCGCCGCCCTATCTCAACGGGACGAATTACTTCAGGAACTCCAAGCTCGAGCTCCTCGTCCTCGGGTTGATCTCGAGCGAGGACGAGCTCGCCGCGCTCCACACGCGCGCGCTCACGGCGGGGATCAACAACGTGTCGTCGCGGATCGAGGCGCCGCGGAGCTTCCCCGAGGTCGAGGCCGTGGCGACGAAGCTCGACCGCTGCGCCTACGACCCGCGGATCCCCACGTTGGTGCGCGCGTATGCGAGCGACATGGCGCGCGTCCTCGAGGGCGTCTTCCGCGCGCTCGCGCCGCGCGGGCGGCTGCTCCTCGATATCGGTGACAGCCGCTTCTGCGGCGTCTCGGTGCCGACGGACGAGCTCCTCGTCGCGGTCGCGCGCGCCGCGGGCTTCACGCTCGAGGGTGTGACGCCGCTCAGGAAGCGCTGGTCGAACGACGGCACGGCGCTGAGGCAGGTGCTCCTGCGACTGGTGCGCCCGGCGCCCGCCCCTGCTCCACGACGCGGGCCGCACCCGATCGCGCAGGCCGCGAAGCGGTTCGTCCGCGAGCTCCCGCACGCGAAGGCTCCGTTCGCGGCGCGGAACTGGGGGCACCCGCTTCACTCTCTCTGCTCGTATCAGGGGAAGTTGAAGCCGTCGCACGCGCACCACCTCGTGGATCGCTTCACGCGTCCCGGTGAGACGGTGCTCGATCCGCTCGGCGGCGTCGGGACGATCGCCTTCGAGGCCGCGCTCGCGGCGCGGCGCGCGATCTCGAACGACGTGAACCCGATCGCGGTCGCGTGCGCCGACGCCAAGCTCGGCGTCCCCGTCCGCGACGAGGTCGAGGCGACGCTCGAGCGGCTCGAGCGGGCGCTCCTCGCGAAGAAGAAGCCGTCGCGTCGCGCGCTCCCGGGCTTCAACGGCAAGCTCGCGGATTACTACCACCCGCGCACGCTCGACGAGATCCTCCGCGCGCGCGCGTTCTTCTTGAAGTATCCGCCGCGGAACAGCAGCGAGTCGCTCGTCCTCGCGTCGCTCCTCCACATACTCCACGGGAATCGGCCGTACGCGCTCTCGCGGCGTTCGCACGGGCTCACTCCGTTCGCGCCGACGGGGCCGTTCGAGGAGAAGTCGCTCCGCGCGAAGCTGAGAGAGAAGGTCGAGCGCGCCCTCGCCGCCGAGCGGCCGGCGGGCTTCGTGCCGGGGAGCGCGCTCGCGGGCGACTACCGCGACCTCGCCGATCGGCTCGAGCCGGGGTCGGTGGACGCCGTGATCTGCTCGCCGCCGTTCGTGAACTCGACGCGGTTCTATCTCGCGAACTGGATCCGCCTCTGGTTCTGCGGCTGGGAGGTCGCGGACTTCGACGAGCGCCGCGAGCCGAAGCGGTTCCTCGAAGTGCAGCAGCGGCGGTCGCGCGATGTCTACGCCACGTTCTTCGAGGTGTGCGCGCGCCTCGTTCGTCCGTCGGGCCTCGTGATCCTGCACCTGGGTGGCGGCGCGCGCGGAGTGAGCATGGGCGACGAGCTCGCCGCGCTTGCGCGGGAGAAGTTCGACGTGCTCGGTGTCTTCCGCGAGGACGTGCAGCGCATCGAGAAGCACGGAGTGACCGACCAAGGCGCCACTCGTTGGCACGAGCTGCTGTTCGCCACGAGGAAGTAACGGTGCAGGCGATCCGATTTTTGCCACAGAGGTCACAGAGGGCACAGAGAGTCGGCAGAACCAGCGTGGATGCCCGTTCCTCACTCTCGAGGAGAGCGACCCGACGTCATCCGCCTCTGTGCTCTCTGTGAACTCTGTGGCAAGAAACGGTTCCACGAAGCCCCGGTACTCGAAGTGCGGCGGAGTACCCGGGAGGCTGTCTTGAAGAAGCTCGCGGCTCCGAACAAAGACGTGCTCGTCGCGCTGCTCCGCGAGCGGCTGTCGGCCGCGCGGATCGCGGTCTTGCTCTACGACCGGCTCCTCGAGGCGCGGGACGCCCTCCACGTGCCGGAGAAGGAGGAGGTCCTCGACGCGCTCGAAGGGCTGCGCAGTCAGGAAGACGAGCACGCCGTCCTCCTCCACGATCTCCTCGATCAGCTCGGCGAGACCTCGCTCGCGATCCCGGCGCGCCACCTCCGCGGCTTCGAGGACGTCGCGCGCGCGCCCGACGCGCGCGTGTCGGAGATCGTGCCGGCGCTCTGGGCGCTCGAGTGCACGCAGGACGTCGCGTGGGATCTCCTCGTCCGCCTGGCGCGCGGAGCCGAGGATCCTGAAGCGGTCATCATCCTCGAGCGGCGAGCGCGGGAAGCGCACGCTCACTCGGTGCTCCTCCGCGACATCATCCAGTCGGCTCTCCGGCAGCGGATGAGCGCAGCGCCGAGGAGAGTCGCGGCGTAATCGAGGCTCGTCGCCGACGTCGTCGCAGGGTCGGTCTCTCGGATCCTGGGAGAAATGCGGCAGCGCGCCCCACGAGAGTGCGGAGCCCCTGCGCAGCCCGACGAAAGACGAGGATTTAGAGCGCGGCGAGGCCTTTGCGTATTAACTGCACATGACCGTGCAGGGCGAGATGGAGAAGACGACCACCCCGACGACGGCGGCGACCGACGCCGCGCACCGCGACGCCGTTCGCGCGCGCCTCGTGGGGTCGATTCCTTGGTGGTACGTGCCGGCGGTGCACCTCGCGGCGCCGACTCTTTTCGGTATCGCCATCACGGTCGTGTGCGTCCTCTCGATCGCGAATCTGCACCCGGCGGAGCTCCTGATCGTCCCCTTCATGCTCGTCCTGAGCAACATGACGGAGTGGCGGGCGCACAAGTACCTCCTCCACCGCCGCACGCGGTTCTTCGAGGTCCTGTTCGACCGCCACACGCCCGAGCACCACGTCGTCTACATCGAGGAGGACATGGCGATGCGCTCCGCGAAGGAGTTCCGCCTCGTCCTCATACCGGCGTTCGGCATCGTCGCGATCTTCATCGCGACGAGCCCGATCACGGCCGCGCTCTACTTCCTCGGGTTCACGAACCTCGCGGCGCTGTTCGTCATGTCGGCGATGTTCTACGTGCTCTCGTACGAGTGGCTGCACCTCTCGTATCACTTGCCGGCCGACAGCTTCATCGGGCGGCGGAGCATCATCAGAAAGCTCCGGCGGCACCACGCGACGCACCACAGGCCGGAGCTCATGCAGAAGTGGAACTTCAACGTGAACGTGCCGCTGTGGGACTGGGTGCGCGGGACGATCTGGAAGGGGTGACCAGCCTCCGCGCTCTCAGCCGAGGTCGGCCACGAACCGAGCCAGCCTCCGCGCCCGCGTCTCTGGCCGCTTCGCCTCCGTGAGCGAGTCCACGATCTCCTTCCGACGCGAGTAGCTGAGCTCGGCCCACCTCTCCTTCGCCCGGGCGTCTTTCGCGAACGCGGCGCGGAGGTCCTTCGGCGCCTCGACCTCGCGTGCCGCCACATCGGGCTCGAGCGTCACGCGGACCTCGTCGCCGACGTGGAGGCCGAACTCCTCGCGGCGGTCCTTGCGGAGCGGGACGTAGAACTTGCCCGAGTAGACGGAGACCGTCGAGCGGTACTCGTGTCCGTCCACGGTGACCTTGACGGCCGCGCGCGCGTGGCCGAACGCCGCCTTCACGTCGAAGGGGACGCGGAAGAACAACGGACCCGCCTCGCAGCCGAGGACGGCCTCGAACTTCTTCTTGTTCACGATTCGACTCCTCGGCGGGCCTTATACGGGAGGCGGCTCCTCGGGGTCTTGAACGGATCGGACACCGGGCGCAGGCCCCGTCTCGCGAAGCAGTTCCGTCGCTCCATACCAGTCGGGGCCGAACTGCTTCGTGGGCGGCTCGGCGCCGAGCTCGCGGAACTCGCGGACCATGTGCGCCTGGTCGGAGAAGCCGTGGTCGGCGGCGAGCTTCGCCCAGGTCTCGACGGGCTGCATGGTCGCGAACTGCCAGACGCGCGCGAAGCGGAGGACGCGGACGAAGCGCTTCGGCGCGAGGCCGACCGCGGCCACGAAGCGACGCTGGAGCTGTCGCGCCGAGAGGCCGAGCTCGTCGGCGAGCGCGGACACCTCGGGGCTCGTCGCGTCGCGCTCGAGGCGCTCGACGGCCGCGACGATCTCCTCGTCGGCGGGCGTGGCGCGGCGAGTCTGGTCGAGGAGAGCGGCTTCGAGGGCGGCGAGGTCGTCGGGGTTCTCGGGGGTCCAGCCCTCCTTCACGACGGACGCGAGAGCGGCGTCGAGGAGCGGCGCCACGTCCGCGAGGGGGAGCAGAGCGTCGGCGAGCGTCTCCGCGGAGCGCGCGAGGAAGGCGGCGCCGCGAGCGGAGTGGAGGCGGATGCCGAAGGTATCGACGCGGCCGCGATACTCCATGCGGAGAGCGTGCGAGAGGAGGCCGACCACGCAGCGCGCGGGCTGCGCGCCCGTGAAGGCCGGGCCGGCGAGGGCGACCGCGGCGCCGCGGTTGAAGACGAGCTCGATGTGGCCGTCAGGGAGGACGGCCGGGTTGGGGACGCCCTCGGGGTCGCCGAGGACCTGCCAGTACGCCGTCACGATGCCCTTCAGGGCGGGACCGGGGAGCCACTCGTCGTAGCGGAGGGGCATGGCGAGACAGTCTACAGTTGCGCCCGAGTGCGAGGCGTCATCGCCCTCCTGGACGCTGGTGGTCCACGAGCAGAAGCACCCACCCTGCAAGAAGGACGAAGCTCACGGTCAGCATGCCGCAGCTCGGGACCATGAGAACGATGTCCGCTCCGTCGTCGAAGGGCTCTCGTGGGCCGTACGTCATGCGCGCCCAGGTCAGGTAGGCGATCCAAAGAACCACGACGATCGCGGGGATCCCCAAGACCTCGCCGATCGTGAGCTCTCTCGGAGTCTCGGGTCTCACCTTCGAGACACACCGGGCTCGACGACTCTCCGCGGATGTTCATCTGAGGCCTCGTCGCGGCGGAGGGGGACGCGAAGGGCGCTCAAATGCACCGAGGAAGTGCAGGCGAGGCTCCGTCGCGTGCGATGAGGCCTCGCATGCACCGAGGACGTGCAGGCGAAGCTCCTTCGTGCGGACGAGTTTCGCGACGGACGCTCAGATGAACATCGGCCGCACCCGTCGAGATCGTTTGCCGTCGAACACCTGCGAGGATGTTTCTACATGGAGTCCGCGAAGATCATCCTGCTCTCGATCCTGTCCGCGATCGCCTACGGGATCTGCCACGACCAGATCACCGCGCGTGTGTGCGTCGAGTACTTCACGATCGGTCACCCGCCCGTCTTCAACACGACCTCGCCGACGCTCCTCGCCTTCGGCTGGGGCGTCATCGCGACCTGGTGGGTCGGCCTGATCCTCGGCTGCTGGCTCGCCTTCGCGGCGCGATCGGGGTCTCGCCCGAAGCTCGGAGCGCGCGAGCTCGTGCCGTGGATCAGCGTGCTCCTCGCGGTCATGGGTGTGTGCTCGCTCGTCTCCGGGATCGTGGGCTACATCCTCGCGACGAGAGGACTGGTCGGCCTCGATGCGGCGAGCCGGGCGCGGCTCCCTCAGAGCGCGCACGATCCGTTCATCGCCGACCTCTGGGCCCACAGCGCGGCCTATGGTGTCGGATTCGTCGGCGGAGCGGTGCTCTGCTTCGTGACCTGGCGGGGGCGAAGTCGGCGGGGGAAGACGGACTCTTCCGCGGAAGAGACCCCTGCGCATCGCCGTCTGGGCTAACCTCAGATCATGGCGAACGAGATCGTGAGTGCCGCGGATGCGCGCCGACGACTCCCCGAGCTCCTCGGGCGAGTCGCCGACGGGGAAGCGTTCGTGATCGCCCGCGCTGGAAAGCCAGTGGCTCGGCTCGTCCCACTTCGTGAGGGCAAGCGGCCGCATCTGGCGGATGTCGCCGGGTGGCTGGACGACGACGACCCCTTCTTCGACGCCGTCGATGCGATCGTGAAGGCGCGCGAACGCCATGCTCCGCGCGTCGCGCGCAAGCGCGCTCCAGCCGAGCGCGGAGGCGAAGGCCGAGGCGGCGGCGAAGGCGAAGCTCACGAGGGCTCTCAAGAGCCGGAGTGAGCCCACCGACGGGACGGAGCGTCCGGCCGCGTGAGACGCCGAGGGGATCCGCGCGTCCGCTGCCCGTATGGGGTGGACGCGCGGGTCGCTCTCTTTCGACGCCTCCCTACGCCGCCTCCCGCGCCAGCTTCTCGATCGCACTCTCCGGGTGATACCCCCTTAGCCCGAGCCCGGTGCCCATGACCGTCCGCTCGACCTGCAGCTTCTCACGGAACAGAACCTCCCACTCCTCGTACGGCAGCTCGAGCTTCCGCATCCTTCGCTCTATGTCCTCGAGCTTCGCGAGCGCCTTCCGGTCGATGACTCCGAGCTGTCCCTTCTCCATCGAGCTCTCGTAGACATGCCGCAGATCGTCCTCGAGCTCGTGCGCCTCCTTCTCGTAGGTGAAGTAAGCCTTCGTGAAGGTGAGCCGCTCGGTCAGGATCGACCGGATGCGCGCGACCGTCCTCTCCTTGCCGCGCACGATGAGATCGGACGGGTGCAGCACGACCTCGAGCCCCTCGCCGCGGAGAGCAATCAGCTCCTTCGCGACGTACTTCGCGACCGTCGAGCCCGAGAAGAACGAGAGGATCCGCGTCGGCAGGCGGAGCATCCACGTCGCCTTCTCGCGGCGCGTCTCCATGCCCCCGTCGTGGAGGGCGTGCTCGATGTCCGAGAGGACGTCCACGTAGTCCCGCGGCTCGACGAGGATCGGGACGTGGGCGTCGGTCCACCGCCGCGCGAGCGTCTGGAGCTTCATGATCGGCGCGAGGATCATCATGAGCACGAACGTGATCGCGAGGCCCATCGTGTAGGGGTAGCCGCGGAGGACGGCCTTGATCTTCCCGCCCACGCCCGCGGGACGGTCCTCCGCGTCGAGCATGAGGATCGACAGCACGCCGACGATCGCGGGGATCACGAGCGCCGCGCCGAGCATGACGAGGCGGAGCCAGCCCTCGACGAACCACTCGGGGAGCGTCACGAAGGCGAGGAGGAACGTCGCGACGCTCGGGGAGGCGATCCCGAGGACGACGATGAACCAGAGGAGCGAGCCCAGCGAGGCGAGCGAGAGGTAGGTCTGCTTCTTCGCGGGCACCTTCCCGAAGAGCAGGATCGTCGCCCACCCGAACGCCGTGTTCAGGATCTTGCCCAGCGAGCGGAAGATCGCGGCGAAGAGTCCTTGCAGAAGCGCCATCGGTCGTGACTCCCGGCGTGTCCGCCGCAAGCTCGATACCGGGCGCCGTGTCCGGGGGCGCTACTCGGCGGGGATCCGGTCGAGGCCGTCTCGGGCGAGGCCGTGGATCGGCACCTCCTCGAAGTCGGAGCGCGCGTTGAGAGCGCGCAGGTAGTAGGCGCGCGCGAGCGTGGGGCGCTTCCGCGTCTCGAGGAAGCGGCCCACGAAGTAATCGATCATCGAGCGGTTCGGGTCGCCCGAGGCCTGACGCAGGTTCTCGACGGCGGCGAGGTCGAGCTTCTCGCCGTCCTCGAGGCACGACGCGAGGACCTTCACGAGAGGGAGGAGGATCCGCTCGTTCGCCGGCGCGGCGGCGCGGTGGAGGGTCACGTCGTCGAGCGACTCCTCGCGGCGCTTCGCGGACTTCGAGAGGATCGCGACGTGGAGGCCCCAGAACGGCCGGTGCGTGTGGTCGAGGAGCTCGGCCGCGAGCTTCACCGTCTTCTTCGTGGCGCCATCCACGAGCCAGAACCCCGCGGCCTCCTTGATCGCGGAGGGCTCGCTGCTCTCGCTCCACCGCTCCACGTCAGGGAGACAGAGCTTGCGCGCGGCCGCGACGTCGCCCGTGCCGGTGCGCTTGCACCAGTAGAACCAGTCCGTGACGTTCGGCGTGAAGCGCTCGGAGAGCCGCTTCACGCACCGCTCCGTGCGCACGGGGTCGCCGGCGTCCTCGAAGCACCCGACACAGAACGCGAGCGTCGCGCGGTCGCCCGACGCCGAGGCGGCCGCGGCGGCCGCGTCCACGTAGTCGAGGCCTTCGGCGTTCCGGCCCTTCGCGATGAGCTGCTTCGCGAGCCGGAGACGCATGCCGCCGTCGTGGTCCGCTCTCGGGTCGGCGGCGACGAGCCGATCGGCCGTGGCCTTCCACTCGTCGATGCGGCGCGCCCTCTCGTAGCGCTGACCGAGCGCGAGGAGCGCGGGCGCATCGGCCGAGATCTCGACGCGCTTCTCCCAGAGCTCGATCGCGGCGTCCTCGTCGCCGCGCTCGTCGGCGCGCCGCGCGAGGACCTCGATGAGGTCGGGGCTCTCGGAGCGCTTCGCCATCTCGCGGACGACCTGCCCGGTCCGCCGCTCGAGGCCGCGCTGGAGCGCGAGCGCCATCGCGAGCGGCGATTCGGGGCAGGCCTTCCAGTAGCGCTTGGTGTCCGCGGCCGTCTGGTCGAAGCGGCCCATCGAGGCGACGCGCACGGCGATGACCCGCAGGTCGCGCTCGATCGGGTCCGCGTGCGCGAAGGCGATCTCGCGCGCGGCGACGGCCGAGGGGTCGTTGCCGATCCCCCACGTCGCGTTCACGAGCGGCGTGTGGTCGATCGAGCCGTCGATGATCGTCAGGTCCTCGAGCGCCGCGCGCCGGCGCTCGGAGTCGTCGTGGATGAGGCTCGTCACGAACGCGCCGTAGGCGTGCTCGCGGCAGAGGAGCTTCGCGCGCGCGAGGAGATCGGGGAGCTCCTCCTTGCGCTCGCGCTTCAAGAACTCGCCGCGTCGAGCGGCGGCGAGGAAGGCCGAGTCCTCGAGGATCCGCGCGAGCGCCGTCCAGCTCGGCTCGCCCTTGTCGTCGGCCGTGGCGCCCGCTCTCGCGAGCGCGGCGAGCGTGCCCTGGAAGCCCTTCTTCCCCGGCGCGGCGAGCGCGGGCGCATCGGGGAGCGCGGCGAGCCGCTTCGCGAGCCCGGTCTCGAAGACCTCGAACGCGGCGCGCGTGACCGCGTCGCGCGAGCTCACCGGGCCCACGTCGGCGATCACGTCGTGGACGCGGTGACACCACGGGTTCTCCTCGACGATCGCGCCGCCGAGACGCGCCTGGAGCTCGTGACCCCCCGAGTCCTCCACGCACAGGAAGGCCAGGAGGCGGGCGAGCCCGCGATGCCGCCCGGCGTTCTCGAGGGCGGGCCGCTCTACTTGGACATAAGCGCGGACGAGCGGCATCCAGCCCGGCTCGAGCTCGATCGTGCTCTGGGGCACGAGCCCGTGGAGGCCGGCGAGCGCGCGCGCATAGGCGCGGTGAGCGAGCGCGAAGCCCGACTCGGGCTCGGAGCACGCGACGAGGCGCTCGGCGTAGAGGAGCGCGCGCGCCTTGAAGACCTTGTGGGCGACGCTCCACTGCCGCTCGGTGAGGATCCCGAGGTTCGCGTAGCCGCGGGCGAGCGCGGCGAGGCTCTCGGGGGACTCGCCCTTCTTCGCGGCGACCGCGTGCGCCGCGCGCACGGCCGCGTGCTGGTCGAACACCGTCATCTTGTCGAGACGGTCGAGGATCCCGTCGGGCAGCGGCTCCTTCACGCGCGCGCGCGGCCGCCGCTCCCCGGTCACGTCGGCCGAGCGGAGGGCCGCGACGAGCTCTCCGCGCGAGAGGGCTTCGAGCTGGCTCACGAGCTTGTCGTACTTCGCGTTCGCGCCCGCGAAGGGGAGCTCCTTCTTGAAGATCGTCTTCTTCGCGCGGCGGACCCGGAACGCGAGGCTCTCCTTCCCGTCGATCGCGAGCGTGACGTCGAGCCTCCCGTCGGGCATGTCCTCGCGGAGGGACTGGTCGCGCGTCGCGAGCCCGAGCTCGTCTCTCGCCGCGATGAGGACGGCCTGGCGGACGAGCTCGCGGAGGAGGAGCGAGCTCACCGGCTCGTCGATGCCGTCGCGCAGCGGCTCCTCCGAGCCCAGGCCGAGGACCTTGTCCCCTGCGTACGAGACCGCCGGGGAGGCGAGGACGACCGCGCAGATGAGCCACTTCATGTCGAATCCCTGTTGTAAGCCACGGTAGACGCGCGCCTTGAGGAATTGTCAGTCTAGTGTCAAAAGCGACGGTGCGTCGGGAGTGACCGGATGGGAGACCCGGTTGGGTTAGTCTAACGCTCGCGAGTAGCCCCGTCCGCGCGTCACGAGGACCGACCCGGCGGGGGCTCGGGAGAAGAAGGAGACACCGTGAAGCTCACCCGATTCGTGCCCGCGGTCATCGCGCTGGCCATCTCGATGCCCGCGCTCGCTCTCGCCCAGGACCAACCCGAGGGTGGTCGTGGCGGCCGTGGCGGCCGTGGCGGTCGCGGCGGGTTCAGCCTCGCCGACCAGCTCAAGGACCCGCTCGAGCTGAGCGAGGACCAGATGACGAAGGTCAAGGCGATCGACGACGAGATGCGCGCCGACATGCAGAAGCAGCGCGAGGAGATGCAGCAGGGCGGCGAGCGTCCCGACTGGGACAAGATGCGCGAGAAGATGACGGAGATGCGCAAGAAGGTCGAGGAGAAGGTCCGTGGCCTCCTCACCGACGCTCAGAAGCCGAAGTACGAGGAGTTCCTCAAGAAGGAGGAGGAGCGCCGCGGTCAGTGGGGCGGCATGGGCGGTCGTGGCGGCGAGCGTGGCGGTCCCGGCGGCCCCGGCCGTGAGCGTGGCCCCAATGACAAGGACCTCGCCGAGCGCGCCGAGAAGGAGCTCACCCTCACCGCGGACGAGAAGGCGGCCGTGATGCCCCTCGTGAAGAAGGTCCTCGAGGCCCGCGCCGAGGCGCGCAAGGCTCAGGACACGCGCCGCGACGACCTCAAGAAGTTCCTGAAGGACGTCCCCGGCACGACCGACGCCCAGCGCGACGAGATCGCGACCAAGGTGAAGGAGCTCAAGAAGGCTCGTGAAGGCGAGGACGCCAAGATCAAGGAGGCGGAGAACGCCCTCCGCGAGGTGCTCACGCCTGAGAACGAGGCCAAGCTCATGGCGCTCGGGATCCTCTAGAAACAGAACGCGGAGGAGCGATCCTCCCGTCTTTCTTCGCAGAGGCGCAGAGACGCTGAGGCGCAGAGGAGTGGTCAGCCACTCCTCTGCGTCTCTGCGTCTCTGCGTCTCTGCGCTGAAAAACGAAAAGGACGCTCCTCCACGTTCGGACAACGAGGCATGGCTCTCATCCTCGTCGTCGTCGTCATCGCCGCCCTCGTCGCGATCTCCGCGCCCTTCGCCCTCTCCATGCATCTTCATGAGAGGAGCGCGAGAGGCTTCGCGTCGAGGACGAGAGCGAGGAGGCTCGCGGAAGCAGCACGGAACGATGCGATGGCGGCGCTCATCACTTCTCATCCGGACGAGGAGCGGCGAGCGAGGCTCGCGCGAGGCGACAGAGACGGCGACGACGAGGAGGTCGATTCGCTCGACGAGCTCTCCCCGAGAGTCCGCGACGTGGCCGGCCTCCAGACCGCGGAGGTGAAGGGCCTCCAGACCCGCGGCACGACGACGACGATGGCGGATGTCACGGTCCGCGACGAGCGCTCGAAGATCGACCTCAACGGCGCGCCCGCGGAGGCGATCGCGAACCTCCTCGGCGTCACCGTCTCGACGGGCGAGCTCAAGTACAACGCGACGGACATGCTCGCCGTCGAGGACTCCTCGCGGTTCTACTCGGACGGCGACCCGACGACGCTCGACGGGATCGTGCGCGTCCACGGCGAGTTCATCGGCTACCGCGACATCGACCCGAAGCAGCACCGCCTCGTGGGCCTCATCCGCGGCATGTTCTTCACGCGGAGCCCGCCGCCCGACGACGGCGACACCTCCAAGCGCGACTACCCGCCGGGCACGCTCGTGCAGGACTTCCGCGGCTGGAAGTGCGCGTGGGACCCCGTCTGGCGCTTCGTCGGCGTCGAGAACCGCGAGGGCGAGCTCGCCCGCTTCGAGACTCCGAGCGCGATCCGCAAGATCGCCGACTGGGAGTTCGGGACCTTCGCCGCCGCCTTCTACTTCCAGTCGAACGGCGTCACGTTCGAGAAGTTGAAGGAGTGGGGGATCGTCAAGGAGAAGCTCGACCGCGCGGGCGTCCTCGAGAACGTGGACTCGAAGGCCGCCCACGAGAAGGAGGAGGCCGAGGAGAAGAAGAAGCGCGAAGCGGCCGAGAAGGGCCTCCGCGCGCTCGGAGTGGACCCCGGCGTGATCTGGCGCTTCGGCGGCGACCGCGCCGTCCTCCGCGCGTGGGAGCTCCTCCAGACGGTCGAGGAGGACCAGCGCGACGCGCTCGCGAAGAGCTTCAGGGACCGCGCCACGAAGCTCGAAGCCCAGGAGATGAAGCACGCGGACTTCTGGCGCAACGAGGTGAAGCGGCAGCTGGACGAGCTGATCGCCCTCCGCGAGAAGACGCCCGAGCTCGAGACGATCGGCCGGACGGAGCTCGAACGGATCCGGCCCTACATCACGGTGGACTCGCCACACGAAGGCGAGGCGTGGACCGACCCTCAGGTCGTGAACCACCCCGTCCGCTACGAGCCCTACAGCGAGTTCGCGACCCTCCGCGTCCAGGACGGCCGCCGCTTCCGGAACGGCATGGTCGTGAAGATCAGGCCGATCGCGGGCGGGATCACCGAGTACCGCAGGATCGTCGGCCGCACGCGCTCGCGAGCCGACCACGCGGAGCTCCACATCTTCCCGCAGCTCGAGCGCGACTACGAGCAGTCGCAGATCGAGGTCTCGGGCCTCCTCCCGCGCCCCGTGAACGTGAACGCGGCGCCGAAGGAAGTCCTCGTCGCGCTCCTCACGGGGCTCCAGACGCGGCTCTTCCAGACCGTCTCCGCGACCGGGAGGACCGCGCCCAACATCGTCACGCCGACCGAGGCGGCGGCCGTCGCCGACCTCATGCTCCAGACGACGCTCCGCTCGCACATGGAGCTCAAGGTCCTCCTCGAGAAGGCCGCGAGCGACGGCCTCATCCAGCGCGGCGACGTCGAGGCGATCCTCCAGAGCGCCGTCGATCCGGCGAGCGCGCTCCTCGCCCACGCGGGCGTGCCCTTCGTCTACACGTCGGGCGACGTCTACGAGGTGACCGCGACCGGGATCGTGAACGACGACGCGGCCAACGAGGTCGCGCGCGTGAAGACGCGCGAGGTCGTCCAGGTCGCTCCGCCGCGCGACCTCGTCTGGATCATCGACAACCAGGAGGGCTTCCAGGACCGCGTCGGCACGAACGGGCCGCTCCAGGACAAGAACGACCCGCGCTCGCTGACGCCGGCGTTCATCCGCGGCGTGTGGTCCAACCTCCTCGAGACGACGCCCCAGGACATCTTCGCGATGCCCTGGCTGTTCCCGAACCGCGCGCACCTCGGGAGCTCGAGCCCGCCCGCCGAGGTGAAGCTCGTCACGTGGCGCGACTACGTCCAGGGGAAGGTCCAGAAGAGCGCCCAGGGCCAGTCCCCGCCCGGCGTGATCTTCGACGAGCACTACGACTCCGAGCGGGACGGCCACCCGTTCAAGAACGACGTGCGCCTCTCGGGCCAGCAGCTCCCGGTCCGCATCTGGCCCACGGAGGACGGCCAGCCGCGCACCTACCTCGGGCCCGGGAGCATCCGCGCCTGGTTCAAGCTCGACAAGCTGAACGGCTCCAAGCTCACCTGCTTCTACGATGCGGGCGTCGAGGACGCGCGCGACCGGCTCACGCTCGGCTACGACAACGAGACGAAGGAGCTCGTCGCGACGATCCGCGACGAGTCGCTCGACATGGCGGAGACGGGCGGGAAGCCGCGGCCGTCCGCCGAGGTCCGGCACCCGTGCGTGCTGCGGCCCGAGAACTGGTACCACCTCGCGCTCGCGTGGAAGGGCTCCGAGCGGGGCGACATCGCCATGTGCCTCGACGGCAGGCCCGTGGGCACGGACAAGACGGGCACGAAGACGACGAGCCTGATCGACGCGAACGCGCTCTCGATCCCCGTCGAGTCCACCGCCGGCTTCCCCGACCGTGGCTACATCCGCGTGGGCGGCTTCCGTCACCCGGACGGGATCCTCGCGGGCGACACCTACACGTACCGCTTCGCGCAGCCCCAGTGGAGCGCGCCGCAGTACTTCGGCGAGGTCCTCTACTACGAGAGCAAGACGCCGACCGCCTTCAACATCGCGCCGCTCCCGAACCCGTGGGGGATCGCGTGGCTCCAGCGCCACCGGCCCCAGCCGAACCAGCCCCCGCCGACGCCGCCCGCGGGGAGCACCGACCTCACGCGCGTGCCCCAGCGCGGCACCGGTCGCTGGGCCGAGGAGATCGACCCGGGCTTCGCGCCGCTGCCCGTCTTCCCGCGCGCCCCGTCGCACGACATCGGCGCCCCGGTCTACCTCTTTGGCTACACGCTCTGGCTCAAGAACGGCCCGAACTGGGTGACCCGCTGGGTGGGCAACCCGGCGCAGGCGCTCCAGCCGAAGCTCCCCGCGTACCAGGAGACGCTGCGCCCCGGAAGGGCCGTGCTCCTCGACGCGCTCCCCGAGAACACGCCCGCCACGCTGGTCTACAAGCCCAACCCGCAGGGCTGGGTCAAGAACGACCCCACGAAGCAGCGCCCCGCGGTCGTCCAGCCGACCGACAACGAGGTCCCCGTCTGCTGGGCGGGCGCCTTCCCCGACACGGGCATCGCGGGCGGCTGGCCGCCCCAGGGCTTCATCCGGATCGGCAACGAGCGGCTCTACTACACGCAGATCCAGCAGGACCCGGCGGGCGCGGGCGCGAAGTTCATCGTCCAGCGCGGCCTCGACGGCACGATCGCGCAGGTCCACTACCTCTGGGAGCCCGTCGTCCTCGAGTCGCTGCGGATCACGTCGGACGCGGACTACGCGAAGCGGAACACGCTCTACGAGCCGGAGGTCTTCCTCCAGCTCACGCCCGTGACACCGAGCCCGCTCGCGGCCGCCGGGGCCAACATGGACCCGCGGACCCCGTGCTCCGTCGAGTGGGTGTCGATCCTGAGCGCGCCGGCGCCCTACTCGCCGGAGACGGTGATCCTCCCGGCGATCCGCGCCGACCGGAAGCCGCCGCAGAACGTCCCGACGCTCCTCCCGGACGACACGGCGCCCCGGTTCATCCCGCTGCCGCAGCCGGCGGGCCAGCCGGTGGACCTGCCGCTCCGGGGCGACAACCGCTGGGTCCAGGCCATGGTCCAGCTCTTCAACACGATGAACGGCCGCCTCCCGCCCAACCCGGGCCAGGCGAACATCGTCGTGCTCCCGCCTCCCACGCCGGCGCCGGGCTCTCCGCCGCCGCCTCCGAACCAGCCGCCCGCGCTCCCCGGCGCGACGAAGCCGCTCAAGGAGTGGCTGAAGGGCATGGAGGGGAACGCGAGCCGCGCCCAGAAGGGCACGAACGTCCTCCCGGTCTGGTCGCAGTGGACGCCGACGGCGACGACCGCCGCCGGCGGGCGCGGTCACGCGGCGGGCGAGAAGGTGCTCCCGACGTTCGTGATCGGCGCGACGCACCCGAACAACGCGCGCGGGTGCGAGTTCGTCGGGAAGGGCGACCTCATAACGCTCGCTTGCGACGCCGAGCCGGCGCGCGAGGAGCGCTGCGTCCTCTGGGTCGCGGGGACCGACGCGGGCCACAACGAGCCGCCCCCCGTGTCCCCGAGCCTGACGGGCGACTCCGGCACGGGGGTCATGATCGCGCTCGACGACTTCGTGCAGCGGAACTACCTCGGCGCCTCGCACGCGCGGATCGTCCGCTTCCCGTCGGGGCAGCTCCCCTACAACCAGCCGACGCTCGAGGTCGGCGCGGTCGGCGCGAAGGGCGCGGGCACGAACCAGGGGGGCGTGTCCGGCAAGATCGACGAGATCGTCGCGACGCAGGAGCAGGAGCAGGACCAGATCGAGCTCACGGTCCGCTCCAAGGGAGTGCAGAGCGCGCTCTCGAACCACCCGTGGCCCCAGTCGAACGTGACGACGTTCTTCGACGTGGGCTCCACGACCTACGAGACGTGCCTCCAGCCCTCGAAGGGGCTCTCGCAGCTCTTCCGCGGCGGCATGACGATCAAGCTCGACGACGAGGTCATCGCCGTGAACGACGTCGACTCGGGCGGCACGCTCGGCCAGTCCGTGCGCGTCGTGCGCGGCATGCTCGGGACGAAGAGCGCTCCTCACGGGCCCGAGGCGAGCTTCTGGTGGAACTTCCCCTTCCCGCGCTGCGCGGTCGCGGAGGTCGGCTTCATCCCTCCGCGCGACGACCAGATGCCGATCCGCCAGAGGCAGGGAGTCTTCCACGACGAGGACTTCTACGTCGCGATCGACCGCGGCAAGGGCGAGGGCCCGATCGAGCTCTTCCCGATCAAGCAGCAGCGGAAGAACGTCCTCATGCGGCCGCGCGACCGCTTCGACCGCGGGACGTTCCGCGGGCAGTACGGGACCGCGGTCGCGAGCCCGAACCCCGGCCCCGGCGAGATCCTGTTCGACTGGCCGGTCCGCTACCTCGACCGCTACCAGGCGCAGGTGAGCTCGCTCGAGGGCGTCTTCTTCCAGGCGACCAAGGAAGCGAAGGGCGCTTACTTCCAGTCGATCACGTGGGACGCGATCCTCCCGAACCCCTTCACGAAGGTGCTCGTCGCGGTCCGCGTGGACGGCGAGCCGTCCTGGGATGCGAAGCCGGCGAGCGACAAGGACATCGGCGTCCCCGGGAAGCTCTACCTCTTCGACGACCCTAAGAAGGACAACAAGATCCTCCTCCGCGGCGACCGCGTCGAGGTGCGCGTCTACATGACCTACAAGCCGCGCGCCTTCGCGCAG
This sequence comes from uncultured Planctomycetota bacterium, assembly GCA_964648345.1. GTDB lineage: Bacteria > Planctomycetota > J058 > J058 > JACQDU01 > CAZYLP01. The sequence goes on from CAZYLP010000007.1 coordinate 28,603, forward strand.
GACGGCTGGAAGCAGACGCCGATCTTGAAGCGGATCCAGCTCACTTACCGGCAGCCCACGCGCGTGAAGCGGCGCGAGGAGATGCTCGAGTGAGGACCTCGACTCGCAAGCTCGCTCGGTCACTCGGCAATGGAGGCTTCACGCTCCTCGAGCTCATGGTCGCGACGGGAGTCCTCGTCGTCCTGGGGAGCGCTCTCGTCGTCGTGCTGCGCGGCGGGATCACGACGTGGCGTCGCGGCGAGGCGCGCCGCGAGAGCTTCGAGGTCGCGCAGGCGATCCTCGCCCAGCTCTCGGACGACCTCATGAACGCGACGGTCGACCCGCAGACGAGCCTCGGCGGCAAGAACGCGGAGGCGGTGTTCCTCGGCGACGCCGACGAGGACGACCGCTCGCGGCTCGCGCTCGTGCGCACGCTCCGCGGCGAGAGCGAGAGCGCGATCACGGGCCACGCGGGGTCTTCGCTCGGAGCGGACGCGCGGATCGATTACCGCGACGACATGAAGAAGGCGCTCGAGCGGCGCCTCCGCGCGACGGGCGGCCTCATGGAGGTCGCGTGGTGCATGGGCAAGCCCGGCACCCCGGACGGCGAGGTCCTCTTCCGCGGGATCCGCTCGCCGGTCGGCGGGCGCACGAGCTTCTTCGCGAGCGAGAAGAACTTCTTCCGCGCCCCGCTCCCGGGCGCCCCCGACCCGAAGACGCCGCCGCCCGACGGGACCGCTTACATGCGCGCGTTCGGGACGCGGGTCATCTACTTCGAGGTCCTCTACGCGACGCCCTACACGAACACGTGGAACAAGGAGGCGCCGCCCAAGCGGACGGACGGCCGGGGCGAGTCGGGGCCGCTCACTTACTGGGACTCGACGCGCGGGATCCTGAAGCCCGAGACGAGCCCGAAGCTCTTCACGACCTTCCTCAGCGCCGCGAGCCGCGCGGAGGTGCAGGACGACATCCTGCCGCCGCGCGTGAAGGTGACGATCGTGATCCGCGAGGCCGACGCCGCGCAGAGCGCGACCTTCCTCAAGGGCTCGATCGGGAAGGAGGGCGCCGACTTCCGCGTCTTCGACCCGGGCCGCCTCGAGCGGACGGGCGGCTACGTCTGCATCGACAACGAGTGGGTCCAGTACGAGGACGTGACGGGCGACCGCGTCCGCGTGAAGGAACGCGGCGCGCGCCTGACCCGGAAGGCCGCCCACGACGACGGCGCCGAGGTCGCGGTCGGCCGGACCTTCGAGGTCGTGATCCCGCTCCCCGGGCATCGCGAAGACTGGGGTGATCGATGAGACGCCGGCAAGCTGGCTTCACCCTCCTCGAGACCATCATCGCCATGGGCATCCTCGCGATCGGCGCGACGACGGCGCTCGCGCTCCTCGTCTCGGCGACCGCGACCGGGCGGCACGCGGAGCACCTCGTCAACTCCGCGATCATCGCGGACTCCGCCTTCACGGACATCGAGGCCGAGCTGAACGGCGGCTTCGGCTTGAAGAAGCTCGAGGTCCTCGAGGTCGCGACCGCGGACCCCGCGCGCGGCGTGAGCCTCGGCGACGGCCCGATCCGCGCGGCACCGCTCGTCGATCCGCGCGCCGCGGGCTCGAACGCGGGCATGCCCGCGGGCGGCGGGGCGCCCCCTCTGCCGCAGCCGAAGGACCCGAAGAAGCCGGCGACCGTAAACGGTCCGCCGCGCGCTTACGCGGAGGACCCCTTCGCGAAGGCGAAGACCTACTACTGGAAGAAGGACGCGAAGTCGGAGTTCTACCCCGACTACAAGTACGACGTGGCGATCACTCCCGTGGGCGGGCCGCCGGACGAGCCGTGGGAGTTCCTCGTCGAGGTGGTCGTCCGCTGGACCGAGAAGGGCCAGAAGCGGGACGGGCTCTACCAGACGATCCTCTTGAAGAAGATCACTCACCTCGACAACGAGCCGCCGCCGTAGGCGGCGTGGGCGCATGACGCGGAGACGTCGTCTGGTCGTCGTCGGAGCCGTGACCGCGCTCGGAGCGTTGCTCGTAGCCTGGAACACCGCCGACTGGACGTTGCGCTGGAAGGGTATGGGGGCGAAGGGGACGATCGACTTCACGAGTCGATCGCGCTCGGATGGGAGAGCGGAAAGATCGAGCTCGTGGACCTGCGGGCCTTCCTGGGACAGCTCAAACAGCCGAGTCGATGAGACTAAGACAACTCAACACGCTCCTCGACGGGATGCCTCCCTGGGCCCAGTTCGCGCTCGCCGGGTTCCTCGTCCTCTACGCGGTGGTCAGCATCTACGGCCGCATCAACACGAAGTTCGGAGCGAAGGTCTTCTCGAAGATCCCCGAGCGTGAGATCAGGACGAACGTCAGTCACATCGTGAGCTACACGATCGTCCCGGTCGTCGTGTGCATCGGCTATCTGGTGCTCCTCGCGTCGAAGTGGGCGGCCCAGTAGCTCGCGACCCGCTACTCGAGCGACCCCGGGAGACGCCGCGGAGGCAGCGGCGGCCGCACCAGCGGAGGCCGCGTCTGGCGAGGGGGCGGCAGGATCTGCACTCGCCGCGGGAGTCGGCGGAGTCTCAAGCCGCGGCGAGCGGAGCTCGACCCGTGGATGAGCTCGCTCAGGCGCCGCGCGAGCCCCCCCGCCGGAGAGTGCAGCGGGAGCTCGCCACGCGAGGCGTGGTCCTCCAGCGAGACATCCGGCTCGTCAGCCGGTCTCACGAGCAACCTCGCTGCGAGTCCGCGAGGCCTCGAGGCGCGTGAGCACGGGTTCGATCGCTCGGTACGCCGCGAGGTCGCCGTGAGAGTCGCCGCTGGCGACGAGGATCGCGTTCACGGAGAGCCCACGATCCACGTCGGTGTCGGCGACGAGCCGGAGTTTGTCGTTCAGGCCCATGACCTCCCGGAGGTTCTCGCTCGCGCTCGCTCCGAGCACGATCGCCGCGGCGAACGCCGCGTTCCGGCTCGACGCGTCCCTCTCGGCGTCGAGCGCCCAGGAGCAGCACGCCAGCGCGAGGTACACGCGCGCGTGACTCACGAAGACGGACCGCATGCCCTCGTCGAGGCCGATCTCCTCGGCGAGCGAGAGCAGACGCTCCTCTCGCTGGGTGAGCGAGTCGAGGACGACGAGACGGAGCGCCCGGAGGACGATCCGCTCGATCGGCGCCGCCGGGGACGCGGAGCTGGAGAGCAAGTGCTCGACGCGCTCGAGCGGAGCGCGGCGGCCACTTCGCGGTTGCGCCCCCCTGCCTCGGGGCCCTGTCTTCAGCACGGCTTCCTCCCCAGCTGATCGACCTTGCAGAAGAGCAAGAGGCGCGCCGAGGACGGAAGTTACGCCAGGGCACACTGCCGTACCGCGTAAGACAAACGATGTTGCAAAGGTCCGTTCCGGGCAGAGCACATCACGTGTCAACGGGCAATGTCGTGCGCTCTCCGTTCACTCCGACCGATCGCGCGGCTCGCGGAGCGCACGGAGGCGGTCGAAGAGCGCCCCCGGCGAGAAGTAGACCGCGTGCGTCTCCGGCCCGAAGCCTATCGCGTCGCCGTCCTGCAACAGGGCCGGCTCGCCTCCGCCCAGCGCGCGCCCGTTGAGCGTCGTCCCGTTGGTCGACTGCGCATCGACGATCGACCAACCACCGGCCGACCGCATGAGGCCCGCGTGCATGAGGGAGATCGTCGAGGCGAGCAGAGTGCGACTCTCCGAACACGAGCGCCGCGGACGGGGACCGGGCCACGAATTCATCCCGCCCGAGCGTGGCGATCTCGGCGACGAGGTCGGAGACCTTCATCCTGGTACTGGCCCTCACCGGTCCTTCAGCCCTCCCCGACGGTTCGAGAGTGGATCGAATGCAGCGTCCCGTTCTCGAGCGTCGCATCGACGCGGAGGACCCGCTCCGGCGACCTCTCCACGAGAGCGATCACCTCGGAGAGCGTCTTCGCTTCGACCTCGAGGGCCCCGTCGAGCACGACGTGAAAGGCCGAAGCCACCGGAGCGCTTCGCAGCCGGGCGATGATCCGCGCCGCGAGTGGCTCGAGAGTCCCCCCGGGAGAAGTGGTCCGCACGCGGTCGAAGCGCGCGCGCTCCTTCACGGGCGGCGAAGGGCGCTCGTCCACGAGCCGCCGCCGTTCGACCTCGACGCGCAGGGACGAGAGGTAGTCGGCGAAGGCCGCGGGGCGCATGAACACGAAGCGTGCCCTCGGCCCGAAGCGAATCGTCGCGAGCACGCCGAGGTTGGCCGCCTCGCCGCGGGCGAGGTGCCGCCCGTCGAGGAACGTGCCGTTCGAGCTCCCGTCGTCGACGAGCGACCACCGCTCGTTCTGGTGACGCACGATCGATGCGTGTGTCTTCGAGACGCTCAGGTCGTCGACGACGATGTCGTTGGCCGACGTCCGCCCGACGCAGAACCGCAGGAGCTCGTCGGGGAGCCGCTGCCCTCCGGGCGCCGGGAGCGCCGTCATGCTGGCGAGAGGGTAGACGATCGCCGGGAGCGCCTCCTCGAGAGGACTCCCCGCCTCCGAGACCAGCACGGGACCGGCGACGACGGGTGCCGCCGCGTGGCGGAGGATCTGGATGAGGCGCGTGGGCACGCGCAGCGAGACGGCTGCCTCCGCGGCAGGGAGAGCTTCGTCTCGGGACGAGGAGCGAGCGGGGAGGAAGGGGAAGACGTCCTCCTCCGGCCGAAAGACGATCGTGCTCTCGCTGTCGTTGCTCAGGGGCGTCTACCCGTTCCGACGTTGCGACATGCGATCTCCAAGCCAGACGTCATACGGCGTATGCTGGTCGCCTCCGTCCTTGGAGGATCTCGCCTTGCGACGACCTCGAGCGGTGAGGCCGGTCGTGCGACGCGATCAGGGCGTTGCAAAGACGCATGGGGCGTTGAAACGTCCCGTAACGGGGGTGATCGCTATCCGGCCTTCTGCTTCAAAGCGGCCGCGACCCGAGCCATGAACTTGTCGAAGTGAAAGGGCTTCCTCAGGACGGCGACGGACCGAAGGCGGCTCAGCACCGTCGCGTCCGAGTGGCCCGTCATCACGATCAGCGGGATGTCCCTGAGCCTCGGCTGAGACTGGAGCCAGCCCCTGAGCTCGAAACCGTCCACCTCGGGCATCACGAGGTCCGTGATGATGAGGTCCGGACGCATCGACCCGAACGTCAGGCACTCGATCGCGTCCCGGCCGTTCGCCGCGCCTACCGTGATGTAGCCCGCGTCCTCGAGCGCCTCGCAGACGTCCCGGCGGAAGGTCACGTCGTCGTCGATCACGAAGACGATGCGCTTCGACGAGCGCTCAGCCCCCTCTGGTCTCGCCGATGCCGACCCCACCATGCCCCCGATGAACCCCGCGCTGAAGAAGAGTGCGCACTGCAATCCTGGCGCCCACGCCGGCAGGCCTGGGGACAGGGACTTGCGAGGATGAACATCGACGACAGCAACGAATCGTGAAGACGGTCCGTTCAACGGTTGTTCGGAGCGATCAACGCGACAGCCGATGTCCATGGACACTCGTGGGGGCCGATCTTCATCGGCCCGCCTTCTTCGCGCGGAGCCGGTCGAGCGTGGCGCGGAAGCGCGGGTCGGGGTCGATCTCCGCGGCCTCGGCGGCATCGCGGATCGCCGCGTCGAGGTCGCCCGACGCCTCGTACGCCCTCGCGCGCACGTCGAGCGAGCGTCCGTACCGCCCGGCCGCGACGGCCTTCTCCGCCTGCTCCATCGCGAGGGCCGTCTCGCCCCGCGCGAGGCGGAAGTCGGCGGCCATCACGCACGACCAGGACGCGATGCTCGGCATGGCGGTGACGAGCCTCTCGAGCTCCGCGAGCGCTCCCTCCGTGTCGCCCCTCTTGCCGCGGATCTCGGCCGCGAGCACCTGGGCGAGCGGCGCGGGGCCGCCGCCGCGGAGCTCCGTGACCTTGTCCACGCACCGCTGCGCCTCGTCGAGCTCGCCGAGCTCGATGTGACAGCGCGCGAGATCGATGTAATAGGTCGGCGCCTCGGGCCGGAGCCGGATCGCCTCGCGGATCGCCGGGAGGGCCTCGCGCCACTTCCCGAGGCGCTGGCGCATCCAACCGAGGTAGTAGAGGACCCGCGAGTCGTCGAGCTTGCGCTTCTCGACGAGGCGCTCGAGGTCCGCGAGCGCGAGCGCGGGCTCGCGCGAGTTGCGGAACCGGAGGCAAGCCTCGAGGACCTTCGCCTCGATGCAGTCGGGGTCCGCCTCGAGCGAGGCGGCGAGGAGGGCCTCCGTGTCCGAGTTCTTGCGCTCGA
>CAZYLP010000008.1:0-32485 GCA_964648345.1 uncultured Planctomycetota bacterium
CAGTGGCGTCGTCGGGCGGGGCGGGGTGGGCGGCCGCGGCGCGGGGACGCCGGGCGGCGGCCGCGTCGCGTGCCACGCGCCGAGCGCGCCGGCGCCCGCGAGGACGAGGAAGCCGGCCACGGCGAGCGGGCCGGCCCGAGCGCCGGTGTTGCGCTTCGCCGCGACCGCGTCGATCGCGCGCGCGAAGGCGGCCCCGTCCTCGAAGCGATCCGCCGGGGCGCGGGCGAGCGCGCGCGCGATGAGGTTCTCCACGTCGCGCGGCACCTCGGGGCGGAGCTCGCGGACCGGCGTGAAGCTCCCCGACTCGATCCGCACGAGCGTCTCGTAGACCGTCGCCGCCTCGAAGGGCGTCCGGCCGACGAGGCACTCGTAGAGGACCGTCCCGAGCGCGAAGACGTCGGCCGGCGGCCCGACCTCGGCCGCGTGCGCGCCGGCCGTCTGCTCGGGCGCCATGTAGGCGATCGTCCCGTGGATCTCCCCCGAGAGGGAGAGACTCCGGCTCTGGGCGGCGCTCGGGATGTCGCGGCGGAAGTGCTTCCCGACGCCGAGGTCGGCGAGGAGCGGCCGCTCGCCCTGGAAGAGGACGTTGTCGGGCTTCACGTCGCGGTGGAGGACGCCCGCCCGGTGCGCGACGCCGAGCGCGGCCGCGAGCGCGCGCCCGAGCTCGAGGACCCGCGCCACCGGGAGCGGCCCCTTCTGGAGCCGGTCGCGGAGCGTGCCGCCCGCCACGAGCGGCGAGACGAGGTAGGGCCCGCGCGGCGACTCGCCCGCGTCGAGGAGCGGCACGAAGCCGTCGCGCTCGGTGAACTGGCCGAGGAGGCGCCGCTCGCGGTCGAAGCGGGCGAGGGACTCGGGCGTCGGCTGGACCTGGAGGAGCTTGATCGCGACCTCGCGGCCCTCGGGGCTCCGGGCGCGGTAGACGATCGCGAACCCGCCGCGGCCGAGCTCGCCCAGGAGGACATACGGCCCGAGCTGCACTCAGCCCTCGCGCTCGAGGAAGCGCGCCGCCGAGCGGATCGAGTCCTCGAGCGTGCGCTCGGTCTTGAAGCCGAGGACCGTCGCGGCGCGCGAGGGGTCCGCGACGAGGTTGCTCGGGTCCCCCGGGCGTCGCGGCCGCGCCTCGACCGCGATCTTCGTGCCGAGCACGCGCTCCGCGGCCGCGACGACCTCGAGGACGGTGTCGCCTCGGCCCGTGCCGAGGTTGAGCGCGCGGTCCCGGAGCCCGTCGAGCTTCTCGAGCGCGAGCACGTGGGCGCGCGCGAGGTCCTCGACGTGGATGAAGTCGCGGAGGCAGCTCCCGTCGCGCGTCGCGTGGTCGCGGCCGTTGAGCTCGAAGGGCGCCTTCTTCTTCGCGGCGCGGATCAGGTTCGGGATGAGGTGCGTCTCGGGGTCGTGCCGCTCGCCGAGGTCGCCCTCGTCGGAGGCGCCCGCGGCGTTGAAGTAGCGGAGCGCGACGAAGCGGAGCCCCGACGCGTTCGCCTCGGCGCGGAGCGCGAACTCGAGCGCGAGCTTGGTCGCCCCGTAAGGGTTCACCGGGGCGAGGGGGTTGTCCTCGGGCGTCGGCGTCGTGTGCGGCTCGCCGTAGACCGCCCCCGTCGAGGAGAGGACGAGGCGCCGGACGCCCGCCCGGCGCATGGCGGCGAGGAGGTTGAGCCCGCCCTTCAAGTTCACGTCCCAGTAGACGGCCGGCCGCGCGACGCTCTCGCCCACGAGCGCGAAGGCTGCGAAGTGGAGGACGGCGTCCCAGCCGCGGGCGAGGACCTTCTCGGTCGCTTCGAGGTCGCGGAGGTCCGCGACGTGGAGCGGGACGCCGAGCTTCGCGGCGAACTCGCGGTGCCCGCGCGAGAGGTCGTCCAGGACCTCGACCTCGTGGCCCGCGCGGCGCAGCGCGCGGACGCAGTGAGAGCCGACGTACCCGGCGCCGCCCGTCGCGAGGACCCGCATGGCCCCGGGATTATAGAGTGGACGCGAGATGCGCGTCCTCCACGTCTGTCACTGGGACCTCTCGAGCCCCGACGCCGAGACGATCCGCAAGCTCGCGCTCACGCGCGAGCTCGCGCGGCTCGGGCACGAGGTCGTCCTCCTCGCGCCCGACCTCGGCCGGCCCACGGACGGCCGCATGCCGCGCGGAGCCCGCGTCGTCTACGCGCCCTCGATCGGCGGCCGCTTCGCGGCGCATCTCTACGCGCTCACCGCGGCGCCGCTCCTCGTCCTCCTCGCGCTCGCGCGCCGGCCCGACGCGGTCTACCTGACCGACCACACGGCGAGTGCGCCGCTCGCCCTCCTCCTCCGGCTCCTCGGCTTCCGCTTCGTGCTCGAGGTGAACGGGATCCCGCTCCAGGACGCGCGCCTCCAGGGGATCGCGAGCCCGCTCTGGCTCAAGCTCATCGACCTGTTCTCGCGCACGACCTACCGGCTCGCCGACCGCTTCGCGGTCGTGTCCCCCGAGATCCAGGACAACGTGCGGCGCGCGCTCGACGACGGCGAGGCGGGGCGCGAGATCGCGGTCGTCCCGAACGGGGTCGACCTCGAGCTCTGGCGCCCCGAGAAGAAGACGGAGGCCCGGGCGCGGCTCGGGCTCCCGCTCGATCGTCCGGTGATCGGCTTCCTCGGGAGCTTCTACCAGTGGCAGGGGCTCGACCGGCTCCTCGCCGCGGCGCCGCTCGTCCTCGAGAGGGAGCCGCGCGCGATCTTCCTCCTCGCGGGCTTCGGCCCCGAGGAGGAGCGCCTGAGAGAGCTCGCGCGGCCGCTCGGCGACGCGGTCCGCTTCGTGGGGCAGGTCCCCCTCGAGGCGGGCCCGTCGTGGGTGAACGCCTTCGACGTGGGCGTCCACCTCGTCGTCCCCGGGAAGGCGTGCTCGCCCGTGAAGCTCCTCTGCTACATGGCGTGCGCGCGCCGCTGCGTCGCGACGCTCGGCGTCGACGGCTTCGAGTCGATCGAGAAGGACGAGGCCGGGCGGCGCGTCGACTACGCCTCCGAGCGGTCGATCGCGGAGGGGATCCTCGCCGAGCTCGCGCGCGCGCGCGGCGAGGACGGCTCGGGGCCGCGCGTCTCCGCGGCGCTCCGCCACGGGTGGGGCGGCGTCGCGCGCGTCACCGAGGAGCTCCTCGCGCGCTCGCGCGCGGGCTGATGTCTACTTGACCTCGATGCCGCGCTTCTTCGCCTCGGCCTTGAGCCACTCCTCGAGGCCCTTCGCGTCCTTCTTGTAGGTCCGCTCGCGCGGCGAGTCGCCGGCCTGGATCGTCCCCTTGAAGACCGAGAGCCACTTCGGGACGCCGTCGAGCCCGCGCGGCGTGAGGAGGAAGCCGCGGTAACCGGTCGGGGCCGCGGCGTCTTCGAGGCGCGGTGCGACCTCGAGGTCCTTCAAGAAGCCGCGGAGCTTCTCCCAGTCCTCGGGCCGGACGAGCTCGAAGGTCGGGTCGGGCCGGTTCGCGCTCATGGCGACGGTCACCGGGACGCCCTCGAGCGGCCGGAAGTACGGGTCGGGCTTCCCGCGGAAGACCGGGTCGAGCTTCTCGCACTTCTTCTCGAGGGCGCGGAGCGCCTGCTCGACCTTCTCGAACGCGGGGACCTTGTCGTTCTGCCAGCGGAAGACGGCGCGCGCGACGCCGAGCGCGTTCTGGAGGACGAGCTGCGGCCGGCCCTCGTCGGGGACGCCGGCGCGCTCGGACGGCTTCACGGAGACGAGGTCCTGCTCCGCGGCGAGGCGCACGAGCGCGAGCGCGTCCTTCTTCTCGAGCGCGAAGACGAAGCGGCGCTCCTCGCCCGTCTTGTCGACGAGGCGCACGCACGCGCTCCCCGACGCGGCGACCGCGACGTGCGAGCCGCCCCAGAGCCCGTGCACGTCCTTGAGCTCGAGCCGCGCGAAGGTCCAGTCGGCCTCGGGGCCGAGGAAGCGCGTCGTCTCGTTGTCGCCCGCCCGCGCGCTCGCAGAGAGGAGCGCCGTGAAGATGAGCACGAAGACCGTCCTCCGCATGAGCCGCCTCGCGGGGGAGATCTTCCCACGAAAAGGAGAAGGCCCCGGATCCAAAGGGATCCGGGGCCTCCGGGAGAACGGTCCTGATCGATGAGTTGGGAAAGGTGCAGGAGTGCGGGAAAATGGTGTTGCGGGGTTGATGGAGGGAAAAGTCGGCCGCGCGCTACGGCGCGGCCGGGTGCTTCGCGATGTTCTTCGTGAGCGCGTCGATCGCCTTCTGGTTCGCGCCGTTCGCGGTGACCCTGGCGAGCGCGTCCGTGAGCGCGGTCCCGGCGTTCGAGTGGAGGGCCGACTGGCCGCCCTTGGCGCCGCCGTTCGTCTTGATCATGGCCTTGCGAGAGAGGCTCTCGAGGCCGGCGATGTCGAAGTCCTTGCGCATGTTTCGCGTCCCTTTCGCTTCCGAGGGGTTTCGTCTCGGTGAGGAAGGGGAGGGCAAAGCCGTGGCCAATGCGCGCGGGCGCGAGTTACGAGCCCCGCCGGGCAGACCCTGCTCGAGTTGCGCAAGCGGCTGCGCAACGCGGCCGATTTACGTCTCGTCGCCGCGCTTCCGCGGCCGCGGCATGCCGTACTTCGTGAGCTTCATGACGAGCGAGCGCCTCGAGATCCCGAGGAGCTTCGCCGCGCGCGTCTGGTTCCCGGCGCACTCCTCGAGCGCGTCCTGGATCCGCTTCTGCTCGAGGCTCTCGACCTCGCGCCGCTTCTCGTCGGGGAGGTCGACGCCCGCCGTGCGCGGCAGGCGCTGCGTGACGTTCGTGTCCGTGGGCCGCTCGCCCGCCTTGAGCTGGATGTCCGTGTCGGACGAGCGCGGCTCGCTCGCCTCGAGGGGCGGGAGGTGCTCGGGCCGGATCGGCCCCTCGCCGGCGAGGAGCACGGCGCGCTGGATCACGTTCCTCAGCTCGCGGACGTTCCCGGGCCAGCGGTGGCGCTCGAGGTGGGCGATCGCCTCCCTCGCGAGGACGGGCTCGCGCTTGCGGCCGATCTCGCGCGAGAAGACCGTCACGTAGTGGCGCGCGAGCGCCTCGATCTCGACCGTCCGGTCGCGGAGCGGCGGCACGAGGAGCGTGAAGCCGTTCAGCCGGAAGTAGAGGTCTTTCCTGAAGGTCCCCTTGAGGACCTCCTGGTCGAGGTCGCGGTTCGTCGCGGCGACGATCCGCACGTCGATCGGGCGCGAGTTGAGCGAGCCGACGCGGCGGACCTGACGCTCCTCGAGGACGCGGAGGAGCTTCGCCTGGAACCCGGCCGGCAGCTCGCCGACCTCGTCGAGGAAGATCGTGCCGCCCTGGGCGCCCTCGAGGAGGCCGGGCTTCGTCTTCTCGGCGCCCGTGAACGCGCCCTTCTCGTGGCCAAAGAGCTCGCTCTCGAGGAGCGTCTCCGTGAAGGCGGCGCAGTTCACGCCGAGGAACGGCGCGCTCGTGCGCGGCGAGCGGCGGTGGAGGGTCTGCGCGATCACCTCCTTGCCGGCGCCGGTCTCGCCGAGGATCAGGACGTTCACGTTCGCCGGCGCGACCTTCTCGATGAGCGCGTAGAGCGACTTCATGCTCTCGGCGAGGACGACGGGCGCGTTCTCCTCCTTCTTCTCGGCGATCTTGGGCTGCGGGCCGCGGATCAGGACGGCGATGTCGCCCACCTCGATCACGTCGCCCGGGCGGATCGTCGCGGGCTGGTTCGGCGGGAGGGGCCGGCCGTTGAGCGACGTGCCGTTCGCGCTCCCGAGGTCCTCGATCGTCCACGCCGTGTTCGTGAGCTTGAGGAGGGCGTGCTTGCGCGAGACCGAGGCGTCGGCGATCGGGACCTGGCTCGTCGAGGCGCGGCCGATCGTGAGCTCGCCGCGCGCGGGGAGCGTGTGCGTCGCCGAGACGCCTGCGCCCGCCACGACCAGCTTCATCGAGAGGTTCGGGTTCGTCCCCTTGAAGGTCGGTTCGTCGTCGAGCGGTGTCACTTTTTGTCCCGAGAGAGTGTCATGCACGCCGTCGTCCCGCCAGCCACGCCCCCGCGTAGAGCGCGAGGGCGACGAACCCGAGCGCGCGGAGGCCCGTCGCGAACGAGAGGCACTCGAGCGCGCCGCCGAGGACCGAGCCGAGGAGGTTGGAGGCGAGCGCGTCCGCGGGCTCCGTGGTCCGCTGGAAGCTCGACGCGAAGATGAGCGACGCGAAGAGGAAGGGCACCGCGTAGAGCGGCGCCGCGAGGAGGAGCTGCGCCGCGCGCGGGAGCCCGAGGAGCCGCGACGGGTCGAGGAGCGTCGCCGCGACGAGGCCGGCCGCGAGGGCGAGGAACGCGGGCCCGAGCCGCGCCGGCCCGCGTTTCTCGACGATCGCGTTCGCGAGGAGGACGGCGACGAGGAGGCTCGCGATCACGGCCGAGCTCACGTACCAGGTCGCGCCGTAGACGAGCGACGCGCGCGAGATCGCCCACGTCTCGACGAGCATGAACGCGGCGCCGAGGAGGAGGAAGTGGAGGTCGATCTTCTTCATCTGCCCGACGCCTGCGCGGACGCCGATCGCCGAGAGGAGCGCGATCGCGATGAGCACGGCGCGGAAGACCATCGGGACCGACGCGCTCTCGAGGTAGAAGAACGGCCAGTCGTCCGTCGTGGGCGGTGGATCGCCGGGCTCGGGCGCGCGGACGTACGGCGCGGCGCGGCTCGCGGCGACGCGCGCCTTGAAGGCGGCGGGGTCGCCCGCGCTCGCGATGAAGATGTCCTCGCCGAGGCGCACGGGCGGCGCGCCGAACGCGTCCTTCATGAGGCCGTTCAGGCGCGCGTAGATGAACGGCCGCACCGAGGAGAACCCGATCGCACAGACGCCGTCCGGGGCGAGGACGCGCCGCGCGTCCGCGAGGCTCTCGCGCGTGTAGACGTAGCTGTCGAGGTTCGTGTTCGTGAAGTTCGACGTGAGCCCGTGGGAGTCGAGGTAGCAGAAGACGACGATGTCGTATCTCCCCGAGGGCGCCGCCTTGAGGAAGCGGCGCGCGTCGTCGACGTGGACGCGGACGTTCTTGTGCGAGTACGGCTTCGCCGGGTGGAGCTCGGTCCCCCACTTCACGAAGCGGTCCTCGATCTCGACCACGTCGACCTCGAGCGCGCCCTGCCGCACGGCCATGGCCGCGTCGCGCCCCATGCCGGCGCCGAGGAGGAGGACCTTCTCGTGACGGGGCGCGATCCAGTAGGGGATCTCGCGCGAGTACTCGAAGTCGTAGGGCATGGGCGACCCCGAGGCGCGCGAGCGGCGCTTCGCCTCGTCGAGGTCGGTCGTCCCCACGCGCGAGTACCAGTGGCCGTTCACGTACGCCGAGTGGTCCTCCCACGCGACGTCGCCGAACTTGTAGCGCTCCTTCACGAGCTGGATCTTCTGGTAGGGGGACCAGCGCGTCTCGACGATCTCCGGTTCGTTGGCGACGCCCCAGCGGTCCCCTTCGAGCCGCGGGTCGCGTTCACCGGGGCGGGGCGTGGGCTCGCCGTAGACGAGGAGGAGCATGCTCGCGCCTCCGAGCACGGCGATCGACGCGGCCTCCTTCTTGTCGCGCGTCGCGAGGAGCGCGGAGGCGACGGCGACGGCGAACCAGACGAGGGGCTGCGCCTCGATGAAGCTCAGCGCGCCGAACGCGACGACGCCGGCGAGGCTCGCGACGACGTTCCACGTGTAGGCGCGGATCCGCCGCTCGGGTGGCTGGGCGGCGAAGTGGGCGCCGAGCGACTGGCCGAGCGGCACGAACGCGAAGGCGAGGATCGCGTAGAGGACGCAGAGGAGCGCGAGGCCGAAGACGAACAGGAGCTTGTCCTTGTCGTTCGACCCGTGGAGCCAGGAGTTCATGTCCCCGAAGTTCAGGAAGCGCGAGAGCTGCTTCATCTGCGGCGCGAGGAGGACGAGGAGCGCCGTCGCGGCGAAGCTCCAGCCGAGCCCGAGCCGCCGCCGCGACGAGGCGGCGTAGCCGATCCCGAGCCCGAGGAAACAGCCGAGGAGCGTCAGGTTCCTCAGGTAGGCGAGGATCCGGATCTCGGCGCCGCACCACCGGATCAGGAGCACCTCGAGGAAGAGCGACAGGAAGGACGCCGCGAAGAAGGGCATGCTCACCGGCCCGGGTAGAGCGCGTCGAGCTTGGCGCGGTCGAGCTTCTCGATCCGGTACGGGAGGTCGAGGAAGATCGACCGTTCGCCCGTCACCGTGAAGCCCTGCGAGGGGATGAAGGCCACGTCGCCCGCCGCGTCGTAGTGGTTCTTCTCGCCGCCGCCCTCGATGAAGAAGGAGAGGCTCTGCCCGCCGTGGTAGTCGTTCGGCCCCGCGTGCGCGGGCGGCCTCCGGTGGAGCGAGTACCGGTCCTCGCCCTGGGCGTCGTAGAAGATCGAGAAGCCGTTGTGGGCGCTCGCCCCCTGCGAGAGGTTCGAGCCACCGTCGTAGCTGTCGTGCCCGCCCTCGTCCATGAGCGCCACCGCGCAGAGGTCCCACGCGATCGCCTGCGCCGCGGCGACGGCGACCGTGTAGTGGTCGTCGCCGCCCTGGTCCCAGAGGCTCCCGAGCGCCGAGTGGGCGGCCGCAGCCTGCGCGTAGCGCGAACCCTCGTAGCGATCCCTCCCCGAGCCGAGGTCGCAGAGCGCGCCCCACCCGAAGTAGTAGCCGCAGCCCTGGGAGAAGTTCCCCGCCTCGTAGACGTCGTTCCCCGCGAGGTCGAGGAGGAGGGCGATCCCACCCGAGCCCTTGCCGCGGAAGCCGCACGAGCTCCCCTGGCCGTGGGCGTCGAAGACGCCGGCCTCGCCGTAGCTGCAGGGCTTCCGCCCGAGGCAGACGTAGTGGTCCTGTCCCTCCGCGTCGAGGAGGAGACCCGCGCCGCCCGGCCCGGCGAAGCCCTGGCCGTACATGCCGCACTCGTAGGAGTCCTTGCCCGAGGCATCGAGGAGGACCGCGAGGCCCTGCGCGAGCACGGCGCCGTGCGCGTAGATGTCGCCGCGGTAGACGTCGTCCCCCGCGAGGTCGACGAGCGCCGCCGCCCCCGCCAGGGCCGCCCCCTGCGCGAAGGGGGCGAGCGAGGTGTAGCGGTCGTCTCCCTTGCGGTCCACCAGCAACCCCACACCGAGGAGCGCCGTCCCCTGCGCGAAGGGCTCGGTCGCCGTGTAGAGGTCGTCCCCCGCGAGGTCGATCGCGACGCCGACCGGGAGGGCGGGGCCGTGCCCCGAGCCGACGCGGCGGTAGTAGCGGTCGTCGCCGCCGAGGTCGATCACGAGCGCCTCGTCGCCGCGGTAGCCGTTCGGCCCCGAGCCGCCGACGACGACGTGGCCGAGGTCGGTCTGCGCCTCGTAGAGAACCGACCCCACGTAGCCGTCCGGGATCTCGTAGAAGAAGCCGGGCGCGCCGCCTTCCGCGTCCTTGAGGTCGAGGGCGAGCTGGTCGAGGTAGGCGGGGCGCGCGAGGGGCTCGAGCTCGCGGAGCGCCTGCACGTAGGCGCCGCGATCCACGCGGGCGAGGAGGTCGATCGCCGTGCTCTCGCGCTTCCAGCGCGCCTGGTCCTCGTCGTCGTAGAGGATGATCGTCTCGCGGAAGCGCTCCCAGAGCTCGGGGAGACTCTTCGCGAGGAGCTCCTGCTCCTCGGTCGAGAGGCCCGCGAGCGCGGCGCGGCAGAGCTCGCGCGCGCGCCGCATGAGGGCGAGGCAGTAGTCGACGTGCGCCTGCGCGGTCGAGCCGCGCGGCGGCGCCGCGGGGGCCTGGCTCGTGATGATCGGGGCGAGCGAGACGTCGAGGAGCGGCGCCGACCGGGAGACGACCGCGGCGAGGTCGTACGCCTTCGCCGCCGGAGCGAGCTCGCGCGCGAGCGCCTTCGTGGCCCCGGGGAGGCGGAGCGGGTCGCGCTTCAGGTAGCGGACCGTCTTCAGCCGGAAGGCGTCCTCGATCTTCTCGTCCTCGTCGAGGCGGTGGGTCACGTCGACGAAGGACGCCTGGACACCGGCGCGCGCGACGAGCTCCTTCGCGAGCGCGGCCTCGGGCTCGAGGGGCATGGCCTCGAGGTCGGGGCGGAGCGTCGCGTTCTCGGGCAAGGGTGTCACGCGGGTCCCCGGCCGTTCGCCGAGCGTGACGACCACGTCGCGCTCCCAGCGCGCCTTCTCGGCCGAGACGGTCACGATCTTCCCGGGGTTCTCCTCGACGAGCTTCCTCAGGTCAGGGAGGAGCTCGCCCCACGAGACGCCGGACGCCGTCCCCTCGGCGCGCGTCGCGCCGTCCACCTTCGTCGCGACGGTCACGGCGTCGCGGACGACGTGGAGCTTCACCTTCTCGCCCGGGCCGTGGGCGCGCACCTTGTCGCGGAAGGCCTGGAGGGCGGGGCCGGGCTCCTGGAGGAACTCCTCGTCATCGAGCTTCGTGAGGAGGTCGCCCGCCTTGATCCCGAGCGCCTCGGCGGGCGAGCCTGGGACGAGCGCGAGGACGCGGATCGCGGCGCGGGCGGGCGTGCCCTCGATCGCGACCGCGTCCATCTGGATCCCGATGAAGCCGGTCTTCTTCTCGGGCTGCTTCTCGGCCTCCTGGGCGAGGATGACCCCCGCGCCCAGGAGGAGGAGCGGCAAGGCGAGCCGCACGGAGGACTCCTCTCAGGCCCGCGATTCTACGGCCAGAGAGGGTGGAGGCGCGCCGTCGTTAGCCGGTGGTCCCCCAGACGAGGAGGCCCACGCCGAGCGCGACGACGAAGGCGGCGAAGACGGTCCAGGCGTCGATCCCGGTCCGGTCGGCGAGGGGCTCGTCCTCGGAGAGGTCGACGAGCCCCGGGACGAACGGCTGGCGTGCGCTGATCTTGTGCATCGCGAGTCTTGCTCCCACCTTCGAGGGTTCTTACGCACGGACCGGGGCCCGGGCGCAGGCTACGATCGGGGCCGTGGACGACCCCGGACTCGCGCAAGTGCCCGCGGATGGCGGCCCCGAGTGGGTGATCCGCGAGGAGCCGCTCCTCATCGAGGTCGACGGCGAGCGTGTCCTGACCCTGCGCACGCCGGGCGAGGACGAGGCGCTCGCCCTCGGGTTCCTCCTCGGCGAGGGCGTGATCCGCTCGCTCGACGAGGTCCGCTCGGTCGAGGCCGTCCCCGCGCGCGGCGACCGGCCGGAGGCCGCGGTCGACGTCGTGCGCGTCGGCCTCGTCCACCCCGAGCGCGCCCGGGGGACCCAGGGCGTCCTCGCGCGCGCCCACGAGATCCGCGCCTCGTGCGGCCTCTGCGGCCGCACGTCGGCCGAGGGGCTCACGCGCGGCCTCGCGCCGCTCGACGCGGGGACACCCCGCGTCGCGCGCGCCGCGCTCCCCGCCATGGTCGGGGCGCTCACCGCGCGGCAGGCCCGCTTCCAGCGGACGGGCGGCTGCCACGCGGCGGGGCTCTTCACGCCCGCGGGCGCGCTCCTCGCCTTCGCGGAGGACGTGGGCCGCCACAACGCGCTCGACAAGGCGATCGGCCTCGCGGCGCGCGCGAAGGTCGACCTCCGCCAGGCCGTCCTCGTCCTCTCGGGGCGCGGCGGCTTCGAGCTCCTCTTGAAGGCTCTCCGCGTCGGCGTCGCGGTGACGGCGAGCGTCTCCGCGGCGAGCTCGCTCGCGGTCGCGATCGCCGACGAGGCGGGGGCCACGCTCGCGGGCTTCGTGCGCGAGGACAAGGAGCCCCGGGTCTACACGGACGACGGGCGTCTCTTCTGACCCTCACCGTCGTCGCGTGACGTCCATTGTCATACACCGTGGCACACCCGGTGCAATGACGACATACGACGTACGACAGGACCGTACGCCATCAGGCATGAGGGATCCACATGGCACGTAAGCCCAAAGAGAAGGAGATCAGGCTCACCGTCCGCGTCCCGAAGCGGCTTCTCGAGGCTCTCGACCAGCACGGATCGCGCGAACGAAACGGCCCACGCGGGAAAAAAATGAGCCGCACCCAGGCCGTGCGGGACGTGCTCTCGCGCGCCCTCGAGGACGGCGGCGCCAAGCTCAAGGCCCTCATGCTGCGCCAGCTGATCGTGAACACGGTCCGCGCGACCGAGCACCACGGCGCCACGACGCTCGCGACCGTCCGCGAGCTCCTCGCGCACGTGCCGCGGACCGACCTCGACCAGGCGCTCTACCGTCTCGAGCAGGAGCACTCGCTCCTCCTCACGCCGAACCACAACGGCGACATCGTGACGAGCCGGGAGCGGTCGAACGGGATCCAGGACCCCGTGCGCGGGAACCTCCTCTACGCGCAGCTCCCCGAGGGCGAGGAGCCCGCCCGCGAGGAGACGCCGCCCGAGGGGGCTCCGCCCTGGCGCAAGAAGGCGAAGGGGCCGTGAGGTCGAGGGCGAAGCGAAAGACCCAGCGCGTCCGCCGCGCGCACCTCGAGCCCAAGGAGCGGCTCCTCGCGATCCGCCTCCCCGAGGGGCTCCACGCGCGGCTCGATGCGTTCTGCGAGGCCATGCGGATCGAGGTCCCGTGGGTGCGCATGAGCCGCTCGGACGCGGTGCGGTGGCTCCTCACGGTGCAGCTCCAGCACGACGTGGGGGCGCCGGGTCCGCTCGAGGAGTGACGGCTCAGTCCGCGCGGCGCACGTCGCCCGTGGCGCGCCCGAGCTCTTGCTCGAGGGCGCGGGTGAGGAGCCAGCGGACGACGTCCGAGCGGGACATCTCGACCCAGGGCGTCTCGCCGCGGAGGGCCTCGGCGTGGGCGTTCAGGGCCTGCATGAGGCTCTCGGGGATCCTCACGGCGAGGAGCTTCTCCTTGGACTCGGCCCGAGGGCTGCTCCGTCGGCCGGCCATGCGTCACGCTCCTCGTGTAACATGGTACAACAATGTCTCGCGAAAGGCAAGGGCGAGCTCGATCCGCCCTGCGTGACCGGGACGAGCCGCCCCGACCCGATCGCGTGGTCCGAGACCTTGAGGACGAGGGGCGCGAGGTGCCGCTTGTACTCGGCCGCGCGCACGCGGCGTGCGAACGTCTCGGCCTCGGCGCGGTCGAAGCCGCGTCGCGCGAGCGCGTCGGGGCTCTCGCCCGCGAGGAGGGCGTCCACGAGCGGGGAGATCCGCTCGTAGTCGAAGGGGTCCACCTGGCCGGGCGCGAGCTCGGCCGAGGGCGGCCGCTCGAGGATGAAGCGCGGGATCTCCGGGCAGAGCCGCGCGAGCGCGTAGACCTCGGGCTTCGTCAGGTCGCCGATCGGCGCGAGGTCCCCCGCGAGGTCGCCGAAGAGCGTCCCGTAGCCGAGCGCGAGCTCGGTCTTGTTGGACGTGTTGAGGAGGAGCCCGCCGCGGCGGTTCACGTCGGCCATGAGGACGAGCATGCGGAGGCGCGCCTGTGCGTTCTCGTTGGTCGTCGCGCCCGAGAGGTCGAGCGCGCCCTCCGCGGCGCGGAGGAGCGGCTCGAGCGACACGGTCTCGAATCGCGCGCCGAGCGCGCGGGCGAGCACGCGCGCCTCGGACTCCGAGCGCGGGTCGTTCCAGCGCGACGGGATCGCGAGCGCGCGCACGTTCGCGCCGCCGAGTGCGCGCGCGGCGACCGCGAGGACGAGCGCCGAGTCGATGCCGCCCGAGAGGCCGAGGACCGCTTCGCGGCAGCCGTTCCGCGCGGCGAAGCGGCGCACTCCGAGCACGAGCGCCTGGAAGATGTCCTCGGGGCGCTCCGCGCCGCCGCCGCGGCCGTCGCCCGTCGCATCCGTCTCCACGACCTCGAGCGCCTCCTCGAAGCGAGGGAGCCGGGCGAGGAGCGCGCCTCGCGCGTCGAGGGCGAAGCTCCCGCCGTCGAAGACGAGCTCGTCCTCGGCGCCGACGGCGTTCACGTAGACGAGCGGCGCCTTCGCGCGGCGCGCGCGGCGGAGCCGCTCCTCGAGGACGCCCTTCCTGAAGGGCGAGGCGTTGAGCGAGACGAGGAGTCGCGCCCCCGCGGCGAGGAGCTCGCGCGCGGGCTTCCGCTCGTAGCGCTCGTCCCAGAGGTCCTCGCAGATGAGGACGCCGAGCTCACCCACGGGCTCGATCGACGAGGCGGGCTCGAACCACCGCTCCTCGAAGAAGACGTCGTGGGACGGGAGGAGCGCCTTCGCGCGCGAGGCGCGGACCGCTCCGCCCTCGAGGAGGGCGGCGACGTTCCTGAGCTTCCGCGCGCCGAGCTCGACCGTCCCCACGAGCACCTTCATGTCCTCGGGGCAGCGCGTCGCGATCCAGGCCGTCTTCCGGATCGCCTCGCGCACGAACTCCGGGCGGAGGAGGAGGTCGCGCGGCGGATAGCCCGTGACCGCGAGCTCGGGGAAGACGGCGAGCTCGGCGCCGCGGCGGCGCGCCTCGCGCGCGAAGGCGACGATCCGCTCCGCGTTCGCGTCGAGCGCGCCGACCTGCGCCTCGAGCTGGCAGAGCGCGACCTTCACGGCCGCACGAGAGCGTCGAGGAGGTTGAGCGCGGAGACGACCGAGTCGCGGCGGAGGCACACCTCGTCGCCGAGCATGAGCGTCCGGTAGCCGAGCGCGACCACGAACGCGGCGTCCGTCACGTCCTGCGCCGAGGGCTCGAGCGAGGAGGCGAGCGAGGGGAACAGGCGCGAGGCGAGGATCGCGTGCGGGTCCTGCTCGACGATCGCGCGGAGCGCGCCCGGGAGCTCGTGCGGGTCGAGCTCGACGAAGAGGTCGCCGCGCGCCGCCATGAGGCGGTCGCCCGGGTGGGCGAGCGAGCCCTCGAGGGCGCAGGCGAGGCCCTTTCGGCTCTCGATCTTCGCGATGACCCGCGCCTCGGGGTCGAGCGCGCGGAGAGCGGCCACGTCGGCCGGGCTCTCGGTGAACGAGAGCATGTAGTCGTGGAGGCCGAGGGCGCGCGCCGCCTTCACGTACTCCTCGTCCTTCTCCGTGAGGACGCCGTCCACCTCGAGCGAGGCGTCCGGGATGTTCACGGACTCGCCGGGCCCGACGACGCGGCGCGGGCCGTCCTCGAGGATGAGGCGGTCGCCCTCGCACGCGAGGACGAGGGCGCTCTCGCGGCCATCCGAGAACCACGCGCGGCAGGGCGTCGCGAGGCGCCGCACGCGGTGCGTGAGACGGACCTCCGTGAAGGGCGGGACGGCGGCCTCCTTCACGCGGAGCTGCCGGCCCTTCAAGTCGATGAACAACGGCTGCCCGAGGCCCGCGAGCCGCTCGAGGGTCGCTTCGAGCGAGCCCGCGATCGGCATGACCGTGTTCAAGCGCAGCCCGCGGACGAGGGGGTGCCGCGCCACCTCCTCGAGGAAGCGCGCGTGGGGCGGCACGGTGACGATCGCGCGGACCTCGTCCGCGGGGCGGCGCTTGGACATGGGGCACCTCCTCGGCAGATCTTTTCGCGAGAGACACGCCCCCTCGGGGGGGTGTGTCTCTCGTGATGACGGCGTGCGAGTCCTCGGCTACGCGCCGCGCTTCGAGCGGGCGTCGAGGCTGTTGGCGAGCTCCTTCACCTTCGCGAGGGGCTGGCGGGCCTTCATGTTCTCCTCGAAGTCCTCGAAGCGTCCCCACGACCGGGCGACGAGCCCGAGCGCGAGGTCGACGGCGCGGAACTCGTCCTTGAGCGCGAGCACGCGCTGGGGCTCGAGGGCCTCCTCCCACTGCTCGCGGATCTTCTTGTCCTCGGCGCCGGAGCCGTAGCTCTTCCGCAGGTGGTAGACCTCGTAGCGGTTCATGAGCTCGCGGAAGACGGGGAGCGCGGGGACGTCCTTCTCGAGGCCGCCGCCCAGGTAGTGCTGGACCTGCTTCGCGTTCACCTTCTCGTAGAAGCCCTCGTCGCCGTAGAGGATCAGGAAGGGCTTCTCGGCCTCCGGGGCGTGGACGCGGTTCGCCATGAACCACGCGAAGAGCTCGTAGCTCTCCTTGCTGCCGCCGCCGCCGCCGCCCTCGCCGTAGAGCGCGGCGAGGCGCTCGTCGAGCGCGGCGCCCTTCCCGAAGTCCGTCACCTGGAGCGGGAAGCGGTCGACCGTCGCGTCGCCGATCGCGACGAAGCTGATCTCCACGTCCTCCCGGTACTGCGAGAGCGTCTGGTAGAGGAGCGGGAGGCGGTCGAAGATCTCGCGCGGCCAGTGGGCCATGGAGCCCGTCACGTCCACCGCGACGATGATCGGGTTCTTGCTCGCGGTCTCGAGGCGCTTCCCGCGCGGGTCGGTCAGGTCGGCGACGGGCGCCGTCCTCCCGGCGAGGTACGTTCGGCCGCCCTTCTTCGCGGCGTCCGCGGCGTCCTTCTCCATGGCCGCCTTGCGCGCGTCGTCGAAGCTGTAGGCGCCGGGCTTCGCCCAGTCGTCCGTCGACGGTCCCCAGCTATACATGCGACACCTTCCTCTCGTGCTTCGGGTCGTGCCTCAGGGCCGCCCGCTCGAGCGAGCGGCGGATCCTCTCGAGCCAGCGCAGCGGGTCCTTCGTCTCCCAGCGCGGCCGCCGCGCCGGCTCTCGTTCGGTGAGCGCCTCGAGCCACTCGGCGAGGCGCGGTGGCGGCGGCGCGGCGAGCGACGCCTCGAGCGTCTTCGCGAGCGCGTAGAGGTCGCTCTCGGGGAGCGGCGGCCGTCCGGCCCGCACCTCGGGGGCCGCGAAGGCCTCCGTCCAGCCGATAGCCTTCGTCTTCGCGACGGGTCTCACCGCGGCGAGGCCGAGGTCGACGAGGACGACGTCGCCGCCGCGCTCGAGGGACTCGACGACGATGTTCCGGGGCTTCACGTCGCCGTGGACGACGCCTCCCTTGTGGAGGTAGGCGAGGGCGCGGAGGACCTTGCCGCCGACGCGGCACGCCTCGATCGCGGTGAGGCGCCGCGTCTCGTCGAGCGTCCGCCCCTCGGCGAAGCTCAT
Organism: uncultured Planctomycetota bacterium; assembly: GCA_964648345.1. Classification (GTDB taxonomy): domain Bacteria; phylum Planctomycetota; class J058; order J058; family JACQDU01; genus CAZYLP01. Next base: position 16,737 of record CAZYLP010000008.1, read on the forward strand.
GGCGAGGACGACGCCGCCGCCCGGGTGCTCGAAGACCTCGCGGAGCGCGGGCAACGAAGGGTGCCGGAGCGCCGCGAGGACTCGAGCTTCTCGCAGGAGGAGCTCGTCGTCCTCGGCGCGGAGCGAGACCTTGAGGCACGCCTTCACGCCGAGGAGGACGTGCCGCGCCTCGCAGGTGCGCGCGAAGCCGCCCGAGCCGAGCGAGCGGATCACCTCGTAGGGGCCGAAGGTCCTCATGCGATCGCCCTCGGCCCGCGGACGGTGAGCGCGCCCGCGAGACACTCGAGGCCGTACTCGCGCCGGAAGCGCGCGACGAGGCCCTCGCGCTCCATGTAGTCGGCGACCGCGGGCGGGACGAGGGCGCGCCAGTCCGCGCCCACGGCCATGGCGCGGCGGACGAGCGTGCCGTCCACGGGGGTGTGTCTCTCGCGGGGGACGAGCTCCGCCGGGTGGGCGAGGGGGTAGACCTTCGCCATGAGCTCGCGGACCCACGCGTTCTCGGAGACGAAGAGGTCGAGCGGGCCCATGAGCCCCTGGACGAGCTTCGCCCAGCGCGGGCCGTCGCCCAGGTCGGGGACGAGCACGAGCTCGAAGTTGTCGAACCGCGGGCGGAGGACGAGCTCGATCATGCGAGCCGACTCCTCCGCGGAGAAGGGGTTGCGGGCATCCCGGACGTTCGGGCTGCCGAGGCCGATCACGACGTGCTCCGCCTCCTCGCAGAGAGACTCGAGGAGCGCGGCGTGCCCGCGGTGGACGGGCTTCCAGCGGCAGACGAGACCGACGCGCTCGAGACGTTCGTCCTGGGGGGCAGGGCGGTTCATGCCCTCGAGAAAGCCCCGGGCGCCGGATTCTTCTATGATCGTCCCCCGTGAGCCTCGCCGCCCGCGTGCTCGGAGTGGGGGACGCCTTCACGGCGCTCTACACGAACGCCTCCCTGATCCTCGAGGGCGACGGGACGCGGCTCCTCGTCGACGCCCCGCCCGCGCTCAACCGAGCGCTCCGCGCTCTCCCCGGGGACACGGTCTCGCTCGACGACATCGACCACGTGCTCATAACCCACCTCCACGGCGACCACGTGGGCGGGCTCGAGCAGCTCCTCTTCTGGCGCCGCTTCGTGACGCGAAGGCTCTGCACGATCCACGCGATCCCCGAGGTCCTGGACGAGCTCTGGGACACGCGCTTGAAGGGCGCCATGCACTGCCTCCTCCAGAAGACGGGCGAGGTGACGGAGCTCACGCTCGAGGACTACGCGCACCTCGCCCCCTTGAAGCCGGGGACGAACCGCGTCGGCTCCTTCGACATCGAGTGGCGGCGGACGATCCACCACATCCCGACCTCGGCGCTCCGCGTCCGCTGCGGCGCGAAGACGCTCGGCTACAGCGCCGACACGAGCTTCGACCCGGGCCTCGTCTCCTGGCTCGACGAGACGGACCTCTTCTTCCACGAGACGAACTACGGCGTCCACACGCCGCTCGAGTCGCTCGTCGCGCTCCCCGAGGGCGTGAAGAAGAAGATGCGCCTGATCCACTACCCGGACGACCACGACGTCGCGCGCTCGCCGATCGTCTGCGCGCGCGAAGGGGAGCGGACCGAGCTCTGATACGAGCGCGGCGACGTACACCATGCGACGAGCCCGGGAGCTCTAAACCCTTCCGCGGGGCCGGGTCTCTCGTTTGCGGTGACTCTCCCCGGAAAGGGAGAGCGTCATGAGGAGACGGGCCGGTCAGTCGCTGGTGGAGTACGCGATCCTCCTGGGCGTCGTGACGGTCGGTTGCATCGGCGTGGTGGGCCCCTTCATGCGCAAGCTCGAAGCGACCTGGCATCGCGCGGCCGCTCGCCTCGACGCGGCCTTCGAGCCGCGCACGCCCCGCTCCGCGCCTCCCTCCGCGAGCGCGGGCGGCCACGGGCTCGCCGGCTTCGCGGGTTCGGGGCACGCCCTCTCCGACCGGGACGGCGACGGAGTCTGCAACGTCTGCCGGCGCAGGCACGGCCCGTGAGCGCGGGCGCCGGGGCGGCACGCGGTCTAGAGTGACGCCCGAGGAGTGGGGGTCGACGTGCCCGACCGCATCGATGCGGTCCTCGAGCAGCTCGGGGCTCCCGACGCGGATCCGCTCCGCGCCTTGGACGAGCTGCTCGTGGCGCAGCCCGCGCAGGCGAGCGCGGTCGTCGATCGCCTCCTGCCGCTCGTCGCGCGCGCGGCGAGTGGCCCGGCGGCGGGCCGCATCACCGTCGCGCTCGGCGCCGCCTGCGTCGCCGCGCGCGACCCGTCACGCGGCCGCGTCGCGCTCCTCGAAGGGCTCGCCATGCTCCGTGCGGACGACCACGCGACGGCGGCGCGCGGCGGCGCGCACCTCGCCGCGGCCGACGTGGCGCTCGGCGACGGACGTGCCGCGCTCGTCCGTCTCGAGGAGGTGCTCCCGAGGGTTCTGAGGCTCGGCGACGAGGGGCTCCTCGGTCGAGTCGCCGCCGTGCTCCGCGCGCGGGGGGACGCGATCGGCGCCGCGCTCGCCGAGCACGCGCAGCACCTCGTGCGCCGTGCGGCGCCGCCGCGCCCCGGTGCGAGGGTCGAGCTCCTGGCCCAGATCTCGCGCGAGCTCGCGACGATCGGAGCGCGCGGCGGAGCGGAGCCGCTCCACACGATCCTCCGCACCGTCCTCGACGAGACGCGCGCCGACCGCGCGGTGCTCATGCTCTACGACGGGTGCGCGCTCCGCGCCGAGCTCGCGCTCGGCCGCGACGGGCGCATCCTCGACGCCGACGAGCGCGCCGTCTCCATGACGGTCGTCGAGCGCTCGCTCGAAGCGCGCGAGCCGGTCCTCGTGCCCGACCTCGCGGCCGCGCCCCCCTTCGCCCAGGCGACGAGCGCGCGCGACCTGAGGCTGCGCGCGGCGCTCTCCGTCCCCCTGAACGTGGATCGCCGCCGGCCGGGCGCGCCGCCGGACCCGGTCCCGCTCCCCGCCCTCCGCGGCGTCGCGGGCGTCCTCTACGTCGATGCGACCTCGCCGGGCTCGTTCGGCGTCGACGACGGGGCGTTCCTCGAGGCCGCGGCCGACGGCGCGCTGCTCGCCGTGCGCCTCGCGCGCGCGTCGGAGCTCCTCCGGGCGAACGCGTCTCCGGCGGCGGAGACGCCGCCGCGGCGAAAGGGCGCGAAGTCGCGGCTCTCGCCCGCGAGCCCGCTGACGGCGCGGCTCCAGGCCGTCGCGCGCCGGCACCCCGACGTCGTGACGGCGGACCCGTCCCTCCTCGCGGTCCTCGAGCTTGTGGAGCGGGTGGCGCCGACCGCCGCGAACGTCCTCATCCGCGGCGAGAGCGGGACCGGGAAGGAGCTCGTCGCGCGCGCCGTTCACCGGCTCGGGCGCGGCGCGGCGAGTCCGTTCGTCGTGATCGACTGCGGCACGCTGAGCGACGAGCTCGTCCCCTCCGAGCTCTTCGGGCACGAGAAGGACGCGTTCACCGGCGCCGGCGCGGTGCGCGCCGGCCTCCTCGAGCGCGCCCACGGCGGGACGCTGTTCCTCGACGAGGTGGGCGAGATGTCGGCCGCCTTCCAGAGCGCCCTCCTGCGTGCGCTCCAGGAGGGAGAGGTGCGGCGAGTCGGCGCGGACCACCCCCGGTCGGTCGACGTCCGCGTCGTCGCGGCGAGCCACCGCGACCTCCGGGCTCTCGTCGAGCGCGGAGCCTTCCGCCAGGACCTGCTCTTCCGCCTCGCGGGGTTCGAGCTCGAGCTGCCGCCCCTCCGCGAGCGGCCGGACGACGTACGGCTCCTCCTCGAGCACTGCGTGAAGACGGTGGGGCCGGAGGTCCGGCCGCGCTCGTTCGAGCCGGCGGCGCTCGCGCGCCTCGAGTCCCACGCGTGGCCGGGGAATGTGCGCGAGCTCGAGAACGTCGTGCGCGCGCTCTGCATCGCGGGCGAGGGTCCGGTCTCGCTCGCCGAGGTCGAGCGAGCTCTGTCGCGGTCCGCGGTCGCCCCCGCGGAGGAGCGCTCATCGGAGGGAGCGCCTGGTGGCGCGCTCGCGGGCACACTAGCCGAGGTGGAGCGGCGCGCGATCATCGCCCACCTCGAGCGCGCGGGGTGGCATCAGGCGCAGGCGGCTCGCACGCTCGGCGTCGACCGCGGGACGCTCTCGCGCAAGATCGTCCGCCACGGGATCGTCCGGCCTCGTGGCTGAGCCCGAGCTCGAGCTCGAGGCGCGGCGCCGCCTCGGCCTCCCGCTCGAGGGGCCGCTCGTCCCGCACCAGGACATGGCGGTCAGCCTCTACGTGTCGCGCCACGCGGTCACGTGCTCGTGCGGAGCGCGCGCGCTCGCGGCCGACGGCGGAGCGGGCTGCCCTTCGTGCGGTCGGGCGGTCGCCATGCCGGCGTCACCGGCGCCGCCCCGCATCGAGCGCCTCGTCCCCGGAGCGCGCGTGGGTCCGCTCGAGCTCATCGCGGTCCTCGGAAAGGGCGCGAGCGGCACGGTCTGGAAGGCGCGGCACGTCGAGCTGGACCGCATCTCGGCGCTCAAGGTCGTCGCATTGCGAGGCGTGGACGCGCGCGTGCGAGGCCGCTTCGACCGCGAGGTCGAGGCGCTCGCGAAGCTCGGCGGCGGCGGGGTCGTGAAGATCCACGCCGCGTTCGAGCTCGAGGGGCACCTCGCCTACGAGATGGAGCTCGTCGAGGGCGAGACGCTCGCCGCGCGCCTCCATTGCGGCGGCACCCTCCCGTGGCGCGAAGCGGCGCGGATCGTCGCGCAGCTCGCCGCCACGATCGCGCGCGCCCACGAGGCGGGCGTGCTCCACCGGGACCTCAAGCCCGCGAACGTCCTCCTCCGCACGGAGGACGGCGCCGCGCTCGTCGCGGACTACGGGCTCGCCCGGTTCGTGGACCTCGCGAGCTCGCTCACCCGCCCGGGGACGATCCTCGGCACGCCGCTCTACATGGCGCCCGAGGCCTTCTCGGGCGGGGGCGAGGCCCCCGTCGACGTGTACGGCCTCGGCGCGATCCTCTACGAGTGCCTCACGGGCCGGCCGCCGCGCGCGCCGGCGACGTTCCAGGACCTCCTCGCGGCCGTGCTCACCGGGCGCTGCGAGCCGACGGCGGCCCCCGGGGCGCCGGAGGCGCTCGAGCGCCTCCGCGCCCGGGCCATGGCGCTCGAGCCTGGAGAGCGGCCGACCGCCGCCGAGCTCGCGCGCGGCCTCGAGGAGCTCCTCGCCGGCGAGGAAGCGCCCGCGTCCTCGCCGCGGCCCTCGCGGCTCCGCGCGGGCGTCGCGGGCCTCCTCGTCGCGCTCGTGCTCCTCGCCGGCGTGGCGTGGCGACTCGAGCGCGGCGGCGCGAGACCGGACGACGGCGCGGACGGAGCGCGCGCGGACCTCGAGCGACGCCGGGCCCGCGTCGTGGAGAGCCGCCGGAAGAAGGCGCCCCTCGACGCCGAGGACCTCCTCGAGCTCGGGCGGCGCGCTCCGCAGGACCTGGAGGAGCTCGCGCGTCACGCGATCGCGCACGGCCTCGAGGGGCGCGACCCGATCGGCGTCGCGCGCGAGCTGCGCTCGGGGCGCGCCGACTCGAAGTGGCTCGCCGGGCTCCTCGCGGTCGTCGCGTGCGCGGAGGGCGCGGGGAGCGTTCGCTCCGAGGTCGTCGCCGCCCTCCGGGGGGCGGGCGTCGCCCCCGCCCCCCGGGTTCAGAGCCTCGGGCGCGCGCTCGAGGTCGCGGACGCGCTCGCGACCGCGCTCACCGAGGTCGGCGGCTCCGCGGCGGACGCCGTTTTCGCGTCGAAGGCCCACCAGGTCGCGCAGCTCATCCGGTCGCTCGAGCTCCCGCGCGCACCCGCGTTCGTCCTGGCGTCGCTCGAGCCCCCGCTCCGCGCGGCGATCCGGAGCGAGAGCGTCGTGGACGGCATGCACCAGGAGCGGCGGCGCGTCCTGGGCGAGCTCCTCGACGCGTTCGGCGCGGGCCTCTCACCGCAGCTCCTCGTCTACGCGGAGGTGCTGCGCCAGGCGAACGAGTGGGAGACGGACCCGAGGCCGCTCGGGGACGCGGCCGGGCTCGAGTCCGCCGCTCGCGCGATCCAGGGCGACGACCCGCTCATGGCGGCGGGTGTCCTCTCGCTCGTCGCGCGTCGCGCGGTCGAGGAGACGATGCCCGAGACGGCGCGCGAGATCCGGCCCCGCCTCGAGGCCGCGGAGCGCGTCCTCGCCGCGGCCGCGCCTGCCGAGGGCTGGGAGCGGGTCTACTCGCTCCGGGTCCGGTGGCGGTGCGTGTCCGGATACGCACGCCTCGCGGAGCGGGCCGCGGCGGCGGAGGCGGACCCCACGACGCGGAGCCGCCTCACCGCGGAGGCCCTCGGCCACTGGCGCGCGTGCCTCGAGACGACCCGCGGCGAACCGCGGCTCAACTACAACCGCTGGCGGGACGCCGCCCGCGTGATCCACTCGCTCCTCGAGCTCGGGCGTCTCGACGAGATCGAACCGCTCCTCGGCGAGCAGCCTCCGGACGGGGTCGCGGCCGCGCTCCGCGGCGAGGTCCTCCGGCGCAAGGGCGACCCCACCGCGGCTCGCGCGCTCGTGAAGGGGGCGACGCCGACGGTCGAGGGCCACGCGGTCCTCGCCCTCGCCGCGGCGGACCTTGGCCTGCTCGACGAGGCGCGCGATCACCTGGACCGTCTGAGGCGCCGGTCTCCCTCCATCTTCGAGGAGCTCCGGGAGGGGGTCGTCGCGAAGCGGATCGAGGAGCGCGCCTCGACTCGCTGAGGCGTGCTCAGCGGATCCGCTGCGATCGCCGGGCCTCGATCCGGCGGAGCATGCCCTCGAGCGCGGCGGGGCCGCGGTCCATGCGGACGACGCCCGAGACGCGAGGCTCCAGGGGCTCGGGCGGCGGCAGCGGCGCGAGCGGCGCCGGCGTGGGCAGCTCCTGATCGATCACGGTCATCGAGCTCTCGCCGCCGGGGAGCCCGATCGGGCACGGCACCGGCTCCTTCGCGCAGCGAGGCGTGAGGGGCAGGATGGTTGCGATCTCCGCGGCCGACTCGCCCGACTTGATGAGGAGACGCTGGGGTCGTCGTGCGGTCTCGTAGGCCGCGATCCCGACGCCGAGCACGAGCGCGGCGCCGGAGAGGACGACGACCGAGAGGGACTTGAAGAAGCTCACGAGGCACCGGACCTTTCCGTCCGGGTGCTCCGCAAGGGACGGACCCGGTCGGAAAGCCCTGCGGCGCCGAGACCCGGCGACGGAGCGCCGCGGGAGCGGTCGAACCGACGCGGCATCGTACACCGCCGGGACCCAAACGAATCGAGCCCAGCTGGTAAGCTCGGCGACCCGGAGGCAGGCCACGTGGAGCCGCTCGACGCGCCGGTCGCCAAGGATCCCGCGCCGGCGCCGCGCTCGAAGGCCTGGATCGTCGTGCGCGCGATCGCGGGCATCCTCGGGCTCGGGCTCTGGGGCTGGAGCGTCATCCAGCACGACGCGGTCGGCCTCCTCTTCGCGAAGTACTTCGAGTACGCGAAGAACAACTGGGGCCCGGACGGCCGCCAGCTCGCGGAGCAGCGGCTCTTCCTCGCGATCGGAGCCGGCGTCGTCCTCTTCGCGGTCGGCGTGGTCGGGAAGCTCCTCGCCTCGACGCCGGGGCGCGCCGCGCTCCCCGAGGTGCTCGCGCGGTGGGGCGTCTCTCTCCTCTGCTGCCTCGCCGCGAACCGTTACCTGATCTGCATCCAGTCGGAGAGCGTCCACTTCGCGCAGTTCGCGCTCTTCGCGTTCCTCCTCGGCATCGCGACCGGGAGCGCGCGCGCCGCGTTCCTCGCGACGGTCGTCCTCGGCTTCCTCGACGAGCTCCACCAGTACTGGTCCATCTACTGGGGCGAGGTCGGCGGGCGGCTCGACTGGACGGACATGTGCCTCGACGCGTGCGGCGCCTCGCTCGGCGCGCTCGCGCTCACGACGTTCGCGCGCGTCCGCGCGCACGAGGCGGGGCGGGCCGACGAGCCCGTCCGATCGACGAACACCCGGCACCTCGGCTGGGCGCTCGTCCTTCTCCTGACCGCGGGCCTCGTCTGGTGGCTCCTCGGGATCGACCTCGGCCACTACCCGAACCACCGCCCCTGGGAGATGCTCGACAACCGGAAGCCCTTCCACACGCTCGGGACGCGCGAGGGCGTGCCGGCGGTCCTCGCGCTCACCTTCGTCCTCTACTTCGTGGTCGACGAGCGGCGGCGGAGCGTCCCGATCCACGCGTTCCTCGCGGCGCTCGTCGCGTGGCATGTAGGACTCAAGCTTCCGCCCAAGTTCGAAGGCGAGCCGATCCACGAGAAGGTCCCGACCGCGGAGGTGCCGCGCGCCAAGGCGGCGATCGCGATCGACGGCGACGTGACGGACGCCGAGTGGGCCGGCGCCGCGAAGGTCGAGCTCCACGGCTACGCGCCCTTGGCCGACGTCCAGTTCGCCGGCGTGCGCGGCGAGAAGCTCCGCGAGATGGCGAAGGCGACCCTCGGCCCCGAGCTCGAGACGAAGGCGCGCCTCCTCTGGGACGACTCCGCGCTCTACGTCGGCTTCGAGTGCGCGACGGCCGACGCGTGGGCGCGCGACTTCGCGCGCGACGACCCGAACATCGCGTCCTCGCCGTGCGTCGAGGTCTTCCTCGACGTGGACGCCGCCGAGCGCGCCTACTACGAGTTCGAGGTCTCGGCCGCGAACCGCGTCCAGGACCTCTACGTCTACTGGCCGGTGCCGCCCCAGTGGATCCCCGCGCCGACCATGGGCGAGGAGTTCGTCGGCCTCCAGGGCTGGGACAGCAAGCGCCTCCAGACGGCCGTGAAGGTCCAGGGCGAGCTCGACGTGATCCCGGTCGGCTCGGCGACCGCCGCGCGGACGCTGCCCCCCTCGAAGGGCTACTCGGTCGAGCTCGCGATCCCGTGGGCGGACATGAAGGGCCGCGCGCTCGGCCTCGAGCAACGGCCGGTCGCGGGGGCGCGCCTCCGCGCGAACCTCTACCGCGTCGAGCCGCGGCGTCCGGCCGATCAGCAGGCGACCTTCATGTGCTGGGCGCCGACCCACGCGCCGCTCACCTTCCACCGCCCGGCGTTCTTCGGGCTGCTGGTCCTCAAGGAATGAGGGCGACCGGAGGGAGCACCGCGGTGCTATGAGCTCGATCCTCCCGCGCGTCGTCGTGATCGGCGGCGGCTTCGGTGGTCTCTACGCCGTCCAGGCGCTCGCGCACGCGCCCTGTCACGTGACCGTCCTCGACCGGCGGAACCACCACCTGTTCCAGCCGCTCCTCTACCAGGTGGCGACGGCCGTCCTGAACCCGTCCGACATCGCGCGGCCGATCCGCTCGATCCTCCGCTACCAGCCGAACGCGACCGTCCTCCTCGCCGAGGTGCGCGCGATCGACCGCGCGGCCCGGAAGATCGAGCTCGAGGACGGGAGCAAGCTCGACTACGACTACCTCGTCGTCGCGGCCGGGGCGAGCCACAGCTACTTCGGGAAGGACGAGTGGGCGCGCTTCGCCCCGGGCCTGAAGTCGATCGAGGACGCCCTCGAGATCCGGAAGCGCGTCCTCCTCGCCTACGAGGCGGCCGAGCGCGAGGAGTCCGCCGAGCGCCGCAAGGAGTGGCTCACGTTCATCGTCGTCGGCGCCGGTCCGACGGGCGTCGAGCTCGCGGGCGCGCTCGCCGAGATCTCGCGGCACGCGCTCCGCCGCGACTTCCGGCGGATCGACTCGCGCGAGGCGCGCGTGATCCTCCTCGAGGGGTTGCCCCGGATCCTCCCGATCTTCGAGGAGGAGCTCGCCGCGAGCGCCGAGCGTCAGCTCCGCTCGCTCGGCGTCGAGATCCGCAAGGGTTCCCGCGTGACCGCGATCGACGAGAAGGGCGTGAGCCTCGGCGAGGAGCGGATCCCGTCTCACTGCGTCCTCTGGGCGGCGGGCGTCCAGGCCTCGCCGCTCGCGAAGAGCCTGAACGTCCCCCTCGACCGCGCCGGCCGCGTCCTCGTCGAGAAGGACCTCCGGGTCCCGGGGGACGAACGCGTCTTCGTCGTCGGCGACCTCGCCTACCTCGAGATCGAGCCCAAGAAGCCGGTCCCCGGCCTCGCGCCCGCGGCCATGCAGATGGGCTCGCACGCGGCGTCGAACATCCTCTCGCTCATGCACGGCGGGAAGACGTACCCCTTCTCGTACCGCGACAAGGGGACGCTCGCGACGATCGGTCGCCGGCGCGCGATCGCCGCCGTCTTCGGCATGAAGCTCTCCGGAGTGATCGCCTGGTGGGCGTGGCTCCTGATCCACATCTTCTTCCTGATCGGGTTCAGGAACCGGATCGTCGTCCTGATCGAGTGGGCGTGGGCCTACTTCACCTACGAGCGCGGCGCGCGCCTCATTACAGGGAACGTCCGCCCGAGAGAGTGAGAACACTTTTCGAGGCCGGTCCGAGCGGGACTTACGAGGAAAGTGGAGAGCGGACCGCGGGGCGTTCAGGGGATAGGTCGAGGATTTCTTTTCTTGCCACGAAGTGGGCCAAAACGCGGCCACTGAGCGCGGCGGTTGGCGGGCGGGGGACTCTCACAACTTGACGGACTCGAACTCGATACGCCGACCTACGGGTTGTGGCGAAGCCACTGCTTGATCGTCGCTTCGCTCACCGAAGCGGACTTCACGATGACGTCTTCCTCGGACAGCCCTTCGATCTGGGGCTTCGTTACGGTCCGACTCTCGTCCCGCTTTTCGGCATCCGCACAGGCAGGGAGAAGCATGCACATGAGCACAGTGAGGAGCGACGTGACTCGGCACTTCATCGGGTCACCTCAATCACAGTCGAGTGGACCGTTCGGCTTACCGTGGAAGTTCCGTCGTGCATGGTTCTTCGCAAAGCAGCGCAGTTCCACGGTGCAGCTCACGAAGTCGACGCCGCCACCCTTTGCGTACGCCTTGCCCAATATATCGGCACTTTCTTGCCGCGACCAAAGCTGCTCCGGCCGATCGTGGCTGAAGACCCCGAGATCACCCATCCGTGACCGCCAGCTGCAATTTTCCTGCTCCTCTGCGATGTGGATCGGGATCGGCATCTCCTGAACCGGAGCGGCGGCGCCCTCGCGGTACTTGAGCTTGAGGATGTAAACCGCGATCTTCTGCTTGCCGCACTCGCAGCGGCAGTTCGTCGTCACCGGAGCGTAGCCCTCGGCCTTGATCCACTTGGAGAGCTCCGCGTCGGTCGGTTCCCAACGGACCTTACCGCCCTTGGCAGCGTCGCCGAAGCAGTTCGGTGGCTTACCGTCTGTCCCGACCACGATGTCTTGGTAGCAGTCATAGGAGTACTTCCCATCGCCGAGACCGGGATGGGCCTTCTCGACCTTCTTCTTCTGCTGGTCGACAGCCTCCTTCGCCTTCGTTTCTGCGGCGGACTTGGAGAGGCCCTTTGCCATGTAGTCTTTGACGAGTCCGTCGTTCGCGTGGGAGCCCTTCCAGTCTTCCGCGAACACGGCGTTCACCGTGCCAAGAATTGCGACGGTGATCATGAGCTGCCAACGCCGCATCAACTCCGTACTCCTACTCAGCCGTAGATCTCGGGGTTCTTCGCGCGCGCCTTGCGCGCCCACTCGACGGAGCGCTTGACGCCCTCCTCGAGGCGGACCTCGGGGCGCCAGCCGAGGAGCTTCTCGGCGCGCTCGACGGACGCCCAGGTCGTGGGCGCGTCCCCCGGCGCGGGGGGCTTCTTGTCGATCGCGAGCTTCGTGCCCGTGTGCTTCTCGACGAAGCCGATCATGTCGCGGACCGAGCTCCGCTCGCTGCCGCCCAGGTTCGCGAGCTCGAGGTCGCCCGGCTTCACCTTCTCCGCCGCGGCGACGACGCCGCGGACGATGTCGTCCACGTACGTGAAGTCGCGCGTGACCGACCCGTCGCCGTGGAGCGGGATCGGGCGGCCGGCGAGCGCCGACTCGACGAACTTGCCGACCGACATGTCGGGCCGGCCGCGCGGGCCGTAGACCGTGAAGAGGCGGAGCATGTAGGCGCCGAGGCCGTGGAGCTCGACGTAGCTCGCGATCAAGAGCTCGCACGCGCGCTTGCTCGCGGAGTACGGCGAGAGCGGCCGCGAGGAGGGCTGCTCCTCGCGGAAGGGGAGCGGCGCGTCGCCGCCGTAGACGCTCGAGGTCGAGCTGAAGACGAGCCGCTTCAAGGCGCGGGCCCGCATGGCCTCGAGGAGCGTGAGCGTCCCCTCGAGGTTCATGGAGTAAGTCCGACGCGGGTCCTCGATCGACGCGCGCACGCCGGGCCGGCCGCCCAGGTGGACGACCACGTCCACGCCGTCGAGGGCGCGCGCGCAGTCCTCCGCCGAGCGGAAGTCGCCCTCGACGAAGTCGAAGCCCTTGCGCGCGCCGATCGCCTCGAGGTTCGCGCGCTTCCGCCGCACGTCGTAGTAATCGTCGAACGAATCGAGGCCCACGACCTTCGCGCCCCGCGCGAGGAGACCCTCGACGGTGTGCGATCCGATGAACCCCGCGGCGCCCGTGACGAGGACCTTCATGGAGCGAGCAGTCTACAATCGGAGCGCCCGGGTGAGGCATTTGGGGGTGACTCCGAGCGTCGGCTTCGTGTTCTACAACGTGGACGCGAAGGGCGGCATGGAGCGGCAGGCGAGCCAGCTCGCGCCGCGGCTCGTCGCGCGCGGGCACCGCGTCGTGTGCGTCTCGACGATCGAGCGGTCGCGCTACGGCTCGCACGAGACGGACCTCCCGGGAGTCGAGGTCCACCGCGTCCCCGTGACGCGGACGCCCTTCTTCGAGGCGGCAGCCCGCGCGCTCTTCGCGCGCGCGGGCGGCGTCGACGTGATCTACGCCGTCCACTACCGCTGCGGCCTCCACGCCGCGCGGATCGCGCGGCCGACGAGCACGCCCGTCGTCTGCAAGTTCGCGTGCTCGGGCGAGCACGGGGACTTCCGCGTCATGGGGACGGCGCGCCGCGACGAGCTCCGCGCGCTCGACCGTTACGTCTGCATGACGGACGCGCTGAAGGAGGAGGCGATCGCGCACGGCCTCGACGCGGCGAAGATCGTCTGGATCCCGAACGGCGTCGACCTCGCCGCGTTCGCCGGGCCGCGGCACGAGGAGACGGGGCTCGTCCTCTACGTCGGGCGCCTCAACGCGCAGAAGCGACTCGACGTCTTGCTGCGTGCGATCGCGAGGGTCCCCCGCGCGAAGCTCGAGCTCGCGGGCGAGGGCGAGGAGAAGGGCGCGCTCGAGGCGCTGGCCCGGGAGCTCGGCGTCTCGGAGCGCGTCCGGTTCCTCGGGCCGCGGAGCGACGTCGCCCTCCTCCATGCGCGGGCGCAGGTCTTCGTGCTGCCGTCCGCGAGCGAGGGGCTTCCGAACGCGCTCCTGGAAGCCCTCGCCGCGGGGACGCCGACCGTCGCGACGGAGATCCCGGGGACGAAGGACGTGGCTCGCCACGAGAAGGAGGCGCTCCTCGTCCCGCCGGGCGACGAGGCAGCGCTGGCAAGGGAGATCACGCGGCTCCTCGACGATCGCGCGCTCGCCGGTCGGCTCTCGGCGCAGGGCCGCGAGCGCGCGCGCGAGTACGACCTCGAGCGGACCGCCGACGCCTACTCGAAGCTCTTCACCGAGCTCGCGCGGCCGGCGCGCTGGCGGCTCGGAGTCACGGGTCGTGCCGTCCTCGCCGCGCGCGCCGTCGCGAGGGCTCTATGTGCGGGATAGCCGGCGCCACCGGACGCGACGCGCGCGCTCTCGTCGAGAGGATGCGCGACCGCCTCGCGCATCGCGGGCCCGACGGCAAGGGCGTCTTCTCGGACGAGCGGCTCGCGCTCGGGCACCGGCGGCTCTCGATCATCGATCTGTCCGATGCGGCGTCGCAGCCCTTCGCGTCCGAAGACGGCGCGCTCCAGCTCGTCTTCAACGGCGAGATCTACGACTACGTCGAGCTGAGAGACGAGCTCCGAGCGAAGGGGCGAACGTTCAGGACCGCGTCCGACACCGAGGTGATCCTCCGCGGCTACGAGGAGTGGGGCGAGAAGGTCCTCGAGCGCCTGAACGGCATGTTCGCGCTCGCCCTCTACGACGCGAGGAAGAAGACGCTCCTCCTCGCGCGCGACCGGGCCGGCGAGAAGCCGCTCCACTACGGCTGGCTCGACGGGCGCTTCCTCTTCGCGAGCGAGCTCCGAGCGTTCTCCGAGGCGGGCAAGCTCGCGCCCTCGCCGCTCGGGGTCGCGCGCTTCCTCTGCTACGACTACGTCCCCGCGCCCGACTCCGCGCTCGAGGGCTTCGCGAAGCTCGGAGGCGGCGAGGCGCTCCTCCTCGATCTCGAGACGAAGAAGACGCAGACGTGGCGCTACTGGCGGCCCGCCTTCGAGCCCAAGCGTCCCCTGAGCCTCGAAGCGGCGAAGGAGGAGCTCCGCACCGCGCTCACCGACTCGGTCAAGCTCCGGCTCAGGTCCGATGTCCCCCTGGGCGTCTTCCTCTCGGGCGGCGTCGACAGCTCGACGATCGCGGCGCTCGCGCGGCCCCTCGTGAAGGAGCTCAGGACGTACGCGATCGGCTTCGAGGACCGGACCTACGACGAGTCCTCGCACGCGCGGAAGGTCGCGCAGCACCTCGGGACCCGGCACACGGAGGAGGTCGTCTCCGAGAAGGTCCTCCTCGAGACGCTGCCCCGCGTCCTGGAGCACCAGGACGAGCCGCTCGCCGACAGCTCGATCCTCCCGACGTGGCTCGTCGCGCGGCTCGCGCGCCGCGACGTGACCGTGGTGCTGGGAGGGGACGGCGGCGACGAGCTCTTCATGGGCTACGACCCCTTCAAGGCGTGGCGCGCGGCGCGGCTCTACTCGGCGCTCGTCCCCCGCTTCGCGCACCGGACGCTCGAGAAGGCGGCCTCCCTCGTCCCCCGCTCCGAGAAGCGCATGAGCCTCGAGTTCCGCTTGAAGCGCTTCCTCCGCGGGGCCAAGTCCCCCGCGAGCGTGCGGCTCCAGGCGTGGCTCGGCTCCTTCACGCCCGAGGACGTGGGCGCGCTCCTCGTCCCCGAGGTGAAGGAGGCCCTCCACGCACCGACCGAGCGCGCGTGGGAGCTCGCGAAGGGCGAGCTCGATCGACAGGCCGCCGTCTATCTCTCCACGTATCTCCAGGACGGCGTCCTCCAGAAGGTCGACCGCGCGACCATGGCGTGCGCGCTCGAGGCGCGCGCGCCGTTCCTCGACCCGCGCGTCATGGCGCTCGCCTTCTCGCTCGAGGACGACTTGAAGTTCCGCCGCTTCGAGACGAAGCGCGTGCTCAAGGCCCTCGCGCGCGAGCTCGTGCCGCCCGAGGTGGTCGATCGTTCGAAGCAGGGCTTCGGCGTCCCCCTCGCGGGCTGGCTCAGAGGACCGCTCCTCTCGTGGGTCGAGGAGACGCTCGCGCCGGACCGGATCCGTGCGGGCGGACTCCTCCGCGAGGAGGGCGTGTCTCTCCTCGTGAAGGCGCACCGCGAAGGACGCGCCGACCCGCGCCAGATCTGGGCTCTCCTCGTCCTCGAGACCTGGCGCGAGCGGCTCGTGCGGGGGCTATGATCGCGGCCTGTGTGCGGGATCGCGGGGGTCTTCCACTTCGATCGTGACCGGCGGGTCGACGAGGCGCTCCTCGACCGCGCGACGGACGTGATCGCTCACCGCGGCCCGGACGGGCGCGGCACGCACGTGGACGGCTCGGTCGGGCTCGGGCACCGCCGGCTCGCGATCATCGACACGACGGACGCCGCGGCGCAGCCGCTCTCGAACGAGGACGGCACGGTCTGGATCGTCTTCAACGGCGAGAT